>JBILMQ010000092.1:0-11640 GCA_044375455.1 Caulobacterales bacterium | reverse complement strand
CCAACGCACATCGACGACCTGCTGGAGCGCCTGCACATCAGCCATCTGGCCAACCGCCTGCCGCGCCAGGCGAGCCAGGGCGAGAGCCAGCGCGCCGCCGTGGCGCGCGCGCTGGCCGCCCGACCGCGCCTGGTGTTCGCCGACGAGCCGACAAGCGCGCTCGACGACAGCGCCGCACAGCGCGTTGCGGGCCTGCTGCGCGCCGAAGCCGACGCCTGCGGCGCGACCCTCGTCATCGCCACCCACGATCAGCGGCTTAAGGACCTGTTTCCAGACCGCCTGGAGCTCGCTGCGCCCGAGGCGGCGCCATGAGCGCCTGGGGTCTTGCTCTGGCAAGCCTGTGGGACCGGCGCCTCTCCACAGCCTTGCATGTCGTGCTGTTCGCTCTGGGCGTGATGGCCGCGGCCGCGCTGGTCCTGTTCACCACCGCGCTCTCAGAAAACCTGTCGAAAAGCGCGCGCGGCATCGATCTTGTCGTCGGCGCCAAAGGCAGCCCCCTGCAGCTCATTCTTTCAAGCATCTTTCAGGTTGATGTGCCGACGGGCAACATCACGGCGGGCGACGCTGCGCGCATCGCGGCTGATCCCCTGGTGAAAAGAGCCATTCCGCTCGCCCTCGGCGATTCGTTCCGCGGCGCACGCGTGGTCGGCAGCACGCGCGACTATGTGGACCATTTCGGCGGCGAACTTGCCGAAGGCCGGATGTTCGCCGCTCCCTACGAAGCCGTGATCGGCGCGCAGGCGCAGCAGCGCATCGGCATTGCGGTCGGCGATCGATTTCAATCCGCCCACGGACTTGGAGACGGTGGGACGGCGCACGCCGGCCATGAAACGGTGGTCGTGGGTCGCCTCAAGCCAACCCGCACCGTGCTCGACCGGGTGATCGTGACACCGGTCGAAACTGTCCAGATGATGCACGCCATCCATCCGGCCGATGCTGCCGCCAGCGCGTCAGGCGCCGCGCCGACGACGCCGGCGAAGGAGGCACCGGCACAGCATGACCACGCCGGCGGGAACGACATGGGCCATGCGCACAGCGCCCTCGGCGAGGACGCTTACCCAGATGAGGTAACCGCGCTGCTCATCCAGTACCGCACGCCAATGGCCGCCGTCCGCCTGCCCGCCCGGATCAATCGCAACACCGCCATGATGGCGGCCTCCCCAGCGCTTGAGACCACCCGCCTGCTCGACCTGCTCGGCGTCGGCTTCGACCTGATTTCCGCCTTTGCCTGGCTGCTGGTCGCAGCCGCAGCCGTCAGCGTATTCGTCGCCATGCTGCAGGTCGCACGCGAGCGGCGGGGCGACGTTGCGTTGATGCGCGTCATGGGCGCGTCGCGCACGCGGGTGCTGTCGCAGAGCCTGCTGGAGGGCCTCATCGTCGCAGCGATCGGCGCCGCGCTCGGCGTGGCGGCCGCCTACGGTCTGATGGCGAGCCTCGGCGGGATCTCTGATCAGGCGCAGGCCTTCGCCGCCGGGGCGCTGGTTTGGCGCTGGGAGATCGGCTGGATCCTGACCGGGGCGCTCACCGCCGGCGTCGCCGCCGCCCTGGCGCCAGGCCTGCTTGCCTACCGCGCGGATCTGGCGGACACCCTCGCCAAGGCGTAAGCTCCAGGCTCCACACGCAATCGCACCCCGAGGCCATGATGGCGACAGTCACTCGCGTCGACATTTCTTCCACACCGCACCAGGCGATCGCCAGTCAGCCAGATGGCGCCGAAACCGTCGCGCGGGGGAACATTTCATTGGGGAACATCGCGCCAGGCAAGATCGACCCCGGAAAGATTTCTTTGAGGACGGGCGCCTCACGGGGCGACCTGGCGAGCTCCGCCCTGGCAGGGGCGGTGATCCTTGCCGGCCGCACGATGCGGGCCGCAACAGCTGCCGCCACGCGCATGATGCCCGGCGCCGTCCTCCTGCTCGGCATGCTGGCCGCCGCCGGCGTCCTGGCGACAGGGTCAGGCAGCCCGGCCCATGCCCAGAGCAAACCGGCGGACGCTCCAGGCTACCAATCCCACCCCGGACAGACCTGGACCACAGCACCGACGCCGCGCGGAGCCATCAGCTGGGACCTGCTCGGCCAGACAAAAGAGGTCGAAAAAGTCGACGCCAACCGGTTCTCCTATGTCGCGCCGGTCTTTCCCGACGCGGTGAAGAACCTGAACGGCAAGACGATCCGCATCAACGGCTACATGATGCCGCTCGAGGAATCCAAAACACAAAACCACTTCATCTTGATGGCCTACCCGCCTTCGTGCCCATTCTGCATGACCGCGGGACCGGCGTTTCTGATCGAGGTAAAAGCCTCGAAGCCATTCAATTTCAGTTACGACGCGGTGCTTGTGGAGGGCAAAATGAACCTTATCTACCGCGACGACACCGGCTTCTTCTATCGCCTGACCGAGGCGCGGCCAGTTCCCGCACGCACCTCCGAACTTCGCATCGACCCCAGATTGCAATGAGCCCTGCCATGAGCGAACAAACCCCCGTCACCGTCCTCACCGGTTTCCTCGGCGCGGGCAAGACAACGCTTCTCAACCGCATCCTGACCGAGAACCACGGCAAGCGCTACGCCGTCATCGTCAACGAATTCGGAGAAATTGGCATCGACAACGATCTTGTGGTCGACGCGGATGAAGAAATCTTTGAAATGAACAACGGCTGCATCTGCTGCACCGTGCGCGGCGATCTCATCCATATCCTCTCTGGGCTGATGAAGCGGAAGGGCAAGTTCGACGCCATCCTCGTCGAAACCACCGGTCTTGCCGATCCCGCACCCGTGGCGCAGACCTTCTTCCTCGATGAAGAGGTCAAGAGACGCACGCGGCTCGACGCCATCCTGACCGTCGCCGACGCGCTTAATCTGGAGGCCCGCCTCGCCGACAGCGAGAAGGCGCTGGAGCAGATAGCTTTCGCCGATGTGATCCTGCTGAATAAGACCGACCTCGTGAGCCCGGAGGATCTCGCCCGCGTCGAGCAACGCATCCGCACGATCAATCCGACCGCTCGGGTGGTGCGCACGCAACGCTGTGCAGCGCCGCTGGACGTCGTTCTGGACCAGGGGGCGTTCGACCTGCAGCGCATTCTCGACGTCGACCCGCATTTCTTGTGCGACCATGAACACCACGATCATCACCACGACCATCACCAAGATCATCACCATGACCATGCGCATAGCCACGCCCATGGCGACGTCTCTCACGGCGATGGCCATCGTCCCCATGCAGGCGATGACCCGCATGACCAGACGTCCGGCCGGGCGCAGGCGGGACATCTTGACGACATCCAGTCGGTCTCGCTGTCGACCGACAAGCCGCTCGATCGGATGAAACTACAATCCTGGCTCGCCGGCCTCGCCCAGGAGCAGGGTCCCCAGATACTGCGCTGGAAAGGCATCCTGAACGCTCAGGGTGAGGACCGCCGACTTGTCTTCCAGGGCGTTCACATGGTGCTCGAGATGGACTGGCAGCGCGCATGGCGCGCCGACGAAGCCCGCATCTCACGCGCCGTCTTCATCGGTCGCGATCTGCCCCGCGACGCCCTCAAGGCCGGCTTCGAGGCCTGCATCGCGTGAACGCTCCCGCCTACGTCGATGAAAACGGCGTCCGCTTCGCGTTCGACGCGCCCGTTAACGCTGTGGTTTGGACCGGCGACGCCTTCGCATTCGCACTCGGCGACGGCGCCATCGCCTTTGCTGGCCCAGCAGACGCCGACCCGCAGGCCGTCATTCGCGCCCACGCCGAAGCCGCGCTCACCGCAGTCGCGCATCGCGGCGGGGTGATCTCTGGCGGCGACGACGGGCGCCTCGTGTTCGTCAACCACGCAGGCGCCCAGGAATGGGCCAGAGAACGAGGCTGGGTGGAGTGCATCGCCGCGTCGCCCAAGACCGGGATCGTCGCGGCCGGATGGGGCAAAAACGTCCTGACATTTTCCGCAGACGGCAAACACATCGCGCGCTTCGCCCACGACAGCGTTGTGCGCGGCATGACGTTTGATCCGACCGGCAAGCGACTTTACTGCGCGCACAAGGACGGCGTGACGCAATGGATGGCAGGATCAGCGACCAGCGTGGCCAAACGCCTGCGCTGGGCTGGGCCGCATACCGACGTCGTCACCAGCCCCGACGGACGCTTCCTCATCACGTCCATGCAGGACGCCAGCCTGCACGGTTGGCGCCTTGAGGACGGAACCGATTTCCGCATGCCGCAATATCCACAGCGACCGAAATCGCTCTCGTTCCTCGACCAAGGCAAGTTGATGGCGACGAGCGGGGCGGAAGTCGTTGTGGTCTGGCCATTCGTCGGCCCCAAAGGGCCGATGGGCCAGCAGGCCATCATGGTGGGCGACCCGGGCAACAACGTGACGCGCTGCGCCGGCGCTCCGACCCTGGCCGTCGTCGCAGCCGGATATGACAACGGCAAGGTGTCGATTTTTCCGATGGGCGCGGCCCAGACAGCCGAAATCGACGGGTCTGCAGGCTCTCCAGTGTCCGGCATGGCCTGGTCCGTCGACGGAAAAAATCTTGCATTCGGGCGCGAAGACGGCAGCGCCGCCATCGCCCGCTTCCCCCTCATCGAGGCTTAGGCGATGGCCCTGCGGATCGGGATTCTGGCGGCTGCGCGCATCGCCAACGCAGCCGTCATCACGCCAGCGCGACTGGTTCCAGGCGTGCGCGTCACCGCCATCGCCGCCCGCGACCCAGCGCGCGCGCGCGCCTTCGCCCAGGAACACGGCCTGCCAGGCGTCGCAGCGAGCTACCAAGACCTGGTGGCGCGAGACGATGTCGATCTCGTCTATGTCGCAAGCCCGCCTGCTCTGCACGCCGCCCACGCCCGCCTTGCGATTGACGCCGGCAAGCCGGTCCTTCTGGAAAAGCCCTCCGCAGCCAATGCCGCCGAGACCCGGGCTATCGTTGACCATGCGCGCGCGCGCAATGTGCGCCTCATAGAAGCCTTCCACTATCGCCATCACCCCGTCTTCGTGCGTGTGCTTGATATTCTGCGGCGCGGTGAAATCGGGACCCTGACGCGCGGCTCGGCAGTCTTCAACGCCAATATCCGCACCGACCCCGACGAAATCCGATGGCGCGCCGATTTGGGCGGCGGCGCCTTGATGGACCTCGGCTGCTATTGCGTCCATTGGCTGCGCCATGCGGCCAAGTCCCAGGCCGCACCAGGCGCTGGCGAGCCCGCGCTCACCGGTGTCGAAGCGCGCGTGGACAAGGCCCCGAGCGGCGTCGATGTGACCACCGAAGCACGGCTGCAATTCGGGACTAGCTTTGAAGCGATCGTGCAGACGTCCATGCAGCCTGCCGACGGTGTACGACGCGCGGCGCTGCGCCTCGAGGGGACCGACGGCAGCCTCGAGGTGACAAATCCCCTAGCCCCCCAATTCGGTCACGACATCGCGCTCACGCGGGCGGGCAAGACCCATCATGAGAGCCTCACCATGGACGCGACCTTCACCTTTCAACTCGCCGCGGTGAAACACGCGCTCGCGAGTGGAGACGCCCTGCCGACGGAAGGCGAAGATATGATCGCCAATATGGAGACAATCGATGCGATCTATCGCGCAGGCGGGTTCGTGCGCGGATGATGCCGGCCCCGTCGTGGACACACTCCAGACAACCGCTAACCCTGCCATGATCGCCAGATCTTCCCGCCGTCCAGCTCCCTCACGCTCCGCCGCCATCGGCGTGCCCGCCACATCGCGCGCCAGCCAATGCGCGAGCCTGCTGCCCGTCGTGCTGGCATGCGCAGGCCTGCTGTGCGCCTGGCCGACGGCGGTGCTGGCGCAGGCGGGGGCAATCGACGCCGCGCGCGTTTACGATCGGGCCATCCCAGGGGTCACGCGCCTCGCCTCGGAGCGAGGCGCCCGCATCTCCGTCACCCCGCAAGCTGATCCGGCAGCCCAACAGGCGCTCGATCTGCAGGCCAGCGCCGCCAGAGACGCGCTCGCCGACCTCGGTTACGCGGCCGACGGCCCCGCCGCCGTTGTCCTCGACATCGATCGCCCAACGCTTTCACCCGGCACGCTCCTGGTGCTGCGCATCACCGATGCGAAGGGACGCCAGCGCGAGGTGCAGATGTCTGGAATAGCCTCCGGCCCGACCGCACCCATGCGCTGGGATGATCCAACCGAGCAGGGCGTCGCGCGCGTCCTGCAGCAGATCGTGCTGCGCGCGCCGCCCGCAAAGCCCAATCCTAAGACGGCGCAGGCCCAGGCCTGCCGCCGGGCGGCGCCTGACATCACGCCAGTCACGCCGATCCGCACCGGCGTGATCCTCGACCGCGACCTCTCCACGCGTCCCTTCGACGTGCTGTCACGACTCGCCGAAGGCTGGGACAGCGTGGAGACCAACGTCTCCGCCCTCGACTTCCGACTGCGCAGCCAGTTTGATCCGCCCTTCAGCCCGGATGGCGTGCTCACCCCACTCGTCGACGCCGACGGCTGGTGGCGATTCTCGATCGCCCCCTCACGCGACGCACGCTGCGCACGCTTCGAATTTTATGTGCGACGCGAAAAGGTCGGGGGACTAGACAGCCTCTCTGGGGCCCGTCGCTTGATGACCGGAGAAGACGGCGGGCGCCTGTGGTGTCTCGCCGCGGAGCGGATCGACCAGCCAAGTGCGGCCTATGAAACACGACGCACCATCAAGGTGCGCGCTGCAACCGCCGACCAGCAGGTCACCAGCATCGTTGAGACAGTCAGCGCCACTCCGCTGCAGACACCAGGCGCCGAAGTGCTCGCCCGACGCACCGTTATCCTGCGCGGACCGCCAAGGCGCGGACCGGTTGAACCGCGGTCGGTCGATTGCCGCGGCCTGGAAACAGTCGCGCCGAGCCGGCTCGCAGGGCCGAACGGTCCCCTCGCACCGCAGTAGCCCCAGGCGCGCCTGCGCAAGCAGGGACAAGTCCGCCGACATGACGCGGCCAAGATGGGGCTGGGCCAGGTGAGCGCCCTATCCGCGCCCCATATCATGAACAGACCCTGGGACCGACTGCGGAGACAGACCCCAGACACAGACCCCCGGACACAGACCCCCGGACACAGACTCAGACCCAGACTCAGGCTCAGGGGCCTGAATCCGGGGCCTGAATCCGGGGCCTGAATCCGGGGATAGACTTCGGGGACCGAACTCAGCGCCAGACCCCGGCGCTGGGGGCTCAGTAGCTTTTCGGCAGGCCCAAAACGCGCTCGGCGACGAAATTCAAGATCATTTCACGCGACACAGGCGCGATGCGTGCGATCATGACCTCGCGAAAATAGCGCTCAACCGAATACTCCTTGGCGTATCCCATGCCGCCATGGGCAAGCACGGCCGCCTCACAGGCCTCAAAGCCCGCCTCAGCGCCAAGGTACTTCGCCGCATTGGCCTCAGCCCCGCATTCTTTGCCGGCGTCGAACAGCGCCGCCGCCTTGAACGCCAGCAGGTCGGCCGCCTCCAGCTGGATCCAACTGCGCGCCAGCGGATGGGCCACGCCCTGGTTCTGGCCGATCGCACGCCCGAAAACGACGCGCTCCTTTGCGTAGCGCGCGGCCTTGGAGAGCGCCGCGCGGCCGAGACCGACCGCCTCGACCGCAAACAGAACACGCTCCGGGTTGAGACCGGACAGAATGTACTGAAAGCCCTTGCCCTCTTCACCGATCAAATGATCGCGGGGAACCTCGAGATTGTCGATGAACAGCGTGTTGCACTCGACCGCCTTGCGACCCATCTTCGGAATCGGCTGGGCTTCGATCCGGTTGCGGTTGAAATCGGTGTAGAAGATTGAAAGTCCGTCAGTTGGCTTGCGACACTGGTCGCGCGGCGTGGTGCGGGCGATGATCATGATCTTGTTGGCGCGCTGGGCTGATGTCGTCCAGATCTTCCGACCCGTGATGACATACCCGGACTTTGTCCGCTCCGCCTTGGTCTGCAGACTTGCAGTGTCCAAACCAGAATTTGGCTCCGTCACCGCAAAACACATCTTGTCGGCGCCTGAAATGACAGGAGGCAGAAACGCCTGCTTCTGCTCAGGGGCGCCGAACTTTACGATCGGCATCGGACCAAAAATGTTGAGGTGAATGGCCGACGCGCCTGAGAAGCCGGCCCCCGACTGCGCCACCGTCTGCATCAAGATGGCAGCCTCGGTCAGCCCCAGCCCGGCCCCGCCGACCTCCTCCGGCATGGCCAGGCCCAACCATCCCCCGGCCGCAATGTCAGCGACGAAATCCTCAGGGAATCGGCCGGTTTCATCAGTCTTCGACCAGTAGGCGTCATCATAGCGGGCGCAGATCTTCTCAATCTCGGACTTGATGGCGCGCTGGTCTTCAGTTGGTTCGATGGCAAGCGTCATGACATGCTCCCTGGACCTGCAGATGCGGTGTTGAAGGCGTCGCCAGGCGCCGCAGCGGCGCGGACAGCCGGTTGGGCGGCGGGCGCGAAACGCGTCGGCGCAAAGCGCAGCGCGAGACTGTCGGGCGGACCGCCCAGGATCTGATCGGCGAGGATGTCCGCCGTCACGGGCGCCAGCAGCACGCCGTTACGGCCATGACCGCAGGCTACGAAGGCGCCTTTGAGATTGCTTTGCCCCAGCACCGGCGCACGGTCCGGCAGGCCAGGACGCAGGCCCGCCCACTGAGCAGTAACACGCGCACCCGCAAGCCCCGGGGCGAGGAGGCGTGCAGCCGCCAGCAGACCATCGATGGCCGAAGGGTCAACCGTCAGGCTCCAGTCGCCGGGTTCTCGAGTGGCCCCGACGAGGATCTCGTCACCGCGTGGCGTTAAATATACGCCCGGGCCTTCGATCGGACGGTCCAATTGCACCCCAGGAGCATCAACCGCGCAGATCTGCCCCTTCACAGGCGCAACATGCGCAAGGCCCGCCAAATCGGAGAACCGGCGCCGCGCCCATGCGCCTGCGGCAATCACCACACAATCGCCGCCGGTCACCCGGCCATCAGCCCGCATCAGTCCGCGCGCACGCCCGCCGATCTGGTGGACCGCGAGGACTTCGCTGCCCTCGTCGAACAGCACCCCAGCCTGACGGCATGCATCAGCCAGAACCGGCAGCAGCAGTCGGACATCGACCTGCCCCTCAGTGTGGGCGAACGCCGCACGGTCAATATCGCCGGAAACGGCGGGTTCGAGCGCCCGCACACCGGCGCCATCCAGCAGGCTGACCGGCGCCTGACTCGCGGCAATGGCGCGCTCCAGGCGCGCGCTGTCATCAGCGCTGCGCGCCACGTAGACGACACCGCGCTGGCGAAAGCCGACATCGGCAGACAAGCTCGCAGCAAAGGCAGGCCAGCGTCGCAGGCTCTCTGCCGCGAGGGCGGCGAGGTATGGGTGCGCGTCGCTGTGCGGATCGGTCTCGTAAAACGGCGTCAACATGCCAGCGGCCGCGGCGCTTGCACCGCCCCCAACCCGGGTCGCTTCGCTGACGAGCACCCGCGCGCCGCGCCGCCCAAACGTCAAGGCCAAAGTCAGGCCAATTACGCCAGCGCCGGCAATCAGAATGCGCGGGCTCGATCCAGGGTGGCGGGACGTGGCGGACCCCATGGAAATGGCGCTCTCTTTCAGCGGCTGTTCACGCAAAGGTGCGCGCGCGGCGCGCGCACGCTTGCTGGCGCGATGGTATAGATATCTTTGCGGGAATGTGGAGCCACCGTCATGAAGACTGTTTGCGTTTGGACCAGCATGGTTCTCCTGGCAACGCCAGCTGTGGCCGGCGCGCGCAGCGATCAGGCCTGTTTTCGCACCGCCTCGGTATCAGGATATCAGGTCGTCGACGACACTCATGTCGTGATCGAAGCGCCAACGCGCACGCGCACCTACCTTCTTACATTCTACCAGCGCTGCAACGACATCGCCTGGTCCAACGCCGCCGCGCTGTCGAGCTTCGGCACACGCGCATGCTCTGGCGACTTCGCGAAGGTGATCACCCGCGGACATGCCGGACGCACGCCAGAAGTCTGCCGCATCAAAACGGTGGAACGCGTCGCGAGCCTTGATGAGGCGAAGTCTCTGGTCGCCGCCAGGACCAAACCCTGAGCCTGGCGACTGGACAGCGCACACTCGGCCCGCCGAATTGATCACCGCCCGGCGCCCGGATATCCGCCTGTCGCCAGGACGTCCGCCCGGTCGCTCGCAGCCGCGGACCCTGCGGACCCGATCCGGCCCGCGAACCGGTCTGGCGCACAGGCGGCTGTCGCGGCCTTGCAGAAGGACCAGCCGCTGGACACGACCGTCGCGCCCCGGGCCGTCGAGAAGCCCGCCGCAGCGCCCGCCCCACCGGATCCGCCATCACCCGATACGCCATCAGCACCTGACGCCGCATCCAAGAGGGACGGCGACCCGGAAGCGGCGCCGGCCCGCAGTCGACGTCCTATGCCGACAGTATCGTCACTGCGCTCAGCCCAGGCGCTCCGTACACATGCGTATAGGCCGCTTTGATGGGTTTCTGAACTTGGCGCACACCCGCCGCGCCACGGATCTGCAAGCAATTCTCATAGACCTGACGCAGACCCGAGGCCCCGATCGGCTCGCCATTGGCAATGCAGCCGCCGTCAGTGTTGATCGGCAGCCGTCCCGAGATCCAGGTCTCGCGATCGGCCAGCATGCGCTCCTGGTCGCCGTCAGCGCAGAATCCATTTTCAGCCATATGCATGATCTCGGCGCCGGACTCGGTGTCCTGGATCTGTGCAATGTCCATGTCCCGCGGTCCCATGCCCGCCATCGCATAGGCGGCCTCAGACGCCTGCACCGTGGGGCTCGGCGCATCGATGATCGCCTTGTCGGGCGACAGCACCTCAAACGACCCGTACAGGCGCGTCCGGATCGAGGCAGCCTTCAACCAAACCGGCTTGGTGGTGAAACGCTTGGCCGCCTTCGCGGAGGCCAGGATCAACGCAGCCCCGCCCTCGGACGGGCTGCAGAACATGTACTTGCGCAACGGATCATTCACCATCGGCGAGTTTTTGATTTCGTCATAGGTGAATGGCGTGCGTCGCCAGGCGTTCGGGTTGAGAGAGCCGTTGTAGTAGTTTTTTTCCGCCACCCGGATCAGCGCATCCTCCGTCACCCCATGCAGATGCATGTACCGCTGGATCTTCATGCCGAAAAACTGGGTGGTAAGGGCGAGCCCAACCTCGCCATACCAGTCGCCCAGGCCCATCGCTGCAGTGTTGACCGCAAACGCGCCATGCGGATGCTTGTCAAAGCCGATCGCCATGGCGACGTCATACATGCCGGACTTGATGGCGCTGTAGGCCGATACCAGCGCCGAGCCGCCCGTTGCGCAGCCGTTCGCAACATTGATGAACGGCAGGCCTGTCAGGCCGAGTTCGTTGACCAGCGTGTCGGCGGAACCCGACGACGATGAGCCGCCAAAGGCGACCTCAACCTGCGGCCATTCAATGCCGGCGTCCGCCAGCGCCGCGCGCGCAGCAAATGCGCCCTGCTCGCGTCCAGACACCCCGTCCGTGCGCCCGAAGGGATGCAGACCAATGCCGACAATGGCAACCTCAGACATAGCGTCGTCCTTGTGTTGGAAGCCTCACGCGAGGCCGTTCAGGCTTGCGCCGCAGGGGCGAATGCAAACGTCATCACCCGGTCGCCATCGGGCAGCTCGGCGAATGGAACGATGACCAGGTCCATCGG
>JBILMQ010000342.1:0-3473 GCA_044375455.1 Caulobacterales bacterium | reverse complement strand
CCCGCGACGAAATCCGAAACGACGGCGTCGATCGCGACGCCCTCGCCGGCGATCATGATGCCGGTTTGCCCGGTTGCGCGAAACGATGCCGGAATGCCCGCCGCCGCCAATGCCCGCGTGACAGAGAGTGCGGTGTACTTTTTCCCCAGCGCGCAGTCCGTCCCGACCGTCAAGAGACGCTTGCCCGTGCGCTTGCGCCCCGTGCCAATCGGGAAGGCGCGGTCAGCGTGGCGCACGTCGTGGAGCGCTCGCCCTTCCGCGCGCGCCACCGCCGCGATCTCGGGAACGCTGCCGAGACGCGTATGCAGACCGTTAACGATGTCGAGACCGGACTGCAGCGCCTCGATCAGATACGGCGTCCAGGCCGGCGGGATCTGCCCGCCTGGCGCGGCCACGCCGATCAGAAGCGACCGCGCGCCCGCCGCTGCAGCGGCCCGCGGCGACATTTCGGCAAGCTCAAGATCAACGGCGCAGGTCGGCATCCGCCACTGCCCCACCGTCTCGTCGGGAAGCCAATCCCGAACGCCGAAGGCGGTCTTGGCAAAGGCGCGGCTCTGCACATCGCCGAGAAAGATCAGATACGGCTTGCGTATCGGCGTCGACGCCACCGGCTGACCAGCGGGAAGCCGCAAAGCAACAGACATGAGCGGCTCCCGCGCGGTTCGGCTCAGAAGGTCTTGCGAACTTCGAACGTCACGACCTTCGGCGTGCTGAGTGACTGGCGCACCGTTCCCGTGAAGCTGTTGAAGTCCAGCCCCGTGCGATACACCTCGTCATTGAGGTTGGCGCCACGGAGCGCGAACGTCAGGCCATGGGCGTCGTTCTGGACGGACAACGCGGCGTTGACGAGCGTCGTTTCCCCAACGAACGCCTCGCGGTCCGTGCCATCCGCATCGGTGACCCGATAGGACGACCGCCGTTGAAGGTCGCCGCTGAGCGTCGCACTCCAGTCGCTCGCGAGGGGCTGGGTGTAGATCGCCGAGATCGTCGAGCTGTACTTGGGCGAGAACGGCAGCGGCGCGCCGGTGAGATTGACGATCTTCAGGCCCGCCGTCGTGTTGATCGGGGCGTTGCGGTAGTCGTCGTACTCGGACTTCTGGTAGCCGTAGGTCGCCGCAAGCGTCAGACGATCCGTCGCCCGCCAGCGGCCCTCGAGTTCGCCGCCCGTCACCGTTGCGCTGGTGTTGAGCGTCTGCGTCGTCTGGCTCGTGGGCGTGACGACGAAGATCGAACGCTGGAAGTCCCGGTAGTCGAGCTTGAAGACCGCCGCGTTGAAGGACAGGCGCCCGTCAAGCAGGTCACTCTTTACGCCTGCCTCGTAGTTCGTGACCGTTTCCGGCGCAAACTTCTGCGACGCGGCATAGGCTGCAAGGTTCGTCGGCGTGCGGCTGATGGGGGCCAGATTGTAGCCGCCGCTGCGGAAGCCCTTGGATCCGGTCGCGTAGAAAGTCAGATCACGCGTCGGCGAATACTTCACGCTCAGGGTTGGGGAAACATTGTCGTCCTCAGCGTCGGGCAACGTGATCGTCGGCACCGCGAAGGCTGTGCCCAACTGCGGCCCGAGGGTGATAAGCGGCCCCGAGAGAACTTTGCCTTGTGAGGCGCTGATCGTTTCTTTCGTATAGCGCAGACCCGCCGTGGCTTCCCATTGGGGCGTCGGCTTCCACGTCACCGAACCGAAGAAGGCAAGGCTGTCGATTTCATTGGTGTCGAACGTCTCTTGGCCGCCAACTTCCGAGGTCGTGATCGGCACGCCCGTCAACGTCCGCAGCGTCGCGCTCGCCGCCAAACGGCCGATGGTGATGGCGCCGCCGGGCCCGCCGGTGTAGAGAGCGGGCGCGAGCGGGGCGAGTGCGGGCACGAACGCGATCAGGAAGTCCGGGCCAATGCGGTTGAAATCCCGCGACTTGCGCTCGTCTTTGAAATAGTACGCCCCCGCAAGCCAGGAGAACGCGCCGCCGTTGTCGTAGGCGAGACGGAATTCCTGCGAGAATTGCTTGTAGTCGACCGGCTGGGTCCCGGTGAGTATGTCATAGGTCGAGCCTTCGCCATCGCGCGTGAACAGGAAGTCAATCTGGCGCGCCGCCGTGATCGACGTCAGCGTGTAGGGACCGGGCGTCCACTCCGCGCGAAGGAAGCCGCTCGTATTGGTGCGCTCCATCGTGTTGAGAACGTTCAAGCCCGGCAGCACGCGATCGAACCCATTCCGGTCTGCGGCGGCGACGCCGTAGATCGATCCGCCGCCGCCGAAGTCCCGGACGGCATCGCTGAAGCCGGTGGCGACGTCATCGTGCCCGCGATCGACGCTCGCGAGAATTCGCACGTCGTCGGACGGCGTAAACAGCACCTGTCCGAGAACGAGATAGCCGTCTTCGGCCGTCGGATCGCCGCGACCGCGGATGGTGTCGTAGGCGTCGCGGGTTTTATAGCCCGCGGAGAGCTTGCCCGAGACGAGTCCTTCCGCGATCGGGCCCGTGATGGCGGCGCCTGCCTGGCGCAGACCGTAGTCACCGACCTTGCCGAAGACAGTCGCCCCGAAATCCTCTGATGGCGCGCGCGTGACCGTGTTGATCGCGCCGGAAATCGAGTTCCGGCCGAACAACGTCCCCTGTGGACCGCGCAGGACTTCGACCCGGTCGATGTCGACGAGGAGGCCGTTGTAACCGGACGAGTCGCCGACGAAAACGTCGTCGACATAGATCCCAGCCCGCCCCGGCACGCCGCGGATGGTGACGTTCGTGCGGCCGGAAATGTTCGAGTTTTCGAAGATCGCGACGTTCGGCGTGGAGAAGGCAAGATCAATGAAGTTGGTAATGCCCTGGCGCTCGATCTCGCCGGCGTCAACGACCGACACCGATTGCGGCACATCGAGCAGGCGTTCGGCCTTGCGGCGCGCCGTGACGATGATTTCGGTCTCGTCGGCCTTGGCAGTCGGCGTCGAGGCCGGCTGTTCCTGAGCCAACGCGGGCGCGCCGGCAGAAAGCAGAAGCGCCGCAGAGGCCGTCCACCAGAGTTTCTTGCTCGACATTCGCTCCCCCGTTTTTCGGTTCAGACCGCCGCCATGGCGTGGATTTTACATTTGCGGCAGATCGCGCACGTGACAAGAACATCTTTTTCTGATCGGAAAATCTTTCTCGGCATGTGGCTGGAATGTCGCGCCCGGAGGGATCCCCTGGCCCGCGTGACCGCAGGCGGGGTCCGGCGGCGATCAAGGAACGAATGTCGCCTGCGCGGTCACCAGCCCGATGGCGAAGGCGACCCCGCCCGCCGCGAGCGCGATCGCGTGCACGCGCCGCCACCAGAACGCCACGCCCTTCCCAGGCGTACGCCAGATCAGGACAGCGCCAGCCACCCAGGCAGCGCCCGTCACGGCCAAGAGCGATCCGAGGACGCGATAGGGCGCAAACGCACCGTCACCGGCAAGGACGAGATTGAACGGCGCCGGCGCGCCTTCTGGCCAGAAGCCAAAGAAC
>JBILMQ010000091.1:0-11700 GCA_044375455.1 Caulobacterales bacterium | reverse complement strand
TGCTCGAGCTCGCTGAGCATGCCACGGTGCCGGTCATCAATGGGCTGACGGACAAAAGCCATCCGTGTCAGATCCTGGCTGACCTCATGACGTATGAGGAGCGCAGAGGTTCACTGGCCGGCGCGCGCTTTGCCTGGCTCGGAGACGGCAACAATGTTGCGACCAGCTTTATTCACGCCGCGCCGATGTTCGGTTTCCACGTCACCTTGGCGTGTCCGGGTGGTTTTCGGCCTGACCCGGCCCTGATCGCTGCGGCAGGCGGGCATGCGACGGTCGTTGATGATCCCGCCGCAGCGGCCAGTGACGCGGACGCCGTCGTGACCGACACCTGGGTTTCCATGGGGGACACCAACAAGCAGGAGCGCTACCAGGCTCTTGGTCCTTTCCAGGTCAATTCGCAGCTCATGCGCAAGGCGCGCGCCGATGCGATCTTTCTCCATTGCCTTCCGGCCCATCGTGGTGAGGAAGTGACAGCCGAGGTGATCGACGGTCCCCAATCTGCGATCTGGGATGAAGCCGAGAACCGCCTGCACGTGCAAAAGGCGGTTCTGCTCTGGTGTCTGGAGCGGTGAGCGCCAGTCCTGCCGGAGCGGGGAGCCTGGTCGGGCCTGCTGGTCTTGATGATGTGGTCTGTCCGTTCGTGATCGATCAGGCGCCGATTCGTGGACGGATCGCGCGTCTGGGCGCTGCGAGCATTGATCCAATCCTCAAGCGGCATGATTATCCGCGTCCCGTGGCCACGGTGCTGGGGGAGGCGGTCGTGCTGGCCGCGCTCATCGGGACGGCGATGAAACACAGTGGTCGCCTCATCGTCCAGGTCGAGGGCGATGGGCCGCTGTCCTTCGTGGTGGCGGAGTATCGCGCGGCCCTTGGCGTGCGCGGCTATGCCAAGATAGACGCGGCGGGCTTTCGCCAGGCGTTCGGCGCCGATCCGCCCGGGCGGCTCCCGATCTCGGCCATGCTCGGGGCCGGTGCGTTCGCCATGACCCTTGACCAGGGGCCGGACACGGAGCGCTATCAGGGCATCGCACCGCTGCAGGGCGACACCCTGGCAGCGTGTGCGGAGCATTATTTCAGGCAGTCCGAACAGACGCCGACATGCTTTCGTCTGACTGTGGCGCAAAGCATCAGCCATGACCTTTCCCGGTGGCGGGCCGGCGGCGTCTTTCTGCAGCGCATTGCAGGCGATGCGGCGCGCGGCGAGGCTGACGATGCCTGGGAAACGGCGCAGACACACTTCAGCACAATCGGCGATGATGAACTCACCGATCCGATGCTTGGGGCCGACCGGCTTGTGTACCGGCTGTTCCATGAGCAGGGCGTGCGCCTCGCCCAACCCACTGAGGTGGTTGAGCGATGCACCTGTGATCGCGCGCGATTCACGGCGGTTCTTCAAGGTTTCGAGCAGGCCGAGGTGCGCGCCATGGCCCTGGAAGATGGTCTGTTGCATGCGCGCTGTGAGTTCTGCGGACGCACCTACCTGATCGCGCCTGATGAGATCGGGGCGGGCAGTCCTGACCGGGGCGGGTGAGGCCGTAACCGATCCTGTCAGGGCGCCAGGGCGGGCTTCTGCAATAGGTGGCGGTTAGACGGGCGGTGGGTGCATTCATCATGCATGAACCGCTGCGCGACGCGCATGGCTCGCGCCCCGATCGCCCCGCTCTGGTCCTAGGGGGTTTGGATGGCGGGGCTGTCGGCCGCACGATCGAAGGCGGCCAGGATTGCTGCAAAGCGCGTTTCAACAAAGGCTTTCATGTCCGGGTGCGTGAACACGTAGGTTTCATTGTTCAAAATGGCCTCAATGACGCGCGCGCCGACAATGCCCGGATCGATTCCGGACATCACCATCTGCGCCGCGTCCTGCGCAGTCTGACCAAGACCTGATGCAACCGCACTTTGGCCATAGGCCGGCGGTTTGTTGCGGTCGCTTTCATGGATGCGGGTTTTAACGAAGCCGGGACAGAGCACGCAGACGCCGATGTTTTGGGCTGCAAGCTGCTGCGCCCAGCCCTCGCTCATTGCCACCACGGCGAATTTGGTCGCGGAGTATGGCTCCATGTTGGCGGGTGAGACCATGCCTGCCATCGACGCCACATTGACGATGTGTCCGCCCTCGCCGTGACGCGCAATCAGGGGGGCGAACGTCTCGACCCCGTACACCACGCCCTTGAGATTGACATCGATGATCCAGTCCCAGTCTCGCGGTGAGATCTGGCCAATCGGTCCCCCGACGGCCACGCCTGCATTGTTGATGCAGACATGCACCTTTCCGAAGGCAGCAAGCGTCGCCGCCGCCGCCGCCTCCACGGCTGAGCGGCTTGTCACGTCGCAAACCACGCGCTCAACCGTGATTTGCAGGCCGCGCAGGCGCTCGACGGCGTCTTCCAGATCATGGGGGTTGATGTCGGCCATCATGATTTTCATTCCGGCCCGCCCGAGCGCCTCGCTCATCGCCAAGCCCAGGCCGCTGGCGGCCCCGGTGACGAACGCCACCTTGCCGTGCATGTTCTCCATGATCCTCTCCCGGCTGGCCATGCGCCGGGCGCGCGGCCGCTAACATCCAACTGCAGCGCAATCGATCGAGCCCGGCGATCACGTCGCCGCAGCTCTGTGACAAAAGCCCAAAATGCCAAGATTACGCCATGCGGCCGATCGCGCTTGGCCACACTCGCTTGCGAAGATTCATCACGCGCAGCGGGTTATTTCGACACGTCGGATCGGCAGAAGGTCGCCCTCATGTTCAGCACCTGGTTCACCTCCTGGGAGCGTTGCGCCCCAAACGCCCCTAAACGCGATGCCCGCCGCACCGTCATTGCACGCTGGGTGCGGCGCGGAGCGGCCATTGCAGCAATCGGCGCTCTTGCAACGGTCGTTTGGCTGGCTTGCATAGGTGCAGGGTTTGGAGCGGGTTAGTGGAAAGACAGGCCGGTCAGCATTTCGGAAATCTCCCACAAACGTGCAGCTTGCGCTGCGTCGATTGCGTGCGGTCGCACGCCGCTCCACCCTGCGTCGTCAGCCGGCGCCGCCGCAGCAATATCGCAATCCTCGCAATAGACGCCGCCCATTGCGTCCAACTGCGGTGACGTGGCGCACCAGACGCTTGTCGCAGCGCCTTGGCTCGGCGTCTTAAAGATGGCGTGTGGCTGGCCGTTCGCGTCAATCCAGCCAAGCGCCATTTGTTCTTCTTGTGGAAGATAACGCTGCAGGTCAGTCATGATGCCGCCAGGATGCACGGCAAAAGCGCGCACGCCAGAAGACTGTCCCCTTTGATCCAGGGCCACGGCGAACAAGGCGTTTGCTGTTTTCGATTGTCCGTAAGCAGCCCATTTATCGTATGGCCGGGATCTGAAATCAAGGTCGTCGAAATTGATCGGCGCAAGTCTGTGTCCGATGGACGACAGCTGCACGACGCGCGCGCCTGAGGCAGCTTTCAATGCTGGCCACAATCCGCACGTCAGGCGGAAATGGCCAAGATGGTTCGTTGCGAACTGACTCTCATGCCCCGCCGCATCGCGGGCGAGTGGAGCGGCCATGATCCCTGCATTGTTTATGAGCATATGCAGCGGCGCGCCGTGCGCCACGAAGCGCTGCGCGAAGGCGGCCACGCTGGCCGGGGCTGAGAGGTCAAGGTCTTCGATCGTCACCCGGCCGGCGAGGTCACACAGCGCGCCTTCCGCTTTGGCGCGGTCGCGCGCGGGCACGGTTACATGCGCGCCTGCGTCCGCCAGCGCGCGGGTCGTCTCAAGCCCGATGCCGGAATAACCGCCCGTCACGATCGCATGCTTGCCTGTCAGGGAGATCCCCGCGAGGACGTCCGTAGCGCTTGTGCGCGGGCCGAAGCCTGAACGCAGCGGCTTTTGGGGCGTTGTCATGACTTCGTCTCCTGCTTGACGCGCAGTATGCCCGTTTTGGGCGCCCCGTCGAGGCGCCAGCCTGGCGCACCGGATGCGTGACGGATTTGTGGCGTATTTTCGTCAGTTTTGTCATCGATCCTTTGCGGCGCCGTCACCAACTCTTCGCCGCCGTGTCACGCCCGCCCGTTAGACAGCGGCAGGGCGCGCTTGGCCGCGCCCGCCGTGATTTGTGCTGTGGGGCCCGATCCGTCCTGATGCATCGGCCCGCTGCAGTGCGCGCAACAGCGGTCCGTCAGGGTCGGACGGTGCAGACGAGGGGGATAAGATGTCCAATTGGAAGCTCGGCCATGTGTTTGGCGCGGCGCTTGCGCTCGGTTTGGCGGCGTGTTCGCAGGGATCTGACGTCGCTTCGCCCGGCCTGACGGCATCAGGAACGCCTCCTGGCGGCGGCGCCGGCTCCGGCGGCGGCGGAACGGGCAGCGGCGCAGCGACCTGTCCGGCCGGAACGACCAATGCTGGCGGCCTCGGCGCGTTCACAGTGTGTAACCTCACTGGCGAAGTCCTGAACAATCTGACTCTGCCCAACCTGTCAGGGGTGGTCTACCGGATCAACGGCCGCGTGGACGTTGGTCGCGACCTTGGTGCGGACGGCGCTGCAGCCAACGGCGCGGCGGCCACTCTCACGATCGCTCCCGGCGTGCGCCTGTTCGGTGATGTTGCTGGCGATATTTTGATCGTCAATCGCGGCAGCCGGATCAGCGCCATCGGCACGGCGAGCCAGCCGATCGTGTTTACAGCGAAGGAAGAGATTGACGGTTCGGTCAATGTGGCGACCTCGACCCGGCTTTGGGGCGGTGTGATCCTTCTGGGGCGTGCGCCCATTCGCGGCTGCTCAACCGCCGTGGTCCAGGGGACGGTCGAGTGCCAGAACGCTATCGAGGGCGTCACGGCGGGGACGGGGCGTCAGGCGCTCTATGGCGGAGCGACGCCGACCGACAACTCGGGCGTCATGCGGTATGTGACGATCCGTCACTCGTCGGACTTTCTGACCTCGGCTGCTGCGGGCGATGATCTGAACGGGCTGACGCTCGGCGGCGTCGGCTCAGGAACGGATCTGTCATTCATCCAGGTTCACAATTCTGGCGATGACGGGATCGAGGTGTTCGGCGGCGCGGTGAATGCGCGCAATCTGGTGATTTCTGGCGCGCTCGACGACTCCCTCGATTATGATGAGGGCTGGACCGGCAACGTCCAATTCGTGCTGGTGCGTCAGGCGCTGACAGGGTCTGGCGGTCCGGATCGTGTCATTGAAGGCTCCAACCGCACCGTGGCGAGCTCGGGCGGCACGCTCAACACCAACCCGACGGTCGCGAATTTCACCTTCGTGGGCATTCGGCAGAATGATGCAGGCGGTCTGCTTCAGGGCATCGTCCACAACAATACTGGCGGCACGCCGGGCGGTTCAGGCCGCTACCTCAATGGCGTGATGACCGGCTCCAACGTCTGTGCAGTCTCCGATACGGCCAACACCACGATCGCGCCCCGGTTCGACTCGACCCTGTTTGATTGCCCGACTGCGCTTGGCGCGGCTGCGGCGGCTCAGGTTGCGGCCGGCGCCAACAACTCCACCGCCACCCCGAATTCACTGACGACCTTTATGCCGGGGCCGGCTGAGCTTGCCCGGACTGCTGTCAACGCGGCTGCGGTGAACAGCTTCTTCACCCAGACGACATATATCGGGGCCTTCGCACCCTCAGAGTCGGCTGCGGCCAATTGGGCGACCGGCTGGACGATCGGTGTGTTCGCCCCGCCGGCGGGGTGCCCGACTGGCACGACCGACACCGGCTCAACCGTTGGCGGTCAGCGCAACTGCCGCCTGTCCGGCGTTCTGGGCGAGGGCGGTCTGCCTGCGTCCGTGAGGCTCGTCGCTGGAAACATCTACCAGATTTCGGGGCGGGTTGATGTTGGCGCTGACCGTGGGGCGGCGGGAACCGGTGGTACTGCAGCCTCGTTGACGATCGATGCTGGCGTCACCGTCTACGGCAATTCCGCGTCTGACGTTTTGATCGTCAATCGCGGGTCACAGATTTTCGTCAATGGCACAGCGTCGGCCCCGGTTGTTCTGACCTCTCTGCCGGACGTTCTCAACACCCAGTCAAACCCGGATCGCGCCTCGCGTGAATGGGCTGGTGTGATTGTCCTGGGCCGTGCGCCGATCCGCGGCTGCTCGACGGCGGTCGCACAGGGCTCAGTAGACTGCCAGAATGCGATCGAGGGCATCACTGCGGCGACCGGACGCCAGGCCCTGTATGGCGGCGCGGTCGCCAGCGACTCGAGCGGTCGGATCTCCAACATGCAGATCCGGTATCCCGGGGCGTTCCTGACCTCGGCGGCGGCGGGCGACGACCTCAACGGCTTGACGTTGGGGGGCGTTGGCTCTGGCACCGAGCTCACAAATATTCAGATCCACAATTCTGGTGACGATGGGATCGAGATCTTTGGCGGGACCGTTAACATCCGCAACTGGGTGGTCACCGGCGCGCTGGACGACTCTTTTGACCTCGATGAGGGCTGGGTCGGGTCGGCGCAATTTGGCATCGTGCTGCAGGCTCTGACCGCATCGGGCGGCCCGGACCGTCTGATCGAAAGCTCCAATCGCACGGTTGCAAGCCTTGCGGGCACACTCAACACCAATCCGACGGTGGCCAATTTCACCTTCGTCGGACTGCGTCAGAACGATGCTGGCGGCTCGATCCAGGGCATCACGCTCAACAACACGGGCGGCACGCCTGGTTCGTCGGGGCGCTATCTGAACGGCGTCGTGACCGGCTCGAATGTCTGCATCGTTACGGACACGGCTGGCACGTCTCCGGCTCCGCGGTTCGACTCGCTTCTGCTCGACTGCCCGACGGCGCTGGCGACCAGCGCAGCCGGCCTGGTCGCGGCCGGGGCGAACAACTCCACCGGCGTGGTCAACTCGCTCACCAGCCGCTTCATCAACGGAACAGCAGAAACGGGGCGTACCGCCATTGATCCCACCACGGTGAATTCCTTCTTCGTGGCGGCGCCCTATGTCGGGGCGGTGCAGAACGCGTCGGATACGCGGTTCCGCGGTTGGACATGCGGCCTCAGCGCCGGCTCATCATGCTGATCGGATCATCCGGCGCGGGAGGTGTCCCTTCCGCGCCGCTCCGCCAAGCCCCTGAAAGTCCCATTTCTCAAGAGACGGACCGGACCATGCCGACCCTCCTTTCCTCTTGGCGGCGCGCGTTGCTGCTGAGCACAGTCTTGTTCGCCCCGTCGCTGGCGAGCGCGCAGACGGCCACCCCGCAAGACCAACCGGTCCGGGAGCCGCCGGCGGCGGCGAGCCCAGCGCAGGCGGCTGCGTCTGGCGGCGCCCTGGCAGTCGATCAAAGTTCTGAAGAAGCCCCGCAGGCTGAAGAGGCTGAAGAGGCTGAAGAGATCGTTGTGCTCGGGAAGTTCATTCCTGAGCCGATGCAGGAAACCTCGGAAGTCGCGACGTTCCTGTCATCTGAGGATCTGGCCCGTCAGGGTGATGACAACGCGGCTGCTGCACTCACCCGGCTCACCGGCATCTCGATCGTATCGGATCGCTTTGTTTACGTCCGCGGTCTGGGTGACCGTTACTCCTCCGCGCTGCTGAATGGGTCCCCCCTGCCGAGCCCCGAGCCGCTGCGTCGGCAGGTGCCGCTGGATCTGTTTCCCTCCAACATTCTTGACGGGGCGACGATCCAGAAGACCTTCTCTCCCAACTATCCGGGCGAGTTCGGCGGCGGCGTGATTGACCTTCGCACCCGCAAGATCCCCGATGAGCCGTTTCTCACCCTGAAGCTGTCGTCCGGCGTCAACACCGAATCAACTGCTAAGAACGGGTATGTCTATCGCGGGTCGGATACCGACTGGACGGGGCGCGATGACGGTCTGCGGGATACGCCAGGGCCGCTGGCGGCTGCGATTGCAACGCGCCGGCGCATCACAGATGGCAATTTCACGCCGACCGAACTGCAGACAATTGGCAGAAGTTTGGTCAATTCCCCACTGACGCTGGTCGAAGAGGGGCATCTGTCGCCGGATGTGGAGGGGGAAGCGACGGCTGGGACCTCTTTCGAGCGTGGCGCCTATCGGATTGGTCTTCTGGGTGTGGCGGGCTACGACAGCAGCCAGCGCTCAAAGCGCGCCGAGCGGGTTGATGTTGTCGGCAATGTCGCCGAAACCGACTTCACGAGCGTTACATCAGCCTGGGACATTGTGGCGAACGGTTTCGCCAGCCTCGGGGTGGATTGGGGCGGCAACGCTGTCTCGGTGTCTGGTCTTCTCGTGCGCTCGACCACCAAGGAAGCACAGGTCGAAGAGGGCACGGACATCAACCTGCCTGCCAATCAGAGCGAACGACGCGAGGCGACAGCCTGGTATGAGCGCCAGCTTGCATCCGCGCAGGTCGAAGGCGACCACGAATGGGGATCGTTGGCTCTGGGTTGGCGCGCGGCCTTTGCCCAGTCCACGCGCAGCGCTCCTTATGAGCGCGACGTCACCTATTCAGTGGTGAATGGCGTCACCTCCTTCCAGGGCGCCAATCTTGCGAATGGCATACGCTTCTCGGATCTGACCGATGAGGTTGCAAGTGCAGGGATCGACGCGAGCTACACCATTGCGTTGTCTGCTGAGCGCGATCTGAAGATCTCTGCCGGCATGGCCTACGCCAACACGGTGCGCGATTACGAACTGCTGACATTCGCCTGGACCGGCCCGCGCGGCCCGACCCCGGTTGACGTCCTGCGCGCGCGCGTCGACTTTCTGTTCTCTCCTGACAACATCGATCCGCGGCGCTTCGTTCTCAACGAGTTGACCGGCCGCGACGACGCCTACAAGGGCAGAATAACCAACTCGGCCTACTATCTGGGCCTTGATGTGGACCCCCTGCCATTGCTTCGCGCATCGGTAGGCGTGCGCTACGAAGAGGCCACGCAGATCGTGCGCACGGGCAACCGATTCGGTGAGGCATCTACTGCCCCGGTCAATCTGCAGAACGATTATCTGCTCCCCGCAGCGACGCTGACATGGAACTTCGCTGAAGACTTGCAAGCGCGGTTCGGGTATTCACAGACCATCGCACGCCCGCAATTCCGGGAGCTCGCATTTACCCCGTATATCGATCCTGATACGGATCGTATCTATCAGGGAAATCCCTTTCTCACGGACAGCGAATTCAAGAATTACGACGCGCGTCTGGAATGGTACTTCGCTCGTAACCAGTTTGTGACGCTTGGCGCCTTCTATAAAGAGGTGACCGACCCGATTGAAGAGGTGATTGTCCGCCTAGAGCGAACCTTCACGCGGTTCTTGAACGCGCCGCAGGCCACGCTCTACGGCGGCGAGGTCGAATTCCGCACCTACTTCGGGACGCCTGCGTTTGTCGGCGTGCTGCAGGATGCGACATGGATCCTCTCGGCCAACTACACCTACACAAAATCGGAGGTCCAGGCGGGACCGGGCGTGACGGTTGTCAGTCCAATCGACTTCCGGCGCGTGGCTGCAAGCCAGTTCGGCCTGGACGGTTCGCCGCTCCAGGGCACGCCTGAAAACATCGCCAATCTTCAGTTCGGCTTCGAGACGGACAGTGATCAGCTGACGCTGCTCGTCGGCTGGGTGGATGAACGCATTGCCAGACGTGGGCTTGGCGCACTCCCATCCGTGATCGACCGCCCGGGGACCAATATGGATCTTGTGTACCGGCACAATTTCGAAGTTGCTGGTCGCGAGTTCACCCTCGGGCTGAGCGGGCGTAACTTGCTGGAGACAAAAAATGAGGAGTTTCAGAACTCCGCGCTCGGCCGGACTGAGGTGAACACTTATCCGAGGGGGCGCACTTTCTCGCTCAGTGTTTCCGCGAGCTATTGAGGCGCGGGCGTCAAGTTCAGGCGCAGTCGCCATCTCTGGCGGGCATCGAGGAAAGCGGGTCTGAACTCTCTCGCGCCTGCCGCTCCTCAGCCACTGCCGGGGCATAACAAAAGGTCCCGCAGCGAGCTGCGGGACCTTTTTTAATCCGAGGCGACTGGCGGCGATGGGCGTCAGGCTAGCCGATCTGGCCGCCATCTCTGCGCGCTCGTCCTTGGCCTGAGCGATTGCGCGCTAGTCCTGCAAACCCTGTCGTGACCACACAACGCCGTCAGGCAGCCGATCGAGCGTCTATGCTCCCTGAGGCGCCGGCTGTCCGCCTGGGGGTTTGCGGGTCGTGGGAACGGCTGAGATTGGCGGCGGGGGGGAGTTTGACTGATCCTGATCCGGACGTTTGGGTTGAATGCCCTTCAGCAGGTCATTGATTTCGTCGCCTGATAGGGTCTCAAACTCCAGCAGGCCCTTGGCCAGAACCTCAAGGTCTTCTCGGCGCTCGGTAAGGATACGCTTTGCGTGCGAATAGCCGCCGTCGACGAGCCGGCGAATTTCCTGGTCGATCTTCTGGGCTGTCGCTTCAGAGATGTTTTGCGTGCGCTGAACGGACATGCCCAGGAAAACCTCATCCTGGTTCTCGCCATAGGCGACGGCGCCGAGTTCGTCCGAGTAGCCCCAGCGCGTGACCATGTTGCGCGCAAGGCGCGTCGCCTGCTGGATGTCAGACGAGGCGCCGGAGGTGATCTTTTCTTTGCCAAAGACAATTTCCTCGGCGACGCGCCCGCCCATCATGATCGCCAGTTGCGAGGTCATCTGCTCGTAGGACATCGAATACTGATCGCGTTCTGGAAGCTGCATGACCATGCCGAGCGCGCGTCCGCGCGGGATGATCGTCGCCTTGTGGACGGGATGCGCGGCGGGAACCGTCAATGCGACAAGCGCATGACCTCCCTCATGGTAGGCGGTCAGGCGCTTTTCGTCTTCGGTCATGCCGGACGAGCGCCGCTCCGCGCCCATCATGACCTTATCCTTGGCGTCTTCGAATTCCTGACGCGTCACCACACGCTTGCCGCGCCGCGCGGCCAGAAGTGCGGCCTCATTGACCAGGTTGGCGAGATCTGCACCCGAAAAACCTGGTGTGCCGCGTGCAATCACTTTGAGGTCGACATCTTTGGACAGCGGCACGTTGCGCACATGAACGCGCAGGATCTTCTCGCGGCCGGGCAGGTCGGGATTGGGGACCACGACCTGACGATCAAATCGGCCGGGACGCAGCAAGGCAGGGTCCAGGACGTCGGGCCGGTTCGTCGCGGCGATCAGAATGATGCCCTCATTGGCTTCGAAACCGTCCATTTCGACCAGAAGCTGGTTGAGGGTCTGCTCGCGTTCATCATTGCCGCCCCCAAGGCCGGCGCCGCGGTGGCGCCCGACTGCGTCGATTTCGTCAATGAAGATGATACACGGCGCGTTCTTCTTTGCCTGTTCAAACATGTCGCGCACACGGCTCGCGCCGACGCCGACAAACATCTCGACGAAGTCCGAGCCCGAAATTGTGAAGAACGGCACGTTGGCTTCGCCTGCGACGGCGCGCGCGATCAACGTTTTGCCGGTGCCTGGGGGCCCGACGAGCAGAGCGCCCTTCGGAATCTTTCCGCCAAGCCGCTGAAATTTGCCGGGATCTTTCAAGAACTCGACGATCTCTTCGAGTTCCTCCTTGGCTTCGTCGACCCCGGCCACGTCGGCAAAGGTCACCCGGTTCTTATTCTCCGTCAAAAGGCGCGCCTTGGACTTGCCAAACCCCATGGCGCCGCCGCGCCCGCCGCCTTGCATTTGGCGCATGAAGAAAATCCAGACGCCAAGCAGCAGCAGCATCGGCAACCACGACAGCAGCACCCCCAGAATGCTCGGATTGCGGTTGGCGGGCTGGGCGCGCACA
>JBILMQ010000090.1:0-11709 GCA_044375455.1 Caulobacterales bacterium | reverse complement strand
GACGGACGGGCGCGTCATCAAGGGGGGGTCGTGGCTGTGTGCGGACAATTTTTGCCGCCGCTACCGGCCGGCGGCGCGCCAGCCCGGCGATCCGTCGCTCGGCACAAATCACATCGGCTTTCGCACCGTGCTGCGCGGCGCGCCGCCAGCCCAGACCCCGGCCCAACGGAGACCCTGACATGACCACGTCTGACACGACACGACGACGCGCCCGCCTGCCTGTGATCAGTGCACTCACCGCCCTCATGGTCGCCATTGCAGCCTGTGAAACAACCCCTGCGCAACGGTCCGGCGATGCGCGCGCTGCCACGCCCGCCAAGCGGCCCAATGTCATCGTGATCATTGCCGACGACCTTGGCTTTGCAGATATCAGCGCCAATGGCGGTCCGATCCAGACGCCAAACATTGACGCCCTGGCGCGCTCGGGCGCGCGCATGACAAGCGGCTATGCAACAGCGGCCGTGTGCGCCCCGTCGCGCGCAGGGCTGTTGGCCGGGCGTCAGCAGACGCGCTTCGGTTTCGAATTCAATCCGGTCGGACGCGACGAACAGAGCGGCATGGCGCTCGGCGAAGTGACCATCGCCCAGACCATGAAGGCGGCAGGCTACAGAACCGGCATGGTCGGCAAATGGCACATCGGCCAGGCCGCAGGCTATACGCCGCTCGATCGCGGATTTGACAGCTATTACGGGATTCTCGGCGGCGCCACGCCTTACCTCACGACCATCGGCGCGAATGATCTCCATGTGGTCACCGGCGAGGACCGTCTGATCACGCGCGCTCGGCTGCCGGTCTTCGACGGACGCACCCGCGTCAACCCTGAGGGCTACCTGACCGACGTGCTCACCGACAAGGCGGTCGAGTTCGTGAGCGCCGGGAGCGAGCAGCCGTTCTTCTTGTATCTCGCCTACAACGCCCCCCATACGCCCCTCCAGGCGCCGGAAAAATATCTGGCGCGGGTCGGCGCCCAGCCCTCGGACTATCATCGCGTCTACCGGGCAATGATGCTCGGACTTGATGATGGCGTGGGCCGCTTGACCGCGCGCCTGAAGGAGCTAGGCATATATGATGACACGCTGATCATCTTCCTGAGCGACAATGGATGCCCCAACTACATCGGCGAAGCCTGCTCCAATGCACCGCTCAAAGCCTCCAAAGGCTATCCCTGGGACGGCGGGGTCAAGGTGCCCTATCTGATATCCTGGCCGAGACATATACGGCCCACGGTGGACGCGCGCCCCGTCAGCTCCCTGGACATCGCCGCGACGGCTGCCGCAGCAGCAGGCGTCATACACCCCAAAGCAGAAGGGATCGATCTCGTGCGTCTGCTGAGCGAGCCGGCGAAGCCGACAGGACGAACGCTGTTCTGGCGGATGGGTCCGACCAAGATCGTGCGCGACGAGCACTGGAAGCTCTTGGTGATCAACAAGGGCGCGCCGCCGCAAGCCACGCCGGACGGCGCGCCATCAGACGATCTGGGCAAGTCGCTGCGCCCCGACGGCATGACGGCCAGCGTCTCGGAACTCGGCCAGTGGACCCTGCTCTACGACATGCGCACTGATCCCGGCGAAACCCGCAATGTCGCAGAACTCCACCCCGAGGTCGTGCGCGATCTTCTTGCGCGCTGGGACGCCTGGAACACCGGCAATGTGACCCCGCAATGGACAAGCCGGCGCGGCGTCAACGCCATGGTCGACGCCATGCGCGTCGAACTGTTCAACTAGGCGCGCGCCATGGGCTTGCTGCAGTCGCGCCGCGCGACGCTTTCATCGGCGCTCTGCCTGCTCGGCCTTACCGGCGCAGGGCTTGCGACTTCCGGCTGCGGCCATCGCAGGAGCAGCGTCATCGCACAGCGCCAGATCGTGATCCCGGGCCGGCATGGCGTCATCGAGGCGCACAGCTTCGGGCGCACGGATGATCCGGGCGTGGTGATGATCCCGTCGCTCGGTCGGGGCGCACAGGACTTCGCGATGCTGGCGCACGCGGTGGCGGCGCACGGCTTTCACGTCGTGTGTCCGCAACCGCGCGGCTTTGCCGGTTCGGCGGCCTATGCGCCAAAGGCCGACCTCAGCGATCTTGCCGACGACGTCATTGACGTCATCCTGAGCGTGGCGCGCGGTCCGGTTGTGATCCTCGGCCACGCTTTCGGCAATCGCGTGGCCCGGATGTGTGCAACCGCGCGCCCGGATCTGGTGCGCGCCCTCATCCTGCTGGCGGCCGGGGGCAAGGTCGCGATGGCGCCGGAGATCGAGCAGGCGCTGCTCGCCTCGTTTGATCTGAGCCTGCCCGACGACGTGCGCATGCAGGCGGTCGCCAGGGCCTTCTTTGCACCCGGCAACAACGCGATGCTGTGGCGCGACGGCTGGCGGCGTGACGTCGCCGAGGCCCAGATCGCCGCCACCGAGCGCACACCCGTCGACGCATGGTGGCGTGCTGGCGATGCCCGCATCCTGGTCATCCAGCCGATGCAGGATGTGCTGGCGCCGGCGGAAAACGCGGAACGACTGCGCGCCAGCGCGCCTGATCGGGTGAGCGTGGTCTATGTCGACCAGGCGGGCCATGCGCTCCTGCCGGAACAACCAGGCGCGGTTGCAGACGCGGTCATCGCCTTTCTGGACACGCTGACGGACTGAAGCGCAAGGCCAGCCGGGGCATGGGCTGCCGGGGCATGGACTGCCGGATGCGCGCCCGGGTGCGAGTGCAGCCGCGCTTGCTACACCGCGGCCCCGACGAGACTGCCGATGGCGGCTGTGAGCGCCATGGCGGCCGCGCCCCAGAACGTGACGCGCACCACCCCCGCCGCCATGGGCGCTCCGCCCGCGCCCGCGCCGAGCGCGCCCAGACCCGCCAGACACACCAGAGAGGCCAGTGACACGACCCAGACGATATCGGCTTCAGGCGTCACCAGACTGGCGACCAGCGGCAAAGCCGCCCCCGCGGCAAATGTCACGGCCGAGATCGCCGCCGCCTGCAACGGTCGCGCGGCCGTCATGTCGGAGATGTGCAGCTCATCGCGCGCATGCGCGCCAAGGGCGTCCTTGGCGCTCAGCTGCTCCGCAACGGCGCGTGCGAGATCGGGCGTCAGGCCGCGCGCCTGGTAGATGGCGGCGAGTTCCTCGCGTTCAAACACCGGGTCGTCCTCAAGTTCCTGGCGCTCACGCGCAAGGTCCGCCTTCTCGGCGTCGGACTGTGAGCTGACGGACACATACTCGCCCGCCGCCATCGACATGGCGCCGGCGACCAGGGCGGCGATCCCGGCCAGCAGGATATCGGCTTTGCCAGACGCCGCCGCCGCAACGCCGACGATCAGGCTCGCGGTGGAGACAATCCCATCATTGGCTCCAAGAACCGCGGCGCGCAGCCACCCGATGCGGGCGACGGCGTGACGTTCACTGTGCGCCTTCAGTCTGGACATTCCGAACTCCCCGATCCAGCCGGCGCCGCGCCGCGCCGCGCATGACGCGTGCGCGTCTCACGCCCACTGGCGCGCCGAATACCGCCGCGTCGCCGGCAGGTCGATGACCGGCACCTTGCGCGGCCCGGCATAGACCGCGCGGTGCAGCCAGTCGACCTCGGCGTCAGGGTCCTGCGTCGCGATCCACCAGGCCTTGGACCGCGTCCCGTCGCCTGCATCCCAGCGATAGCCGCGGCTCTTCAGCACCGCGCGCGCCTCGAAGGGGGCATTCTCCGCCCGCACAGCCTTGAGCGGGCGACGCGCGCTCTCGAGGAGAACCGCCAATGCGGGTCGTCGCGACACCGGCAAGGCACGCGACAACAGAAACACGCCGGCGAGCGCATCCGACAGCGCCCTGTGGCCGTCGTAGAACCAGCCCTCATGCATCAGCAGATACTCCAGCTTGCCGCTGGCCAGCCCCTCCTCGCGCCAGCCGATGTCCGTCAGGGAGCATGCCCAGCCGAGCGCTTCAAACACCGGCCAGTGCTTCTCCACCATCGGCCGATCAAATGTCGCATTGTGGGCAATCACCAGCTGGGCCGACGCCATCACACGCGCCACGGCCTCGGCGGGGATGGACTGGCCTGCAACATCGGCGTCGGCGAGACCGTGCACCTGGGTGCTCGCTGCGGGTATCGGGATCGACGGCTGGCGCAGGCCGGAGAACGCCTCCTGGTCCAGAACGCGCACGATTTCACCCGTGGCGCGGTCATATTCAAACGGCAGGAGCGCGAGTTCGATGACTTCATCGCTCTCAGGGTCGAGCCCGGTCGTCTCGACGTCGACATAGACGGCGCGGCGCACGCCGGGCCCGGACCTTGCGTCGAGACCCCAGCTCGCCGGCGGTGGGATACGCTTGAGGACGCGGTGGTCAGGGCTCGCGGCGAGCAGGCGTTCAGCTTCGACAAGATCCATAGCTGGTCCTTAGCAGATTCCCCGAGTCGGCGCCGCTGCGGCAACGCCGGGCGACGCGCACACGCACGCGCATCCCGGGCGCCCCCGGGGTGATTTGCCCGGCATGCTTGATTTTCGCGGCCGCCGCGTCACATCGTGGTGCACGCGCATGTTCCTGTGGACGTGCGTCTTTCGAGTGCGAGGCCCGCCCATGTCTGACGCCGCCGCTGCAGCCGCCGCGCCGCAGGATCTGCGCACGCCCCAGCCGATTCCCCAGCCAGGAGCCGAATCGGCGCCCGATCGGACGCGCGCCTCGATGCCCGATCCCGCCTCTGCGACCAGCCCGTCGCGCGACATTGAACCGGCATCCCGCGCAAAAGGTCCCCTTAAGACCCAGATCGTCGTGGTGGGCGGCGGCGCCGGCGGACTGGAACTGGTACGCCGGCTCGGCGCCCATTTCGGCCGCGAGCGCTTCGACATCATCCTGGTGGAGCGCAACCGCACCCACATCTGGAAGCCGTTGCTGCACGAGGTCGCAGCCGGGGCGCTCGACGCCAATCTCGACGAAGTCGGCTATCGCTCGCACGGACGCCGGTGGGGCTACCGCTTCTTTCTCGGCGCCATGGAGGGCATCGATCGCGACAGGCGTCAGGTCATTATTGCGCCAATGCGCGACGAGGACGGCGCCGAACTGATGGCGTCGCACCGTATCCGGTACGACTATCTGGTGGTTGCGCTGGGCTCGGTGTCCAATGATTTCGGCACGCCGGGCGTGCGCGAGAATTGTGTGTTTCTCGACACCCGCGCCCAGGCCGACCGGTTCCGGTTGAAGCTTTTGAATCACTGCCTGCGCGTGTCGCGCACGCTCAGCACGGACCCCCAGGCCGACGCCTATGTGCGCATCGCCATCGTGGGTGGCGGCGCGACCGGTGTCGAGCTTGCGGCGGAGCTGTACAATGCCGCCGCGGGCCTGCGCCATTACGGGCTTGAGGTGTTCGACGAGTCCCGGCTCAAGGTGACGCTGGTCGAAGCTGGCCCGCGCATATTGCCGGCGCTGCCAGAAAATCTCGCCAAGGCCGCCCATAAGGAACTTGAGGCGCTGGGCGTGCGGGTCATCACCGGACGCCAGATCGTGCGCGCAAGCAAGGACGGCTTTGAAACGAAGGACGGTGAACTGATCCGCGCCGATCTGCGCGTCTGGGCGGCGGGCGTGAAGGCCCCGGAATTCCTGAAGGATGTGGCTGGCCTGGAGACCAATGGGGCCAACCAGCTCGTCGTCGGCGCAACGCTGCAGACGACGCGCGATCCGCGGATCTTTGCGCTTGGCGATTGCGCGAGCTACATCCCGCCCGGCGCCCAGCGCGCGATCCCGCCGCGCGCTCAGGCCGCCCACCAGATGGCGGATGTGGTCTTCGCCAACCTCAAGGCTGCCATCGCGGGCAGGAAGCTCAAGAATTTCACCTATCACGACCACGGGTCGCTGGTGTCGCTGAGCCGCTATTCGACAGTCGGAAGCCTGATGGGCAATCTGATCGGCGGCCGCATGGCGGTCGAGGGCCGGCTCGCCCGCTTCGTCTACATGTCGCTGTACCGCATGCATCTGCTCGCGATCCACGGCTGGCTGCGCGGCGCCATGATGATCGCGGTCGGCCATGTGAACCAGATCCTGCGCCCGAAGCTGAAGCTGCACTGAGCGGCGCGCGCCCCGGACCCGGGCGCAGCATGACGCGTCGCGCGCGCCGGGGATCGCGCCCGGGCGTGGCGATGCGCCAAGGCGCCGGGTCAAAGCGGGGCTGATCAAAGCACGCCTGCCTAAGGCTGCCATGCAGCACACCGGCGCGCCGGATCCCGCCAAGGGCGCCAGCGGTCCGGCCGGGACGAGGGCGGCGCAGTGGCGGCGCGCATCCCGCCGCGCTCAGTCAGCCCGCATTTCGCGCACCAAGCGCCGCCCGGCCACCGTGAAGAAGACGGCGGGCAGCAGACCCAGGGTGGCGGCGATGACCAGCACCCAGCGCACGCTGTCGACGCCTGCAAGCGGCTTCAGGCCATCCGACAGAGCGCCGAACAGAAGCGGCCCGAGGCCCAGGCCTATCAGGTTGATGATAAAGAGCATGATCGCTGCGGCCATGGCGCGCGTCTGCGGCCGCACCAGACCCTGAACACAGGCGAATGTGGGCCCGTAATACATCTGGTTGGCGGCCGTCGGCAGAAAGATGAGCGCCAGCGCCAGAACCCAATTGTCGATCCAGTAGCCGAGCGCCAGGAGCGGCGCTGTAACCACCATGGCGATCGCCGGACCTGCGAGATAGCCACGCGCATCACGGGCGCCAAAACGGTCAGCGCACCAGCCGCCGAACCATATGCCAAGGATGCCCGCGATCCCGGTGGAGATGCCGTAGAAAATCCCGATTTCCCCAGACGAAAGACCGTGGATCCGTCCGAACAGAACGACCGCCCATACGCTCTTGCCGTAACTGAGAAAGGCCGTGATCGCTGCACCGCAGGCGAGCCAGAAGAAAGCGCCTGAGCGAACAACTTCCTGAAACGCTTGCCGCGCCATGCCCTTGGGCGCGCCAGCCTGGCGCACCGTCTGGGCGGCGCGCGTCACACGCGGCTCCCGCAGCGTCAGGATCACCAGCAGGCCAAGCAAAATGCCCGGCAGACCGACAGCCAGGAAGGCGATGCGCCAGCCATACAGATCGTCAAGCACGCCCCCGATCACCAGTCCAAGCAACGAACCGGCCGGAACGCCGATGCCATAGAAGGCGATGGCGGAGGCGCGCTTGTCCCGGGGCACATAGTCAGAAATCAGAGAATGTGCGGGCGGCGTGCAGCCGGCCTCCCCGACGCCGACGCCGACACGGGCCAGCACCAGCTGGATGAAGGTCTGGGCCATGCCGCACAGCACTGTCATGCCGGACCACACGGCGAGAGCGACGCCAATCAGGACGGGCCGGTTGGTGGTCGCCCGGTCGGCGTAGCTTGCCAGCGGAATGCCGAGGATCGTGTAGAACAGGGCAAAGGCGAGACCGGTCAAAAGCCCAAGATAGGTGTCTGAGAACCCGAGTTCCTTTTGGATCTCGGGACCAAGAATGTTCATGATCTGACGATCGAGGAAGTTCAGCGTGTAGACGACCAGGAGGAGCCAGAGCGCATAGCGGACATAAGCGGGGCTGAGGCCTGCGTCCTCGCTGCTCATGCGCACGCCGCCAGTGGTGCGATCGGATGTCATGCGCCCCCCATAACCGCGCGGCGTCGACGCCGCACGGATCGCCCGACGCGTCCCGCCCCTGGCGCCACTGAGCGTGAGCCGTCACCCAAGCATGGCCGACAGAGCATCGCCTGTACAGCAGCCGCTGTGGATCCTCGCGCCAGCGCAAGGGGAGTGCGCCTCCGTCAGGGACCTCGCCCTGGCGCTGGGCCCGCCCCAAAAGGGCCCGCCCGCCAGACAGCCCCGGACAGCCCCGGACAGCCCCGGACAGCCCCGGACAGCCTGCCTGCAGCGCAGCACCCGTGCAAGACAGATCCAATTCGACGGCCAGACCGAAAGTCCGCGCAGGCAAAAAAAACGGCGCGGCCAGAGCCGCGCCGTGCGAGGGGCCGCCCTACATCGGCGGCCGCCGCCTTGGGGAACCGATAAGCCTAAAACGCAAACTCCAGCTCAACGCCCCAGGTCCGCGGTACGGCGACGGTGCCGAAATCCACCACGGAATTCGTGTAGGAGGAGATCTCCTGGTTCTCAGTCAGGTTCTTGCCAAACACGGTCACGCGCGCAGCATCGTTATTTCCGAAGTCATAGCTCACGCTCGCATCGACAAAGGTCTGGGCCGGGATAAGACCGCGCGGATCGTTGAAGAACTCCGAGTACTGCTCACCGACATAGCGCGCCGTGGCGCGCGCAGTCAGGTAGCCGGACCCGAGAGCCGTCTCGAAGTTCGGCGATACCGACGCCGTGACCTGGGGCACACGACGCAGTTCCAGGCCCGTCAGATCGGCCCGGATGAGCGTGCCCGCCGGCTGCGGCGGCGTCGAGATGTACTGGGCGTTGCTCACGAACGTGTTGTAGTCCGTGTACTCGGCATTCATCAGACCGAGCGACCCGTCGACGCGCCATTGCTGGCTGAGAATTGCAGAGCCTTCGAGTTCGACGCCGAAGATGCGCGCGCCAGAGACGTTACGCACCGTCGTCGAGGTGAAGGTCGGCGGCGGACCCGGCTGGATCGCCTCTTCCTGCTTGTCCTGATAGTCATTGTAGAAGAACGCGCCGTTGAACCGCACGCGCCCGTTCGCCAAGTCGGACTTGAAACCGGCTTCGTAGGAATTAACGAATTCCGGGTTGAAGGGCGTGGTGACGTCGGCGACCGTGCCGGCGCGGGCCGAGAAGCCGCCCGCGTTGTACCCGCGGGTGTAGCTCGCATAGTACAGAAGGTCGTCAGACTTTTTGAAGTTCAGCGCGATGCGCGGCGTGAACTCGAACCAGTCCTTCGATGCGCCGCCTTGCGACGTGATCGGCCGGTTGGGCAGGATCCCCTGAGCCGGCGAGTAGGTCACGGGGTTGAGACCCGCCGGCGCGCCGACGAACTTGGTGAAGATGGTCTTGTCGTCCCACGACGCCCGACCGCCGAGCGTCACCGTCCAGCGCGGCGCGAAGGTGTAGTCGAACTGGGCGAACAAGGCCTTTGTGGTGGCCTCGTGCTGGTCTTCGTCGCCAGAGCCGGCGGCAAAGGCCAAGCCGAGCGCCGGCAGCGGCGCGACCATGGCCGCGTCGAGCTTGATCGCCTGCTGGAGGCTGTACTTGCTGTTGAAGTGGAAGGCGCCAAGGACGTAGTTGAGCGGCCCGTCGAAATTCGTGGCCATCCGGACTTCGAAGCTGGTTTGCTCATAGTCCTGGAAGCGCGCCACGTTGAACACGGTGCGGCTCGTGCCGTCGAAGTCGATATAGACCTGCTCATCGGACTTGCGATGGCCGTAGATCGCCGTGACGTCGTACTTGTCGTTGGGCGTCCAGATCGCCGTCGCGGTCAACGCCTTCATGTCCGCATTCATGTCGTGGCGGTCAGTGATGCGCGAGAATGAGAAATCATTCTGGGCGCAGGAGCCGCCCGGCAACACGCAGAACCGGTCCGCTGGCGATCCCGGAACCACCGTCGCCGGCGGCGCGAACACCGTCTGGGTGAGCCGGAACGGCAGCGGGGTGACCGTGGCGACGCCGCGCGGGATGTAGGGGGTCAGCTGGCTTTGATCATGGGCTGAGTCATAGATCAGATCGAGCGAGAACTTCGGCGACGGCGTCCACAGGCCGCGCACGCTGAAGCCGCTGCGATCCTTGGCCCCCGTTCCGCCGCCGGCGGGATTGTCCCACAGGCCGTCGTCCTGCAGCGAATAGCCGGAGACCTTGAACGCGAGCTGGTCCGTGATGGGGAAGTTCACAACAGCCTGATAGTCGTTGCGCCCGGCGCTGCCGAAGGTTGCGCTGGCGCGCAGGCCGAGTTCTCCGGTCGGCTTGGAGCGGCTGGCGTTGATGGCGCCGCCCGTGGTGTTGCGCCCGAACAGCGTGCCTTGCGGACCGCGCAGCACTTCGATCTGCTCGAGGTCGAAGGCGTCGAGCAGATTGAACGCGGAGGTGCCGAGGTACACGCCGTCCACGAACACGCCGACCGCCGGGTCAAAACTCTTCTCCGGGTCCTGGCTGTTGACGCCGCGGATCGACAACTGGGTCATGCTCGGCCCAATGCTGATCTCGCTGATCACGATGTTGGGAACGAGGCCCGTCAGATCGCGAATGTCGCGGGCGTTCAGGTTCTGGATCATCTCCTCGTTCAGGGCGGAGACGGCAAGCGGCACGTCCTGCAGCTGCTCTTCGCGCCGCTGCGCCGTGACGATGATGTCCTGGATCGTTTCCCCCGAGGCGCTTTGCGACTCGCGTGACTGCTGATCTGCAGTTTGCGCCAGGGCTCCGCCTGGTGCGATAAGGCACAATGCGGTTGCGCCAAGAAGCGTTGACCGCAGTCGGTCGCGTTTGAACGCCATCCCAAATCTCCTCTTGATACGTTTCCTTGATCCCCGCCGCATCTGATGCCGTCCGGTGACGCATATCCCCACGCCGCCTGACGCCGACTGCTTGTCAGAGACTCCGGGTTTTTTTCACCCATGCCAAAAAGCGTCAATGGCGCCCGACACAGATTTGTGCTTTTTCGGGAGAAGCGCGGACAAAAAGACACATATGCGCCGCGTCTGGGCGAGGCATGTCCTGCAGGCTCGTGCGCCGGTCGCACCGGTCAGCGCCATGACCACCAGCAACAAGGCCTGGCAGCCAATCCCGGTCGCCAGTCCTGTGCCCCGGTTCCGAACGCGGCTCCTGACGGCCGCTTTCCGGCGGCCGGTACTGCTGGAAGACCGGTTCTGCTGGAAGACCGGCCTTAGGCCGGGCGACCGGTTTCTTTGGGCGACCGGTTTCTGACGGGCGGCGTGGCGGACGACCAGACCAGCAAGGCCCGCCAGAAGGCCTGCCAGAACGCCTGCCAAAAGGCCTGTCGAAAGGGCTGTGGGAAGGCCTGTCGGACGGGCTGTCGGGGGCGCCTGCGCGGAGCTCAGCCTGGAGCCGCAGTGATCACAGCGATCAAAGGGGAGAAGCATGGGTGCGACAACCGGCAAGGAACCACCATTTCCCAACGCCGCGCAGCGTCTGGAGGGGCTCGGCGACGCTGACATCTCTCCCGACGTCCGCAAGGCCTTGGGTCCCTGGTGGCCGCCATTCAACCTGCACCGCGTCCTGGCGCACAACCCGCAGACCCTGCAGGCCTGGATGGTGTTCGGCAATCACATCCTGCGCAACAATCTGCTCGCAGAGCGACTGCGCGAACTCGTCGTCCTGCGCGTCGCCTGGAATGCCCGCTCAGCCTATGAGTGGGGTCAGCACGCCGGCCTTTCGCGACGTATCGGCATTCCTGAAGCAGACATTGCGCGCGTCGTGCGCGGGCCCCGCGCCAAAGGCTGGACGCCCTTGGAAGCGGCCGCGCTGAGCGGCGTCGACCAGCTCATGAAGAGCCAGTCGATAGACCCGCAAACCTACGCCACGCTCGCCGAGCACCTCAGCCCGGCGCAACTCCTCGATTACGTTTTTCTGATCGGAGAATTCATCCTGGTGGCGCTGGCGCTCAACACCTTCCAGATCGCCCGCGACCCGGGCCTGGCCGACATGCCGGGCCCGGCCGACCTGTCAGGCCCAGGCGCCCCGGCGACCGGCAAAACCAGAGAAGCATCGCCCAGCAAAGCATCGCCCAGGAAGGCCGCAACCAGCAAAGCGGCAACTGGCAAAGCTGCAACGGTCAAAGCCGCAACGGTCAAAGCCGCAACGGGCA
>JBILMQ010000341.1:0-3520 GCA_044375455.1 Caulobacterales bacterium | reverse complement strand
GCGTCAGGGCGCCTGTTGCAGCAAGCAGGGCGTGCGATGCGACATAAGAATCCCGATTCGCACGCACCAGAGCGAGCCGTGCGTTGAGCAATTCCTGCTCTGCATCCAGCACATCAAGTGTTGTGCGCTGCCCCACCTGCAGCTCTGCCTCCACCCCTTCGAGGGCAGCCTGAGCGGCGACAACCTGCTTGGTCGACGCCTCGATCACCGTCTTGGAAGCGGCATAGGCATGCCACGCCTGGGTCACCTGCTCCGCCACGGCCCGCTCGGCGTCATCGACCTGATAGCGGGCGCGGTTTTCATCAAGTTTGGCGCCGCGCACGGCAGAGCGCGCAAAACCCTGTTCGTACAGCGGCACGCTGATGCGCGCGGTCGCCGTCGCAGAATCCTGCCGGTCGCGAAGAATGACGCCCCCCGCTCCCAGCGAAGTAACATCATCCCACGCGTAACTCATGCGGGCGGAGATCGAGGCTTCCGGCAGCAAGGCGCCGGCAGCAGCGCGGACGCCCTGCCTGGCGGCCGCCTCCGCATAGCGCGCGGCCAGAGCCTGCGGATTGGCGTCGCGCGCGCGCAGCATCGCCTCGCTGAGAGACCCAGGCGTTGCAGGCGCCGGAGGCTCTGGGGCCAGCGTTTCGGGCGCACCGCCAACGACCCGCTCATACCCGGCCCTGCTCGCCTCCAATTGCGCCCGCGCGGCCGCGTAATTGGCCTCAGCCCCCGCAAGGCGTGCTTCGGCCTGGCGTACGTCCGTGCGCGTGATCTCGCCTGCATCAAAGCGCGCCTGGGCGGCTTCCAACTGACGCCGCAGCACCCTGACGTTGTTGTCGCGGATCCGGACCGCCTCGTCGTCGCGTCGCACGTCCATGTAGGCTGCCACAACCTCAAGCAGAACCCGCTGCTCCACCGCCCGCAATCCCTCGCGCGCGGCCTTGACGCCAGCCTGGGCCTGCGCGACGGCGGCGTTGATGCGTCCGCCGCGATACACTGACTGGCTCGCCGACACGGCAACGCTCTGGGTGGAGAGGTCGGCGGCGCCGCGCCCCTGATCAACCGAGGTCCAGCTGGTGTCCGCCGACAGGCCAAGCGCCGGGCGACGCTGACTGCGCGCCTGTTCCACACGCTCATCGGCGGCGCGAACCCGCTCGCGCTCGGCATTGAGCTCAGGATTGTTGCGGTAGGCGAGTTCAAGCGCATCACCCAGGGTGCCCGCCCCCGCCAGGGGGATAGCCCCCAGGGCGACGACCGCCGCCGTCACTATCCGCCACTGCATCTGGAGCCCTCGTGATTGCTGTGCGCCACTGGCGGCCGCCAGCCCGTTCCTACGTATCTAGCGGGCGGCGACGCCAGTCCCAAGTGGGTGACGACTGATTTCAACGTCCGGTCCCGCCTGCCCCCTGCGGCGCGTGCGCGCATCCTGCGCGCTAAAAGATAAATGCCCGCGGTGCAGCGAATTCTTCAAGCAGCGGCGGCGCTGCGTCGTAAAGCTCGGCTGCGCTGACAGCCTCGCCGGAGCGGCGCCAGATTTGCGCGCGCCCCGAGGCGCCGCGGCGCACCACGCAGCCCAGTCTGCCGCCATCTGCAAGCTGGTTCATGATCGAGGCGGGCGTTGTCTCGATCGCTCCAGCGATCAGGATCACCTCAAATGTGGCGCCGGGCGCGCCCTTCACAATGTTCCCCTCAACAACCGTCACACTCCCAGGATTGAGAGCCGCGCCAGCAGCCGAAAGCGCAGCGCGCGCGCCAGGAGCGTGCGCTGCGGTCTCCAGCAGAGTGACGCGCGCCCCAAGCGCAGCCAGGATCGCCGCTGGATACCCAGACCCGCCGCCGATCACCAAAGCCCGCTCTTCAGCCTGAACATCGAGCGCGGCAACAAGTTTCGCGAGGTCGCGGGCCCGCCATAGAAAACGTCCTGGGCCGCAGGCGATCTCAGTCTCCGCATAGGCAAAGCAGCCCCTGTCCGCCGGCGCGAAGGTCTCGCGTGGCACCCGAGCAAAAGCAGCATGGACCGCGACATCCGTCACGTCGTGCGGGCGTATCTGGGTATCAACCATAAGCGCGCGTTGCCGGGCGAAATCCAAAGGGCGTCCTCCGTCTGAATGGCGCACGGCGCTGTCGCCACGCGCCGGGCTCGCCTAACAAAAGCCGGCGTCTGGTGCAAACCGGCCCTGCTATGACCATCCCGCCAGGCCTTGCCACAGGCGAACAAACAGACGCGCCGGGGCGCGTCAATCGAGCGACCGCGCCCACGCCCATGCGCCCGTGAAGACCCCGCCGGAGAGGCGCCGTCCCGCAAACCGATGTCCGGACGCACTGCGCCCGGGAGGCTGGGCGCTCCATATGCACAAATCGCAGACGCCCGCGCCAGCGACGAGGCGCATGAAGCGCGCCCCATCCCCCGCGTTGCGGCGACGGAGCCCAGCTGCTAAACGCAGTTTTCTGGACGGCCACGTGGCGGAGTGGTGACGCAGCGGTCTGCAAAACCGCGTACCCCGGTTCAATTCCGGGCGTGGCCTCCAGAGGTATCGTGATTGCCTCCCCGAGAACGCCCCTCCCGAAATTTCCGCTGCCAAAGGCCCAATGTGCAGCGGCAACCTCGCGCGCACCCTACAGTCGGTGTGGGCGCGTCGTTACAACCTTATTTGCACTTTGGCTCTCACATTATGGTTTCCAAACGACAATCTGTGTAGAGCAAACCTTGATGCCAGGCGTCGACATTTACGAAAAATTTACGCTCTTTGCTCATCCTGGCAGTGTCTTCCCTTGAAGACACCCCACCATTACCTAGACCTGCGGGGAGCCTTCACCGGCTCCCCTTTTTCTTGCCCTTGCTTCCAAGTGCTGGCGACCGCAACCGTGATCCTGGAGCCCGCCCCGCAGCCGTCAGCGGTCAGCAGTCAAATCTCGCAAGACCCGACTGAGGCGACCCGCAAACCTATTTGACCCCAGACCAGAAATTGGTCTACACGCCCAAGCGTCATTCCTCGGTAGCTCAGCGGTAGAGCAACCGGCTGTTAACCGGTTGGTCGTAGGTTCGAATCCTACCCGGGGAGCCATTGCGCTGATTTTTTACGCTATTTTTCAAGCACTTAGATCCTTTTCCCCTCCTCCGGATCAGCGTTTCCCCTTGCGTTTCCCCTTTTGTGCAGCGTCTAAAAGCGAACAAAGGTGAACAGCGGCGACCAGTTATCCACAGGTTTCGACCTTCTGGGAAGCTGTATCAGGCGAGAGTTTCGACCCGCCCTTAGACCTTTTTTGAGCCCGCCAACTCAGGCAACGAATCGAAGAAGGCGTCCGCGGACGCAACATCGATCAGCGTCTTCGAGCCAAGCTTCACGGCGCGAATCTCGCCGACCCCGATGAGGGCGTAGAGTTTCGTCCGACCGATTCCATAGCGATCGAGCGCCGCCGGCACCGACATCAACTTTGGCCTTTCGCTCCGCCCTGCACGATTGTGCCGTTCCGTAGACACACCTGTGTTCGCCATTATCCTCCCCCCTGCGCCCCCGACCGCCAACGGCCG
>JBILMQ010000340.1:0-3537 GCA_044375455.1 Caulobacterales bacterium | reverse complement strand
TCTCACGTCTCCGATCAATGTCTGCAAGGCGCGCCCTCAGGACAACCAGCCCTCAGGACAACAGGCCTCAGGACAACAGGCCTCAGGACCACGCGCCTGAGGACCTCGCGCCCTCGGACCGCCAGACAGCCCCGCACCGCCACACACACCAAGACCACCCCTGCCAGACCAAGCCAGAACCGACCGCCAACCCCAGGCTGAGGCCCGGGCGCTGGCGCGGAGCCAGACCCGCGCCGGCCGCGAGGCCTGCGCACGCGCTTGAAACCTACCATCGCCCGTGCGGCCTGTCTGCCCACGTCATCACTCCCACGTCATCACCCCCCGCGCCATCAGCCACCTCATCACTGGCGTCCGCACCGGCGTCATCAGCCCAAAGCGCCGTGCCGCATCATCGCGCAGCCGTCCTCCTGGCGCGGCGCGACGCCGCCACGAGGACGGCCAATGTCGTCGCGCCGACAAGCCCCATCACCTGAGCGCAGGCCAGGGTCCGCCCACAGGCCACCGGCAGGCCACCGAGAGATCACCCGCAGGATCGATGCAGTCCGGCCTTCCCAAGGCCCCCACACAACCAGGGCAGGACGGGGACGCACACACCGGACCCCCGCCCCGTACTCCCGGCCTGCCGGCGTCCGGCTGGTCAGCGCTCGATCTCTTGCCAAATGCGCGAGGGCGCCTGTCCGATCGGACTGCGCCTCAGCGCCGAAGCCCTGGCCTGCAGCTCAGGGCGCTGTCGCAAGGGTCATCCCCCCCAGGGCCTGCAAATCGGTGATGCGGGCGCCTCGTGCTTCGCGTAACCTGGCGAGGCTGAGGATGTTTGGAGACGCGTGAGGAGCGGATCTGCGGTGCCCACGGCCAACCATAACCCGGACGTCGCGCAGGAAGATCGCGCGCAGACAGCGCCTCAGACGCGTCGCCCAGCCGCAGCCGCTGGTCCCGCGACAGGACAAGCGATCGAGCGACACGCAGCAGCCAGCGCCAACGTCCCAATCGGCCGGCTGCTCATTGAAGCCGGCCTGATCACCCCGCAGGACCTGCAGCAGGCGCTGCAAGCGCAGCGCCAGCTGGGCGGATTGATCGGCCAGACCCTCGTCCGGCTCGGGTCGGTGTCTGAACGCGATCTCCTCGACGGGCTGTCGCGCCAGCTCGGTCTCGCCATCGCGCTGTCGCACGACATGCCAGAGGTGGCCGAGGTGCTGCGCGCCGTCGAGACACTGCGCATCAATCTGTCTTGGCTCCTCGAGCGCGACGCCGTTGTCTGGCTCGCGCCGGACCACAACGGCCAGGATCGCCTGAACATTGTCGCCCGGCATCCACTCGATCCCGCCATCCAAGAAGCAGCCGAAGCCTGGCGGCGCGACCCCGCCATCTTCCGTCTGGCGAGCCAGCAGACCCTGGAAGGGCTCCTCGAGCAACTCGGCAAGGCGCGCGACCAGGAACTCGCCGACGACCGCTTCGCCGGTGCAAACGACACCCAGCGGCTGCGCGAGATGGCGCAGGAAGCCCCGGTCATCGATTTCGTCAACGCTGTGTTCTCGGAAGCCCTGGCGCGGCGCGCCTCCGACGTACATGTCGAACCCTTCGAAGACCGCTTCCTGGTGCGGTTGCGCATCGATGGCGTGCTGCAGACCTGGCGCACCGCGCCGCGCTCGCTGTTCGACGCCGTCGCCTCGCGGATCAAACTGCTGTCCGGCATGGACATCGCCGAGCGTCGGTTGCCCCAGGACGGGCGCCAAAGCATCAGGATCAACGGACGCGAACTCGACCTGCGCGTCTCCGCCCTGCCAACCACGTGGGGCGAGTCCTTGGTGCTGCGTCTGCTCGGCAAGACCAAAGCGCTGCCTGAACTCGACGCGCTCGGCGTGTTCGCCGATCAGCAGGACATGCTGCGGAGCCTGATCGCCCGGCCCAATGGCGTCATCCTGGTGACCGGGCCGACCGGCTCGGGCAAAACCACCACGATCTATCGCCTGCTCAACGAGCTCAATGATGGCGTGCGAAAGATCATCACCGTGGAGGACCCCGTCGAATTCGATCTGCCGGGCGTCGTGCAGGTGCATGTGCGCGCCGATATTGGGCTCACCTTTGCCGCCGGACTGCGCTCCATCCTGCGCCAGGACCCGGATGTCATCCTTGTCGGCGAGATCCGTGACAGTGAAACTGCGCGCATCGCGATCCAGTCCGCCCTGACAGGCCATCTCGTCATCTCAACCGTCCACACCAATTCGGCGCTTGCCGCAGTGTCGCGCCTGCTGGACCTCGGCATAGAGGACTACCTGCTCGCAGACGTGCTGCGCGGTCTGGTGGGCCAGCGCCTGCTGCGCCGCCTGTGCGATCAGTGCGCAACGGCTCTCGATCCCGCCGAAGCCGCGCCGCTGGAGGCCGAGACCCGCCGCCGCTTCGCCGATCGGCTCACCAGGGCGCCCGCCTGGAAGCGGCATGCCGGCTGCCCCCAATGTGACATGACCGGATTTCGTGGCCGCATCGGCGCCTATGAGGTGGCAAGCGTCCACGACGCCTTCGCCGACGCGGTGCGCCGGCGCGCCCCGGAAGGCGAGCTCGAGGCCATAGCCCGCCGCGACGGCTTCCGGTCGATGTATGAGGACGCCCTGCTGAAAGCGCGTCTCGGCCTCACCTCCATGGCTGAGGCCGCGCGCATCACCGCAACCAGCGAACGCGAGCCCGCCGCAGCGCGGTGACGGAACGGATGACGCCGGGCATGCAAACCGACCAGAAGCAGTTCAGATATCAAGCCGTCACGCCCGATGGCGCGCCAGTGCGCGATCTCGTGGTCGCAGCAAGCCAGGACGAGGCGCTGCGCCGGCTCAGCCGCGACCAGCTCACCGTGACGCGCATCGAAGAAGTCGCACGCGAACCAACACGCCGCTTCGGCCTCGCTGCAGCTGGCGTCAATGATGAGGCGCGGGTGCTGATCCTCCAACAGCTGGCGCTCCTGTCGCGCGCCGGCGTCGACCTGCTGGAAGCCCTCACCATCATCGCCTCAAGCCAGCCCGCCGCCGCCGCCGCAGAACTGCGCGCCGTCGCCCAGGGTCTGCGACGCGGCGAACGCCTGTCGCAGGCCTTTGCAGAAAATACCAAAGGCTATCCGCGCTATGTCGCCGCCCTGATCGGCGTCGGCGAGGCGAGCGGGCGGCTGGATCAGGTGCTGGAGGACAGTGCGCGGCAACTGGCCTTCGAGGATCGCATTCGCAGAGACATCGCCACCGCCATGACCTATCCCAGCTTCCTGCTGACCGCAGGAGCGGGCGCTGTGGGCTTTTTGTTCTACGAGGTGGTGCCTCGCTTCGCCGCCATGCTGGGGGACGGACGCGCCAACCTTACCGGTCTTGCCGACTTCGTGATCGGCGCCGGAGAGTTGTTTCGCGCCAACGCGCCGGTCGTGCTGATCGCGCTGGCCGGGGCGTCGGCCGCGCTCGTCACAGCCCTGTCGAGCCGCGACGGCAAGCGCTTTCTGTACGACGCCGCGCTCGCCACCCCGGTGCTGCGCACAGTGCTCGCCGCACGCGAACGCGCCACCTG
>JBILMQ010000339.1:0-3552 GCA_044375455.1 Caulobacterales bacterium | reverse complement strand
ATGATGTGCTCCGCCATTGCCGAAGGGGCAATCGAATCTGATTTGCGGCCCAAAGGGAATCCCCCAGTCGCCAATCCGATTCACATCACGTAGAAACCGCTCTAACGTTGGTGGTTGCCCGTTTCCAAGCGCCATCGCCTGGACGCGCCACAGACTCAGCATCTGATTTTGCTGCGTACGGAGGAGTACGCGTACGAAATCTGCGCCGCCCCGCCAAAGCGCGAGCTGCGCCGCAGTGAGGTCGGCGAGAGGTTGCGAGGAGCGTTGCAGCGCCGCGGCCACGGGCTCAGCAGCGTGAGACTTATTCGGCACTTGTTTTGCCATTGTTCGGGTCTGCCTTCAGAAAGAGTTTCATCAAGCCCACAGGTCTGGGACGTCGCGTTTGAGGTTTCGCAAAGTACTCTGAATGCACGTTACCGGAGGCGTGGCTGCCGAGAGGTCGACATGTCGCGACAGCGAGAATTGCAAAGGCGGTGACACGCAGGATTTCGACAAGAGTGTCATCACCAGAAATCTGAGGGGGAGCTTGCCGCGAAGCCGGTTCCACCGAAGTCAACCCATGAGGACGTTCTTGTCAGGACCGTCCGTCGACGGGCCAGACGCTCTGTCAGATGAGCGAGAGAAGCAGGTGAGAGGGGCGCCATAGTGCGGTGGCCAGCGCGGCGCAGATTAAGGCACGGGAGAAACTTCGAAAGGCGTGTCGATAGCGGATGAGGAGGTCGAGCGTTTGGTTGGCTGTGTGCGAACCGGTCGCCTATTCGGAAATTTCTGCGGGAGCGAATGTAAATGGATTGCGCGTGTGGCGCGAGGGGCAGACCGGCATGTTAGACGCGTGGCGCCGCGGGCGTCAGAAAACTGCAGCCTCATGGCCGCTGGAGGACTAAGTGGCGCCGCACGAGGCTGCAGGTCTGGGTGCTGTGGGGTTGGTGTGTGAGGTGGTGCGTGCGGCGCTGCGGGGACCCGGCGACTGTCAGGGCAGACGTGCAGGACTGGAGCACCGAGCGCAGTCTGTTTGATGCGCATCAACGCGCGGCCGACCGAGCAGCGGATGATATTTCAGCCGATCGGCGCTGCGTGATGAGCCTGCGGCGTCCCCAGACCCCCATCGCCTCCGCCTCGGCGGCGTCGGTCGGCTTCCAATTCGGCGCATTATGGAGGACGCGATGATGTCGGCGGTGCATCTTGTCGATATGGGCGAACGGTTGCGTCGCATCGCCTTGCCTGCATTCTGTGGGGATCACAATGCCGCCTCGCTGTTTGCGCACCGGCAGCTGATGCGCACCCTCGATAGAGAGCAGGCGCATCCTGGTGGACGCGAGGTTCTGATCGGACCACGCCGCCTGCAGGGTGTCTTCGAGGCCCCCCTCGAGGCGCAGGGGGTCGTCATCCTGCCCCGCACCCGCGCCGCGCATCGCGATTGGGCTGGCGTGGGCGAAGCGGCGGCTTTCCTTCGCGCCTGCGGGTTCGCCACACTCTGCGTTAGTCTCTACAGCCCGGGCGACGCCGTTGATGAGCGCGCCGTCGATAATGCCGCAGCAGATGGCGCATGCCTCGTCGAGGCAATCGACTGGCTGCATCGCGCTTGGCAGGCTGCCCACGTCTCTGTCGCGCTTGTGGCGTGCGCCTGGCACGCGGGTGCGGCAATCATTGCCGCAACGCAGCGCGCCGCACGCATTCGCACCATCGTCTGGTGGGGCGGTCTGCAGGGTCTGCCTCAGCCGGTCCTGACCGGACTGCGCATGCCCATTCTGCTGCTGGTCGGCGCCCAGGACGCCAAATCGGTTTCACTTAGCCGGACAGTGTGCCGGTTAATGCGCGGCGAGGCGCGCCTTTCTGTTGTTCCTGGATCCCTGGCCTCACTTGAGGACGGGTCGCCGGCGCGCGCTGCGCTCGATGCGGCAGGAGAGTGGTTGCTCCGTCATTGGAAAGAAGCAGACGATGCAAAGTCGGGTGTTTGAAAACCGCCACGAGGCTGGCCGGCAACTTGCGGAACAGATTGCAGCAGGCCGGTTTGAAAATCCCGTTGTTTACGCTCTGCCCCGTGGCGGAGCGCCGATCGGCGCGGAAATCGCATCCAGGCTCGGCGCGCCTCTTGATCTCCTGCTGGTGCGCAAGATTGGCGCGCCCGGCCACGAAGAACTCGCAGTCGGAGCCATCGTTAACGGGGAACAGCCCGACATTGTGCGCAATGCGGACATTCTGGAGGCAAGCGGGATGGGTCGCGCCCAGTTCGATGCGGCCTGCGCGCGCGCGCTGGTCGAAATCGCCCGTCGGCGCGCACTTTATCTCGAAGGCGCGCCGCCCGTTCCGGCGCGCGGAGCGACGGCGATTCTGGTCGACGATGGCGTAGCGACCGGAGCCAGCATGCGCGCCGCGCTCGAAGCGATCCGCCGGCGCGGCCCGAAACGGGTGATTGTTGCAACGACCGTTGCTGCGCGCGACACTGTCAGAGACCTTGAGAAGCTTGCTGACCAGGTGTTTTGCCTCCTCACTCCCGACCGCTTTGAGTCGGTCGGCCAGCACTATCGGGATTTCCGGCAGCTCAGTGATGAGGATGTCGTCCGCGTGATGCGTGCGGCGCGCGCGCCGCACGCGGGGCCTGGCGTCAGCGCGTGACCCTGACCGCGCGATCGCCCCCCGACACTGGTCTGGCCGCCTTGGTCCGTTCGCATGCGGCTGCACTGCCGGATCTCGACGATGTGGACGCGTTCGCGAGCCGGTTCGATCATTTTTCGGATGCGCGCATCGTGCTGCTCGGCGAGTGTACGCATGGCACGAGGGAGTTCTACCGGGCGCGCGCAGCGATCACCCGACGGCTTGTGGAACGCCACGGATTTCGCATCCTGGCTATCGAGGGGGACTGGCCCGACACGGCAGAACTCGACCGCTACCTGCGCAGCCATGGCCGCTGGGGAGATCGGGCCGCCTTCGTCAATTTCCCGCGCTGGATGTGGCGCAATCGAGAATTCCTGCTGCTGCTGCGTGATTTGCGTCGCTGGAACGAAGATCGCAGGCCTGACGACCGCGTCGCAATTCGCGGCTTGGACATTTACAGCCTGAAGCAGTCTATTGCCGCCGTGCTGGAGTACCTCGGCCGCATCGACCCCGACGCGGCGGGGGCTGCGCGGCGACGCTATGGCTGCATGAAGCCTTATCTTGAAGCGCCGCAGGCCTATGCTGCTGTGGCCCGGCGCACTGGGCGCAGTTGCGAGAACGCTGTTAAGCGCCAATTGTGTGAACTTCTCGCACAGCAGCTGAAGTACGCCGCCGCTGATGGCGAGGTCTTTTTCAACGCCGCCCAGAACGCTCGGGCAGTGTGCGCGTCAGAAGCTTACTATCGCGCGCTCTCGCGTGGATCCGTGGAGAGCTGGAACCTGCGTGACAGCCACATGTTCGATACGCTCGCGCGTCTCCTGAAGACTGCCGGTGCGCACTCTAGGGCGGTTGTTTGGGCCCACAATTCGCACATTGGTGATGCGCGCGCGACCGCGATGCAGGAACGCGGCGAACACAATCTGGGCGGTCTTTGCCGTCATCGGTTTGCTGACCAGA
>JBILMQ010000089.1:0-11969 GCA_044375455.1 Caulobacterales bacterium | reverse complement strand
GCAGCACATGCGCGAGGGAGTCCAAGAAACTGAGAAATGTCGGCGCGGCCAGGCCATATAAGCTGACGGTCATCGCGGTCTCCTCTGGTTGGGGTGAGCTACGCCGCCTTGGCTCTGGCTGCAAGCGCAAGCCTGAGCGGCAGCATCGGGCGTGCGTGCTTGCTGCGCCGGAGCGACGTGCGCATCATGTCCCAGCGGGGGCGCAGGCCCTGTGTGAATGGGATTTGGCCGCCCAGCCGGACGTCACCACCAGACGTCACCGGCAGGCGTCGCAGGCGGGCGGGCAGCGGGCGGCCTGGACCCGGCGGCCTGGCGCCGGGCGCGAGTTTACAGATGATCAGGCCGCAGTGTGCGATCGGATCTGCAGGCAGTCGGAGACATGTTCATGGCGGGCGAAGCATACGACGTCCTTGCACGGTTCTGGGCGATCCAGGACGCGCGCGACTATACAGCGCTCGTGGACCTGTTTGCCGACGATGCGCTGCTGGAGGACCCGGTCTACGGCGCCTTTCATGGCCGCGCCGCCATTCTCGGCTTCATGACCCGGATGAACGCGGAGATGACCGAGCACGGCGTGACGTTTGACCTCCTCGACCTGGCCGGCGACCATGCAACCGCCTGGGCGCAATGGGTCGCGCGAACGCCAGCGGGCGAACGGCGCGGCTGCGGCGTCTACAAAGTGCAGGCCGGCCGGATCACCTATTATCGCGACTTCATGGACCCGCCAGCGAAACGATGAGGCGCCGCAGGCGCCGGTCCGCACAGCGCCCTCAGGCCGCGAAGGGATCGCGCATCAGGATCGTGTCGTCACGATCCGGGCTCGTCGACAGCAACACCACCGGCGCGCCCATCAGTTCCTCCAGGCGCTTGACGTATTTGATGGCGTTTGCCGGCAGATCCTTCCAGCTGCGCGCGCCGGCGGTCGACCCCTGCCAGCCTTCCATCGTCTCATAGACCGGCGTCAGGCTCGCCTGGTCCTTCTGGCCAGCGGGCAGATGGTCGACCGGCGCTCCATTCAACAGGTAGCCGACGCAGATTTTCAATTCCGCAAACCCGTCCAGGACGTCAAGCTTGGTCAGAGCAACACCGTCCGCGCCGGACAGCGCCAAGGTCTGACGCGCCAGGACAGCGTCAAACCAGCCGCACCGCCGCGCCCGACCGGTGACCGTGCCAAACTCGCGCCCACGTTCGCCGATCCGCTTTCCGACGGCATCCGTCAGCTCCGTAGGAAATGGCCCCATCCCCACCCGGGTCGTGTACGCCTTAACGATCGCCAGGACATAGTCGATCGCTTTGGGTCCGACGCCGGCCCCCGCCGCGGCCTGCCCCGCGAGCGTGTTGGAACTCGTCACGTAGGGATAGGTGCCGTGGTCGACATCAAGCAGAGCGCCCTGGGCGCCCTCGAACAAGATCCGCACATTGCTGCGGCGCGCGGCATCCAAAAGCCGCCAGACCGGTCGCGCGAAAGGCAGGATCCTGGGCGCCACCGCCAGGAGTTCGGCTTTGAGAGCCGCCCCATCCGCCTCGGGCAGATCAAGTCCGCGCCGCAGGGCGTTGTGATGCGCGAGCAGCCGCGGCAGCTTTGCCTCGATGGCCTCAGGGTCGGCCAGATCCGCAACGCGGATCGCGCGCCGGCCGACCTTGTCCTCATAGGCCGGGCCGATGCCGCGGCCGGTCGTGCCAATCCTGGCGTCGCCGGCCTGCGCTTCGCGCGCGCCGTCGAGGTCGCGGTGGATCGGCAGGATCAGGCATGCGTTGTCGGCCAGCGCCAGAATGTCCGGCGTGATCGCGACGCCCTGGCCGGAGACGCGCGTGATTTCATCGAGAAGGGCCCAGGGGTCAACGACAACGCCGGACCCGATGACCGATGTCTTTGACTGCACCACGCCAGAGGGCAGCAGCGACAGCTTGTAGGTCTGATCGCCAACCACAAGTGTGTGGCCGGCGTTATGTCCGCCCTGAAAGCGGACGACCATCTCCGCCCGGTTGCACAGCCAGTCGACAATCTTTCCTTTGCCCTCGTCGCCCCACTGGGCGCCGACGACCACCACGCTTGGCATGACATTCGCCCCGCTTCGTCACTGCGCGAAGCGGTAGACCACCCGAACGCCTGCCATGTCGAGGCCCTGATTGCGTCCGGACCCGAGAATCTGGCCGTGCGAAAGATGCTCGAACACCGCCTGCACTGCCCAGCGCTGCGACACCTCGCGCGTCACGGCAATCGATGTGCGAAAGAGATCGCGCGAGCCGAGCAGGAGATACGCATCCTCGAACGCCTGGCGACGGGCCGGCTGATCGCGCGGGACCGGGTTGTCCAGTTTCTCGCCGCTGTGCAGCACGTAGCCAAAGCCGGGCTCCACCCGCCAGCCCTTGGCGAACCGCCACTGCCAGATCAGCCCGACCCCCGCATAGCTGGTTTCGCCTGCCGTGTTGACCGAGAGAGCCACATAAGGCCGCGGCGAAGCGAGGCCGCTGAGCAGGTCTGGAGAGCCGAACACAAGCTCGCCGCCCACGTCCACACCGTCTTCCTTGTTGGCGTTCTTCGGATCAGTGACCCGGATGTTGTGCGCGAGCACCCCGACGCGCACTTCTTCGACCCCGGCCCGCGCCGCCCCCGGCAGACCCATGCTCATGCCCACCGCAGCAAGCGCCAGGACCGTGTGAAACCTGACAGCCGCCGGCGCGTGCGCGCCGCGTGAGCCCGCAGTCTTGTCACCTGAACGCATCGACCCCTCATACAAACGCCCGCGCCGCCGCTGCTGCCGGCACGGCGTGAGCCTAACAATCTGGCAGGCGCGCGCAACCGTCCGCCGCGCCCGCCCACCGCACGCAGGCATGGCCCAGGGGTCAGCCCATGCGGGGATTGCCGCGCGGGCCACATGCACACAGGCCGCCCGCGCCTGGAGGGATTGCTGCGCGGACTGATTGCGCAAGGCAGTCGAGGCCCCAGACGGCGGCGACGGCGGACGGATCTGCGCCCGCCGCCGTCACGCCCCTGCCAGGACATGCACGCGCCGCCATTGCGCCGGAGTGACCGGCTGCACGGAGAGGCGGGGCGCGCGGATCAGCGCCATATCGGCGAGCGCCGGATCCGCCTTGATGGCTGCAAGGGTCACCGGCGTCGCCAATGCTGCGCAGGCAACGACATCAACCGCAGCCCATGCCGGATCCTGCGGGTCGGGATAGGCGTCCCGCACCACCCGCACCACGCCAACGATCCGGCGCTCCTGCCCGGTGTGGTAGAAAAACGCGAGATCGCCGACGGACATGGCTCTGAGGTTCTGGCGGGCCTGGGGATTGCGCACGCCCGTCCAGGGCTCGCCCGCCGACCCGCGCGCCTGTTGCTGCGACCAACCGAAGGCCTCTGGTTCGGTTTTGAGCAGCCAGTAGGCCATCTCAGACCCCCTTCTTACGCCCTGGATAGGGGTGCGGGAGCGCCCCGTTCTCGTCGCGCACGTCAAACTCACGACCAAGGTCTTCAACCCATTGAATGACGCCGGAGCGGGCCATCAGGTCCGGCGCGCAGGCGAGCGCGGCGATTGTCCTGCCCACTCCCAGCGTGGTCTGGGCAGTCGACAGGTCCATGCCGTTTTTGGCCCCGACTTCCTGAACGAATTCCGTGGCCACTGCTCCGGGATAGAGCGAGACGCAGGCGACGCCGCGCGGCTGCAGTTCGATCGCCATGTCGGCCGACAGGCGATCAAGGCCGGCCTTGCCCGCGCCGTAGCTGGAGGAAAAATGATAGCTCTGCCCGCCCGGAGACGACACGTTCACGATGACGCCGCCCGGCCCGGCGGCGAACAGCAGCGCCGCCGCATGCCAGCTCGCCACATAATGGCTGCGCAGGCCAATGCCCACCTGGTCGTCCCACACCTGGATGGGATGGTCCCAGAAGCCGCCGCCCCAGGCAGGCGGGTTTGGGATCTTGTAGACGTTGTTCACCAGGATGTTGAGCAGGCCCTGTTCGGCGCGCACACGCGCAAAAAGAGCAGCGATCTGATCGTCTTTGCCGTGATCCACCTCCACGGGGATGCCCCTGCCGCCGGCCGCATCCACAAGACCCGCGGTCTCCTCAATGGACAAAGGCCCTCCCCCGGTGGTGCGTCCGGTGACATAGACCGTGGCGCCCTGCTCGCCGAGGGCGATTGCAGCCCCGCGACCGATGCCGCGGCTCGCCCCGGTGACGACGGCGATCTTGCCTTCCAGCGATCGCGGCCCCTGTCCTGATTGCGCCATCATGCTGCTCCATTCTGGTTTGCGGTAAGCGTGCGGCCGAGGACGGCCCCGGGGCCAGCGCGGACACAGCGGATGACGCGCCAGCGTGCGATGTGTTGGACCACGCGCCCTCTGCACGCAACCCCGCCAGCCCGCGCGCCAGGCCGGGCAGCCCAGGCCACAGAATACAGGCCAAAGACTCGGGGCCAGAGAGCCCAGGCCATGCAACGATGACTGGCGCTCACCGCTCGGTTACGCTTTAAGCGCAGGAGAGACGGGCGAGGATGAACGAGAAATCGGGGAGCGCCGTCATGGCCGACGAATCCGCGTGCTGTTCCACCCGGCGCGGCCTCCTGGGCCTGGCCGCCGCGGCACTCGCTGCGCCAGCGGCCATCGCACAGACTGCGACGCCGGCATTGACCCCAGTCGCCGATGCGGAATCGCCGCCGGCCTCGCCCGAAGCCGCCCTGCAGCGCCTGCTCGACGGAAATGCGCGTTTCCTGGCGGGCTGCCGACGCGCGTCTGAGGCAGGTGCGGGCGGGGCTGCGCGCGCGCCCTTCGCCGTGCTTCTGATGTGCGCAGACAGCCTTCTGGCCCCTGAGACGCTGTTTGACCAGAGACCTGGCGATCTGCTTGTGCTGCGGGTCGCTGGCGCGGTGCTGGACGACAGCCTCCTGGCCTCGATCGAATATGGCGTGCTCCATCTCGGTGCGCGGCTGGTCATGGTGATGGGGCATGAGCGGTGCGCCGCCGTGACAGCCGCTATCCAGATGCTGCACGCCGGCGCGCGTGACGACGAACTGACGACGGCGATCCCGGCGCTGGCGGCGGCGATTGCGCCTGCAGTGGACGCGGCGCAGCGCCACGGGGGGGCTTCGCTGGGGACCGCGATTGCAGAAACCTCCCGGCAGACGGTGCGCCAGATGCTCGTCAGAAGCCGGCTTCTGCGAACCCGTACTGACGCAGGCGCGCTTATGATCGTGGCCGCCCATGGCGCGGATGATGACGGAAAAGTTCGCGTGCTGACCGCGCACATCTCTGGACAAGGCGAGCGACAGGCCTCACCTGTCTCAGCGTGAGGCCACGATGTTCATTCAGACAGAATCCACGCCCAATCCGAACTCTCTGAAATTTCTCCCCGGACGCAGCGTGCTCAGCGGCGAACCGCGCGACGTCCCATCGCGGGCCGCGGCGGCGGCGTCGCCGCTGGCGCAGGCGCTGTTTGAGATTGACGGCGTCGAGCGGGTCTATTTTGCAGCCGAGTTTCTGACCATCACCAAGCGCGCCGACGTGGAGTGGATCCACCTGAAGCCGGCCGCCCTCGCCGCGATCATGGATCACTTCATCTCCGGCGCGCCGCTGCTGCGCGACACTGCCGCCCGCACGCCCGGCGGCGGGCCGGACGGCGCTGGCGCTTGGGGCGGTGGGGTCGGGGCCGAGGCGACAGGGTCCGGGGACGACCCGGCCTATGATGGCGATGCGGCCGCGATCGTGGCTGAAATCAAGGAAATCATCGAAACCCGGGTGCGCCCGGCGGTGGCCCAGGACGGCGGCGACATCGTGTTTCGCCGATTCCTCCCCGAGACTGGTGTGGTGCACCTCAGCATGCGCGGATCATGCTCCGGCTGCCCGTCCTCGACAATGACATTGAAGGCCGGCATCGAGAACATGCTGAAGCATTACGTGCCGGAAGTAACGCTGGTCGAGGCGGTTCCCGAGTAGTCGGCCTGGTTGACCAGGATCAGCGTGCTGCGACCAGATCGGTTCAGCCAAAGCACTTAAGGCCAAAGCACTTAAGGCCAAAGCACTTAAGGCCAACGCGCTGGGGCCAGAATACTGGGGCCGGAATACTGGGGCCGGAATACTGGGGCCGGAGAACTGGGGCCGGAGAACTGGGGCCAGAGCGCTCAACGCTGACAGCCCCCGCAATAGAACGTCGAGCGCCCGCTTTGCGCCAGGCGGCGTACGATCCCCGCGCAGCCTGGCCTCAGGCACGCCTCGCCTGCCCGACCGTAGACCAGGAACCGGTCCTGAAACGCTCCCAGCGACCCGTCGGCCGCGGCGAAGTCGCGCAATGTCGACCCGCCCGCGGCGATCGCTTCGGCAAGCACCGCGCGCACGCTCTGCGCCAGTCGCGCCGCGCGCGCCGGGCCGACATTGGCGGCCAGGCGCAGCGGCGATACGCCAGCGCGATGCAGCGCCTCGCAGACATAGATGTTGCCGAGTCCCGCCACGACAGTCTGGTCAAGGAGCGCCGCCTTGATGGGCGTGCGCCGGCCGGCCAGGGCCGCCGCCAGCACGGGCCCAGAAAATCCGTTGCCGAGGGGCTCCGGTCCGAGCCCCGCGAAATGGCCGACGCGATCGAGCGCATCCGTGCGGCGCAAATCCATGAAGCCAAACCGCCGCGGGTCATTGAACACCACGCGCACGCCGTCCTCCATGTCGAAGACAATATGATCGTGTCGCGGATCAGCCCCGGTTGCATAGACATACTCGCCAAAGCCGCGCGCCGCCCCGGCGGCCTCAACCGTGAACCGCCCGGTCATGCCGAGATGGGCGATCCAACTCTCCCCGGTATCAAGATCGCCGACCAGATATTTGGCCCGCCGTCGCAGTTTCAGCAGACGGGCCCCGGTCAGACGCTCGGCAAATTGCTCGGGAAACGGAAACCGCAAATCAGGTCGGGCCAGGCGCACGGCGCGAAACCGCCGACCCTCCAGGATCGGCGCCAATCCGGCGCGCACAGTTTCTACTTCCGGCAGTTCGGGCATCGTGTCCTCATGCGGGGCTGATCCTGCTTTGACCTGGAGCCGGCGGCGATCCTATGGCGGAGATCGCCCGCGCGCACTATGGTCGGCGCGATGACTGACGAACCGCTCGTTTCCTTTGGACAGGAAGACGTGCCCCCGGCGGAAAAGACCCGGCGGGTGCGCGGCGTCTTCACCTCCGTGGCGCAGACTTACGACGTCATGAACGACCTGATGTCGCTCGGGATCCACAGGCTCTGGAAAGACGCTGCCGTGGCGCACGCCAATCCCCAGCCCGGCGAGGTGGTGATCGATGTCGCCGGCGGCACCGGCGACATCGCGGTGCGACTGCGCGATGCTGCCGAGCGCGCCCAAGCCCGCCGCGGCGGCCGGCCAGCGGCGATCCATGTCATGGACATCAATCACGCAATGCTCGCCACTGGGGCGCGCCGCGCGGATGCGCATGGGCTGACCTGGACCTGCGCCAACGCCGAACTGCTGCCCCTGGGAAACGCGTGCGCCGATCTGGTGACGATCGCCTTCGGCATTCGCAACGTGACCCTCATCGACCGCGCGCTGGGTGAGTTCCGCCGCGTGCTGCGCCCAGGCGGGAGATTTGTCTGCCTTGAATTCTCACGGGTCGACGCTGGCGCGCCGGCCGCCCTCTATGACGTCTACTGCGACCAGTTCATCCCGCGTCTGGGGGCGGCCGTCGCCAAGGACGCCGACAGCTACCGCTATCTCGTGGACAGCATCCGCCGCTTTCCCGACCAGCGCTGCTTCGCCACAATGATCGAAAACGCAGGCTTCGGGCGGGTCGGTTTCCGGAACTACTCTGCTGGCGTGGCTGCGCTGCATTGGGGTTGGGCGATCTGACGCGCTCAGTCTACGAATCTGGGGGTCAGGAGGTTCGAATCCTTCCGGGCGCGCCAGTGTTTTCAAGGGCTTAGAGGCGGTTCGCCGGTCCGAAAAAGAGCCGAAAATCTCCGGTGTCCCAAGGGGGTCCCAAAACGCCGAGACGTAGCGCGGCGTTACGCCGCGTAGCGCCGCGTTTTGTGAAAGGGGCCTGGACGGTCGCAAAGTGAACAGCTTCCCGACGGTTCTGCCCTCTCAAGTTCACACGGCGCCACCGGCGATACGCTCGGCCACGCCTGAACGGTGCGCGAGCGGGTTGGCCCGTGGGTCAGGCTTTGAGGTTTCTACGACACCCGCGCTCGGTGTCGCGGCCACGTTTACGCGCGGGCGGGCACCCTAGAAACCTACACAGTAAGCGACATTCATTCCATCAGATCCGAAAGCAGACCTTGGCTACGAGATTTGCGGGGCCTTCTGAACCAAGCCCTGTCTCAATTGCGCAACCTTTTTCGCACGTCGGCTTCGGTATCGTGCCATTCAGCTTCACGGCGATAACTGTCAGCCATTTGCCGCATTATCCGGGCCACGCGCGGGTGGGTGTATTCCATCGCCCGTTCCCAGCGTTCGTATTTTTCAGCGATCTCACGTTCTTGGTCGCCGCCCTCGCTGCGGGTGACGACGCCGCGAAGATTATAAAGCCCAGTGGTGATGCCTTGCGCCATCTCTCGGTTGGCAACGTTCTCGAGCGCATCCCTGAGCGGTAGCACCGGCCAGATACCATCCTCGCCCGTTGGCGCCTTGGCGAAAAGCTGGCCGATGCATTGGTCGCCGATGTCGACACGCGCCAGCTCCTTCAGGCTTGCCCGCACCTTGCGCACCCAAGCTTCAATTTCCTTGGCGTTGAGCTTGCCCAACCGATCGCGCCCTGGAATGCGACGCAACGCCTGCAGCAGCTTGTAGCCGCTATGAGCGCGGTGCGCGAGTTCCTGGTCATTGGCCGGCCGAAGTTCGGGCGGGTCTTCGCCGCCATCGCTGCGCCTGTAGGCGAACACCACCGCCTGCACGAACACGTCGGGGTTCTTTTCAATGTAGCGCTCGAGATTGGGGATCTTGCTCTTGGCGCCATCTTCAGCCTCGTCGTCGTCGAGATCTGGATCGAGGGCTTCGAGGTAGAGAAACTCAAGTCCCGCCAACTCATCTTCGCTGAGTTCGCCGCTCTTGCGCATGACCGAGAAGGCTTGGGTGATGTAGTGACGATCAAGCTGGTAGGTGCGTGCCTGTTCGCTGGAGCGCGCCACTGCGCGCATCAGCTCATAAAGCTGCTTCGGCTGCAAAGCCTCGGCGATGTCCATGTGGATGAGCTGAAAGGCCGCCCGCGGGCGCCGGACGGCCACCAAGTGCGCGACGGCATACGAGAATTCTTCCGGGCTCTGCCGCGCCCAATTGGGATTCACGTTCTCCCAATAGGCTTGCTGCACCTCATCGCTCTTACCTTCGAGCAGGTCCCAGCTGATCTGCCGGAACGGAAACAACGTCAGCGCATCAGCGAACGCGGTGTCGGCCAGGCGTCCGGCCACACCTCTCAACACGTGCGCTTCACGTTCGCCCTCAAGCGAACCCAACGCACCAGCCGCCAGCGACCGAAGGCGCTGGATTTCCGCAAACGAGTTGCGGCCCAAGATGCCGGCTAGGGCTTCGGCCAGCGCGTCTTCATCCTCAATGAGCTTGGGTACAAACCAGCCAAGCAGATGCGCCGCATCGCCGTGTTCGGAGAGTTCGAGCACCCCTTCGACGCCGCGCGCGGCGTATATCTCCTGCAACGCCGCGAGGCGCTGGCTCGCAATGCGTTCTTCGCGCTTCCTGTAGTCGATTTTCACGTCGATTTCTTCTTCGAGCTCTTCCACGCTCTCTTCGAGCCAATGTTTTCGAAACAGCCATTCGTGCTTCAAGATGACATCGGTCGGCGAAAGTGCTGCGTAAGCGCGCTTAGCCGCTGCTTTAGTTGCCGGGGTCACGCCTCTGCGCCGCCGGCGCGAGAATGCGCTTACGCGAACCTTTTCCCGCAGCCAAGCGCGGTCCTCTTCCGACGCGGTTTCGGTCCAGACCTCGACCAATAACCAGATTTGCGCTTGGTGTTTGTCAGGCAATCCGTTGACGGCGCACACCAAGTCGCCAAGCTGGTCGCGGTCGTGGTCGCGCCAATTGATCGCCAGCTCCAGCGCATGCCGCGCAAACGCATTGGCTTCGACGCGCTTCACCGGTTCGCCTTTGCCGTGCCCGTCCGGGCGCCAGCGCGGCTTGTGGCTGCAATGCCCAAACGAGGATTGGCCGTCGAATTGATCGACGCAGATGCGCCACGCGATTTTCGGAAACCGCTTCGCCAAAAGATCGAGCGTTTGCATGCGCTGCTCAACGGTCGCCGCGGTTTGCGGCATCCAGGAACGGAAAATGGCGCCCAGCGATCCTTCAGGCTTGTTGGCCCAATTGTCGTCGATAGCGATTTCGCTCAAGCGCGCCAGAATGAGCGCCACGCGCGGCAATTGCTCCGCTGACCAAGCGAGGCCTTCGAGCGCCCACAATAAGCCTCTGCGCGGACAGCCGCCCCCGAACAAGCCAGTGGACGCCGGTTTCAGCAGTGACAACACGACTGGATCGGTACTGGCAAGATCGGCTTCGATGATATCAAGGAATTCGTCTGGCGACGCTTCGGCGTAGATCGGCAGATCATCGGCCTGCTCGGCCAAGCTGCGGGGTGTAAGCGGCGTCAACAGGTCTCGCACGAGGCGGCGCACTCCCCCCTCGATGTCAACGCCAAGCCGCACGCGCATCAACAGATCGCCATGCACTGCGAGCAAGATCAGGGTCTCGCCCAGCCCCCGGCGCAGCGCGCCGGAAATCTGGCGGGTCTTGCCGTGAATATGGGCGGCCCACCGCTTTTCTTCGGGCAGATCGAGCGACGGATCGCGCTCCGACAGGACCAGCTTGGCGACATTGTAGAAACGCTCGATATCGGCCTTGGTGATATTGCGGGCCACCGCAAACAGCGCGTCGATCCGCGATACCACGCCCCGGAACGCGCCGATGGACCAAACCGGCGCATCGTCGAGCTGCAGCAACGCGGCAAGATCTTTTTCCAATCGCTCGTAAGGGGCCTCGCCGGCGAGAAATGAGAGAATGATTTGGTCAGCCTCGTTGTTGGCCTTCCAAGAACCGGCGAACATGAGCGGGATCAACAACGCCGAAAGCTGTACATCAGACGCCCAGGCCGGATTGTGCACCGCCTCAAGTTTCGGCGAGAGGCGCCGACGCAGTACGGTGGGCGAACGCGCGGATTCGCGTGCAAGGCGATTGATCGCATCGCGCTCAAGCCCCATGGCCGTGAGCGCCTTTTCGAAGCCTTCGTGGCTCAAAGGTTCGAGCACGATATCGGCTTCGGCGCTGGTCAGATTGCGCGGATAGACGACGATCGAGCGCAAATCCTTCTTGTGGGGCGCGAGCTCCTTTTCCACGGCTGGGCTCGCCACCACCGGAATGAAGGAGGCGCCTTTCACTGCCAGTTTCGAGAGTGCGCCGGGTTCGGTGAAGATGGCGATGCGATCGCGTAACGGGGCGAGGTCAGCATCGTCGCGGGCAAAGAGGCGGTTCAGAAAGGCAATCGCCTCGCCGGTGGAATCGGCGGTGATGACGAGCGATGCGCCCGCTTGGCCTTGCGCTAATCTCGAGAGGGCGGTTTGGCGGGCGCCCGCAGCGGGCTCGTCGAAGAGCGCTTCGCTCAGCGTCGGTTCGCAATCGGCCGCCCAAGTCTTCCAACCGCCGTCAAGCGATAACACGCCCTCGGATGGCTGAGCAGTTTCATTGGCAAGCCAGGCCTGCGCGGGGATGGATTGTTCAAGCCATTGCTCGAGGTCGCTCGCATCAAACGCGAGCACGTTTTTCCATTGGGCTTCGGCGCGGCGTTCCTTGACCCAGGCGGCCTTGCCCACCCAAGAGCGCGGGGTGACGAAGACGAAGGTAATGGCGGCGCGTTCGAAGGCGGGGACAGCGTCAACACTCTTGGCGTAGTCAGCGTCGGCCTTGGCTTTTGGGTCGCGGTTGACGCCGAACTCCCAGCCTGAGGCGCCGGCCGGGATCCAGGGTGTTGCTTGTTCCGCT
>JBILMQ010000338.1:0-3578 GCA_044375455.1 Caulobacterales bacterium | reverse complement strand
GGCGGGCGGTATTCAACCTCGCCGACCGTGAGGCGTCGCGGCGTATTCATGACCTGTTCAAGCCGCGCGGCGCGTGTTTCGGCTGCCATGTCGTCACCCCGCCCGCCGATGGCGGCTTCGGCTACCGGGTGGCGCCGGTGTCCTTGCGCGACAATTTCCTGCCGGCCGCCCGGTTTCCACACAGCGCCCACGAGGCGGATCTCGAGTGCGCTGACTGCCACGCCGCGCAAACCTCGGCACGCGCGGCGGATGTGCTGATCCCGGGAATAGAAACCTGCCGCGCGTGTCATGGCGGCGCGCGCGCCTTCGGCAAGGTCGCATCGGCCTGCGTCGACTGCCACGGGTATCATGCATCCGCCGGTCAGCCCGTGATGACTCCGGCACGCAGTGCGGGCGAGGCGCACTGGCGTCCCGCCGTCGGCCCAGGACCCGGCCTGGCGGCAGCGCCATGACCGTCGCGGTTGCACGCGACAAATCCCCCCCCCTCCCGCCACCGCCGAAGCTTCGCGGCCGCAGACGCAAACCTGCGGGCGTCGAGCCGCGCCAGGTTGGCCGGCCGGCATGTCACCCCCTGCCGCCTGCCTGATCAAGGCCCGTAAAACCGCACTGACCTGTCAAACCGGACTTGTCGCGCCAGCCGCGGCGCGCCATGATCATGGCCCGATGATTGTGGAACTCGGCCATTTCAGTCTGATCCTGGCGTTCCTGGCCGCGCTCGTTCAGGCGGCGAGCGGCCTGTACGGTGGTCACTCCGGGCACGGCCAAGCCGCCGGCCTCGCGACCGCCGCCGCCACCGCCCAGGCCGGGCTGGTCAGCCTTGCCTTCGGCGCGCTCACTTACGCCTATCTGGTGACGGATTTGAGCGTCGCCAACGTCTACCAGAACAGCCATGCGGCCAAACCGCTGCTGTACAAGATCTCCGGCGTCTGGGGCAATCACGAGGGCTCCATGCTGCTGTGGATCATGGTGCTGGCCTGGCTGGGCGGCCTGGTGGCGCATCTCGATCGGCGGCTCGCGCCCAGCCTGCGGGCGCGGGTTCTCGGCGTGCAGGCGCTGATCGGGGCCGGGTTCCTGGCGTTTAGTCTGTTCACCTCCAATCCTTTTCTGCGCATGGATCCCGTGCCGACCGTCGGGCGCGATCTCAACCCATTGCTGCAGGATCCGGGTCTGGCGTTCCATCCGCCGTTTCTCTACCTCGGCTATGTCGGCTTCTCGATCGCCTTTTCCTTCGGTGTGGCCGCGCTCCTGGAAGGGCGCGTCGACCCGGCCTGGGCGCGCTGGGTGCGGCCGTGGACGCTGCTCGCCTGGACAGCACTCACCATCGGGATCGCGCTGGGATCGGCCTGGGCCTATTACGAACTCGGGTGGGGCGGTTTCTGGTTCTGGGATCCGGTCGAGAACGCCTCCCTCATGCCATGGCTCGCCGGGACGGCCCTGCTGCATAGCGCGGCGGTGGTGGAAAAGCGCGACACGCTGAAATCCTGGACGATCCTGCTGGCCATCCTCGCCTTCTCCACCTCGGCGCTCGGCACCTTCGTCGTGCGCTCGGGTCTGCTGACAAGTGTCCACGCCTTCGCCAATGATCCGGAGCGGGGTCTGCTGCTGCTCGGCCTGTGTCTGCTCCTCACCGGCGGAGCGCTGACGCTCTTTGCACTGCGCGCGCACGCACTGCGCGCCGGCAGCGGCTTTGCGCCGGTCAGCCGGGAATCGGCGCTGGTTTTCAACAATCTCCTCCTCGCGGCGGTTCTCTTCACTGTCGCGGTCGGAACGTTCTGGCCCATCATCGCCGACGTCGCGTTCGGCGAGACGCTCTCCGTTGGTGCGCCCTACTACGACACCACGGTCACGCCACTGGCTGCATTGGTCGCCGCCGCCATGTCGGTCGGCGTGGCGCTGCCCTGGAAGCGGGCCGACTGGCGCGCCGCCGCCCGACGCTTGCGCATTGCGGCCGCGCTCACCGCGCTCTGCGCCGCCCTAGCCCTGTGGCTGACCGCCGAGGGACGCGGCATCGCGGCGCTCGGCGTCGCCATGGCGGTGTGGATCATCGCCGGGGTCGCCGCCGACGTCGCGGTGCGGGCCGGGCTCGGAACGCGCACGCCAGCTGCAGCGCTGCGCCGGGCGGGTGGTCTGCCGCGCGCCTACTGGGGCGGCGCCCTGGCCCATGCCGGCCTCGGCGTGATGCTGATCGGCATGCTGGGCGCCACGGTCTGGAAGAGCGAACGGGTCGAGGCCATGCGCCCGGGCGATCGCCTGGAAATCGCCGGCTACACCCTGGTGCTGGACAGCGTGGGAGAGCGCGAAGGCCGCAACTTTGTTGCTGAAACCGCCGCTGTCAGCATTCTGCAGGGAGGGCGGCGCATTGCGGTCCTGCGCCCCGAACGACGCTGGTATCCGGTCGCCGAACAGCAGACCACCGAGGCCGCCATCCGCCTGACGCCGTCGGGAGATCTCTATGTCACGCTCGGCGAGCCACGCGGGGATGGGGCCCGCACGATCCGGGCCTGGCGCCACCCCGCCATCGGATTGCTGTGGTTCGGCGCACTCACCCTCGCCCTGGGCGGCGCGCTGTCCTTGTCGGACCGCCGGCACAGGATCGGTGCGCCGGGCCGGGTCGCACGGGCGGCCGCGCCCGTCGCGCGGCCGGCAGACGCATGATCAGGACGAGGCCCCTGCGCGCCATGGCGCTCGGTCTCGTGCTGCTGGCCGGGTCGGCCGGGGCCCTGGAACCGGAGGAGCGCCTGTCGAACCCGGCCGACGAGGCGCGCGCGCGCGCCCTGACGCGCGAACTGCGCTGCCTCGTCTGCAAGGGACAGACGGTCGATGACTCCAACGCGCCGATCGCGCGGGCGCTTCGGTTGCTGGTCCGTGACCGGATCGCGGCCGGCGACGATGACGCCGCTGTTCTGGCGGCCGTTACGCAACGCTACGGTGACGAGGTGCGCCTGCGCCCGGCATGGAAAGCCGACACTGTCCTGTTGTGGCTGGCCCCAGTCATGATCCTCGCTCTGGGCGGCGGCGCGGCGGCGCGCTTTGTCCTGCGCAGCAACGCCATGCCGGCGCCCGAACCACTGAGCACTGAGGAACGCGAGGCGCTCGATCGGCAAACCCATCTGTAAGCCAGGCTGGCCACGCCACAGCCCGCCAAAAGGCCAGCAGGACAAGAAGACAGCCGGACAAGATGACAGCCGGCACAAAAAAGGCGTCCTCGCTCGCCCAGAGCGGCCACGGCCGCCCCCCATCCCCCGGATCATGCGCCGGATCATGCGCCGGATCGCGCGCCGGGCGAATTACGCCTTTAGACGTTTTTCACGCGAACGTGATTGACACGCTTGGGCAGGCGCGGAAAAGTTAACATGAGGGTAATCGTCAGTCTACGGGCAGGACGCCCTGCGAGCCGTCGCATGGTCCCTGGCCAGGGGAGCCGCGAGGCGCGTCTCCAGGGCGCGGGCCGTTACAGCCCGCCGCGGCGCGTGGCGGCACAGTGGAGCGTATGCGAGATGCGGGCCGCATGGTGCGCCAGCCGGTTTGGCTGGCTGTGCGAAACGGGGTCTGACGGCGTGCGGGCGGGGCCCCGGCGT
>JBILMQ010000337.1:0-3580 GCA_044375455.1 Caulobacterales bacterium | reverse complement strand
TTGGGATGCGGCGGCGCCAGAGCTGCGGGCGCGCCGAGGCCGGGCGGGGCGGCGCGCGCTGGTGGCTGACGGTTCCGCGTGTTCAAGCGATCCCACTTTTTCAGGCGATCCCACTTTTTCAGGCGATCCCACTTTTTCAGGCGACCCAAATTTTTCAGGCGACCCCATGTCTTCCACCGGCGCAACACCGTCGCCGGTCTTCTTGTCCTTAGGCAGGTGCGTGTTCCTTCTGCGCGCTCTGAAGGAGGACTGCTACCACATTCCGGCGCGCCGCCAAAGCCAACCCACACGCCCTGGCTTGGAGACCGGGTGCGGCCCAGGCAAAAGCAGGGCGTCGGGCGGGCCGCGCTGCGGTTCGCCCAGGTCTTCGCGCCCGGACGGGCGCCCTGCCGGAGAACAAGAGGCGTGTGGGCCAGTCGCATAGGCACCGGGGGCATATCTGCGAGGGGCATATGTGCCGGGGGCCTGGGGACCAAAGGGATGGCTCGCCCGCAGGATTGGCCAGCCAGACCAGGCGCGGAAACCGGCTTGAGGCGCAACCCGACAGTTTCGCGTATGCCCGCATGTCTGCACAAAAAAAGCATCGCCTGACAGAACGCCAGGCCAGAGCATCCTGGCGCTTCGACGGCGACCAAGATGTCAGCAGGCCGTGCATGCGTGGCGGTTGGCGCGCTGCGTGCGCGGCTCGGGGTTGACTGACCCGGGTTCGCTGACCCGGTCAGTCCGCGGCAGCGGCGAAATTAGCGTTCTCGTTGAGAAAACGCTCAAGATCCTTGACTGAAATGCGCCACTCGCGCCCGAACTTGATGGCGCGAAGCTTCTCGGCACGGATCCAGGATCGCACGGTGCTCTCCTTAACACGGAGCTTTTCGGCGGTTTCGTGGACCGTGAGAAGGGGACGGCTGAGCATGAGCTGGTTCCTAAGCAAAGGCCTGGGGATCCTAGGCTGTTTCGCTTCAGGCGCGTAGACGGCGGAGCTGCGGCAATCTGCCGTGGCGACGTCACAGGCGTCGGCGCCGGGCGGCGCGCGGAAGCCGGCGCGGCGGCCGCACGCCCTGGCGCCAGCCAAGGACGCAGTCGGCGCTCAGATCGGATTCATGATACGAAACAAACGTGTATAATGACCCATCTTGCGCCCTGGGCGCACCGAACGCTTGCCATAGAGCTCCAAACGCACATCACCGTCTGTCGCAAGTGCGCGCCAATCGGCCGCAGCGTCGCCGAGCAGGTTGACCATTTCAGCGTCGAACAGGCGGGTGGCCGCGCCGATCGGCCAGCCGCACACGGCGCGAATATGCTGTTCGAACTGGCCCACTGCGCAGGCGTGCGGGGTCCAATGCCCGGAATTGTGCACGCGAGGCGCAACTTCGTTGGCGCGGAGCGCGCCGTCGGGCATGACGAAGAGTTCGAGCCCCAGAACGCCGACGTAAGCAAGCCCTTCGGCCACGCGGCGCGCCATCGCCATCGCTTCGGCGCCGGTCGCGGCGGCGAGACGCGCGGGCACGCGACTGCGTTTGAGAACGTGGTCCTCATGTTCGTTCTCGCTGACGTCGTAAGCGGCGAACGCGCCGTCGACGCCGCGGGCCGCGATCACGCTTGCTTCGCTCATAAAGGCCGCCATCACCTCCAGGATGCATGGCGCGCCGCCAAGCGCTGCGAAGGCGGCAGCGGCCTCGCTGGCGTGCGCGATCTTGATCTGGCCCTTGCCATCATAACCGAAGCGTCGTGTCTTCAGGATTGCCGGCGCACCAAGCTCGGCGAGCGCCGGAGCAATGTCGGCATCGGCGTCAATGGCGCGATAGGCGACGGTCGGCGCACCCACGCTGTTGAGGAAATCCTTTTCCAACAGGCGATCCTGCGTCACAGCGAGCGCCTGAGCGCTTGGGCGCAGAGGTGTTCCTGCCGCTGCGACAGTGGCGGCCGCGGCGGCCGGGACGTTCTCGAATTCATAGGTGACGACAGCGCAGGCGGCGGCGAACTCTGCGAGCGCGTCGAGATTGTCGTAGCCGGCGCAGACATGGCGTGCGGCGACCCGTCCGGCCGGACAGTCCGGCTCCGGTTCATAAATCCACACATCAAATCCGAGCCGCGCGGCGGCCAGCGCGAGCATGCGGCCGAGCTGTCCGCCGCCGAGAATGCCGATCCGCGCGCCAGGCGAGACAGGCGCGGGAATGGGCTCACCCGGCGACACGGGGACCTGCAGCTGGTTCAGGGTCATCTTCTGGCGTCAGCGGGACGCCGTCCGTCTGCGCCGCGCGCCATGCGTCCAGGCGTGCGGCCAGAGCGTCATCTGCGGTGGCCAGGATGGCGGCGGCGAGCAGGCCCGCATTGGCCGCTCCGGCCGAACCGATCGCGACGGTGGCGACCGGCACGCCTTTGGGCATCTGCACGATCGACAGGAGGCTGTCGACGCCCGACAGTGTGGCTGACTGGCTCGGCACGCCGATCACCGGCAGCGAGGTCAGGGCGGCTGCCATACCCGGCAGATGCGCAGCGCCGCCGGCCCCGGCGATGATCACCTTCAGTCCGCGGGCGCGGGCGGTCGAGGCGTAATCGAACAATCTTTGCGGCGTGCGATGTGCGGAGACGACGCGCGCCTCGAAAGGGACGCTAAGGCTGCGCAGAATATCCGCTGCGGCCGAGAGCGCGCCCCAGTCTGACCGGCTCCCCATGATCACGCCGACAAGCGGCGGTGTGTCTGCGCTCATGGCATGCGCCCGAACGGGCCCCCCTGGCGAGAAAGCGGCGGGTGTAGAGGGTTCGCCGCATGGGAGCAAGCAGGCGCGCGACGGCGCGTGCACGTGGTAAGGGTATCGCAGCCGAAAGAATCGCGAGCTTTCATGCCGAGACAGGTCTCTCCCAAGCAAGCGCGCGGCGCGCCGCCGGCGCGCGCCGGCCAGCGCGCGCCGGCGGCGGTCCGGCGGAATGGTGCGGAGAAACCGGAAACCGGCGGTTTGGATGTCGGCGCGAAGCCAGGAGGCGGGAAGCACCGCGCCCAAACGGCCAGGGAGACGGCGGCCAGGGAGACGGCGGCCAGGGAGACGGCAGCCGGGGCGAAGACGGCCGGCGGCAAGCGGGGGGCGGCCAAACCAGGACCTGCGCAGGGCCCCGCTCCGACGAAGGCGTCGCGCGCGGGCAGGAATTCCAAAACGCCGCTGCGGAAAACTGTGCGCGCCGAGGCGGCGTCGCCAGCCGCCGCTTTGCGCAGCGGGCGTGCGATCAAGTCAAAGACCGCGACGGCACAGCACAAGACCGCGGCGGCGCGCGCTGCGCACGCCAAAACCAAATCCGCGACAGCGCCATCTCTTAATGCTGCGGGCGCGCCGAGCTCCAGGTCAAAGCGCGCGACCTCAAAGCCCCCCACATCACGTCCGCCCACAGCAAAGGGCTTCGCGTCAAAAGAAGCCGGAAACGGCGGGCGAACGGGCGGCGGCCCAGAAGCGCGGCTGGCGGCGCGCGGCGCCCCGCCGGCCGAAGCGCAGGCAGCCAACGCACGGGCGCCGAAAGCATCAGCGTCCAAGGGATCACCGGCAGGTCCTCCATTGGCAGGTCCTCCATCTCCAGGCGCCAAGGCGCCTGC
>JBILMQ010000336.1:0-3587 GCA_044375455.1 Caulobacterales bacterium | reverse complement strand
TGCGTTGAGCCAAACGATTAAAGAACACTGTGCGCGTCCCGTTATCTTTCGACCACGGCTCCGCCGGATCGAGCACGGAGCGAGGATCAGGGGTGCAGGGGCTGCCGACTGCAGTGGGGCAGGAAGGGCCAGTCACCCGAGCTTCAAATCGAGCTTAGCGGACATCCCAACGGCTGTGCGATGCAAGCACTCGCTGCCATAAGCGGCTTCGCCGTCGCCGAGTTCGTGAAACACGTCTTCGTGGTCCAAAATCAGGTGCGTGCCGCGGACTTGGCGATGTTGGATTGCCAGGCGCTTCAGGTGCACGCGTTACGCGCGATTACCGAACAGCCGGGTCTGTATGACCGCATGATCGTTGTTGCCCTCAAACCAAATGCCGTGAAGCGGGGAGGATGCCTTCTCCCTCACTTCGAGCCGTTCAAGTTCAAAGGCGTCTGACGTTTCGTCACGCTCGCGCAGCGCTGTGCGAAGCTCGATAAGCCGCGGATCGGACGCGTAGATCGCTGTTCCCACCATCAGGGCGGTGAATTCGTAGGCGATCTTCAAAAGCAGGATTGGCGATACAGCAGGCCCGGCGAGATCGCGCCCGGCGAGTTGGGCCGCAAGCTCGGCCTATTCCGTCGAACGACTGACGATCAGGCCAGGTACACGCTTGCTCAGCTCTGCAATCGCTGTGATTCTTGCCGCATCGAGCAGCTTCTGAGGAATGTATCCATAAAGCGCCGTACTGGGCGTGCGATCCGGCACGGCGCGGAGATCGGGACCAGGCCACACGAAGCGATTGAGCATGGCGATGCTGATCCAACATTGATCTGCTTCGAGCCCTAGATGGGCGCGCACACGTGGCGGGATTTCGAGCGCCGGCGCGCCGGCTTCCGGCGGCACGGTCGTGATCGGCGCCACGACGGCTTCCTCGCCATCGGCCATCAGAATGAGCACAACTACCGGCCGGTCTTTCGCGCCTTCGGCCTGGCCACGCTCAGCCTCATGCGCCCACAGGAAGCTGTAGCGCAGCACCATACCGGCTTGCGGCGTTTGCGGGATCATCGCTTGAACGTCAGGCTTCGGCGCCGGCGTCTTCATCCATCAGATGATCGAGCGCCACCGTTTCTGGCGTCTTCGGCGCTGCCGCCAACGCCCGGATCAGTTCAGCCGCCTCATCGGCGCTCGTCTCGTTCAGCACAACCACCCGGCGGAAGGTCGCGCGCATGCGCTCGTACTCGGCCGCCGACAGCACCACCAGATCGTCACGCCCATAATGGGTAACGACCACCGGGGCCTGCCGGGCTGCGACCGAATAACGGCCGAAATTGTTTTGGAATTCGGCTGCGGAGATCTTCGTTTTGGCGACCATGTTGGAGAAGTTAGCGAACACATCTAAATTAGTCAATATCTATGGGGTTGCATCTATGGGGCTGCATGCCAGGGCCAAATCCTAAATCGTTAACCCGCCATAACGGCGGCTCGAAATTCGGGGTTCATGCAGGCTTGTCAATCGGCGCGCAAAAGGGGGGGCCTTTTTCCACGCCGATCCACAAGCACCAAGTCACCTCTTGAATACATTCCAATTAGGGAATATTTGGTCGCATGAGCTGGAACGTCGAGGTGACAGACGAGTGCAAGGCTTGGCTCGAAGACTTGAGCGAGGCGGATTTTGATTCAGTGGACTTCTCGGTTGATCTCTTGACCGAGCACGGCCCACAACTGGATCACCCGCACAGTTCAAAAATCAACGGCTCGCGGCATGCGCATATGCGCGAACTGCGTGTCCAATCGGGCGGTAGGCCACTTCGAATCTTCTACGCCTTCGATCCACGGCGTAGCGCGATTCTTTTGATCGGCGGGGACAAGACCGGAGACAAGCGCTTCTACGACCGCATGATTCCTGTCGCTGACGACTTGTATGACATCTACCTGGAAGAACTACGGCAAAAAGGATTGATCCCATGACCGGACATCGGCCGTTCGCGGATTTGAAGAAGGACTGGAGCGACGATCGCCGAGTTCGCAACCAAGCGCGCAAGGCGGAGATCGCGATGGAGTACGCCACGCTGGACGAGCTGCGTATTGCGCTTGGCCTGAGCCAGGAAGAGCTTGCCCAACGCCTTGAGGTTCAGCAGCCCGCGGTCTCCAAGCTGACCAGCCGCAGCGACATGCGGATCAGCACGCTTCGCGACCTGATAGCGGCCATGGGTGGTGAACTGCATGTCACCGCAAAGTTTGCCGACCGTTCCGTAGAACTCGCGAATTTTGACTGAAGAGCCAAAGGAATTATTGGCGCCGCCCCCCAGGGCGCGACCCCTTCGCGCGGCGCTGATCAGCGTATCGGAGATCACGCTTGGACTTTGACACCCTGATCAAGGAGGTCGCCAACGCCGACCGCGCGCCTGACGCGGCGCATGCAGGGCGATTGGCTGTTTCCGACCGAAGACAATCTGCTCTTCTACGGGCTCTTCGTGCTCGCTGCGGCGCGCGAACACCGATTCTGGCAGACATGAATGGAGATGCTGACGGTTTCGGAAGACGGCCTGGAAGGCTTGTTCGGCGACGGCGCAATCATGTCCGTCCGCGCCATCACACTTGGCCTGATCGGCGACAACATAGCGCTGGTCGCGGAACTCGCCGGAAGCGTCGAGATCGCCAGCGATGCGCGCGCGGGCCTCGTTGAGGCGCTGGCGCGGATCATGTGCGAGGGAAGATATCCACGCGAGAAATTCGTTGCGCTGATCGATCGCCTCGCGACCCTTGAAGGAGCCGACAACGATACCCGCTGCAAATGGCGCCTTGAGCAGGCGATCGTCCTTGGCGGCATTGGCGAGCGTGCCGAACTGCTCGAGAGCCTTTGGCGCACAGAAGGCTTCTCTGTCCGGAATGACGCCGACAAGGCCGAAACCCGTGAGCTGCTGGCCGCCGCCGTTGCTCACCCTGCTGATTTGACCCGTTTCGACCAGGATGGACTAGGGAAGCTCTGATTTAGACACAAAATCTGCGCGATAATTGGTCTTTTCTTGCATTGTTGGCCGATAGCGTCGTTTTTTCATCCGGTTTTCCCCTAATTTGTGGGGGAAGACGCATTTTTGGGCAGACCCCGCCCCTGATCAAGCCGCCGCAAGTCGGCGACGAGAGAGGAAAAGATTGCAGAGCCCGCAGGCGACAAACAGTCTGTTCGTATTCTTCTTCAGCCCGCGATAGCCGACCTTGGCGAAACCAAACACACGCCTGATGATCAAGAACGGGTGCTCCCCCTTCGCCCGGACTTATGCCTTGGTCCGGTTTTTCGCACGCTCTTCCTCGTCGACCACGCCCCCCGTTGATAACGCCCCCGTTGATAACGCTCTCGGGGCGATATCTCCGGTGGGTATGATCCTTAAGCCCGCGGTGCTTTCGCTTTGATGACGGCCTTCTGGCCGCGATAGGCTTGGTCGCCCCATACCCTTGTTTCGGCGCCCTTGCAAAAGATCACCCAGCACGGCGCTACCGGCGACGTTCGCGGGCGTTGTGCGAAGCGAGTGGATAACCTTTGTCTTGCTGTCCACGCCCGCGTGGGCCTTCATTCCGAAATGCTGCTCATTGCCCTTGTTGGTCTG
>JBILMQ010000335.1:0-3592 GCA_044375455.1 Caulobacterales bacterium | reverse complement strand
AATCTTCCAAGGCGTGTTGCGACTGGCCCCGGTCACGCGCCCGCGCGGGCGGGTCAGGCCGGATTTCTCACTCACCAGGGCGTCAGGCGCTGCGAGCCTTCTGCTTGTGCATGCTCTCCTGGGTCTGATGGCAGAGGCCGGTGCGCTGACGCAGGGTCTTTGCAGCGGGAGCAGTCAGTCCCTTGTGCGCGAGCCGCTGACGGGGCAGGGCGCGTCAGGCCTCGTGGCGCGATCGCTTGGTGCGACCACTGACGTTTTCCGGTTGGGGCCCGGCAGACGCCACAGCGCCCCCTATCGTGCGTCCGCTCGCCGGTCAGGGTGCAATGACGGCGCGGTCGGGTCACTGGACGCGGGAAATCCACATTGGCGACACCTGTGACGACGGCGGGGATGATTGCCTGCGACGATGCGGGGATGATCCGACCTGTGCGGCCTCCATCTGGACGAGACTGGGCGCGGGAGGGGTCTTTGCCTGCTGGTTTCTGCAGGCGCCAGGGCAGGTGACCATGGGCTGCGCTGAGCGCGTGCGCGCGGTGGTGCGCCCGCAGCTGGAGGGTCTGGGACAAGAAGGCCCGGCGATTGAGGGCCTGCAAGTGAGCGGCCCCTGGTTGAGCGGCCCCTATTTGAGCGGCTTTAAGGTGACAGACCGTGAAATTGTCTGACCCGGCCGCGGCTGCGCCAAGTCAGGCGATCCGCGCCCCGCACGGCAGGCGCAGAGGTCTCGCCGGTCATTGCGCAAGGCCAGGACATGGCCGGATCTGCGCCGCGCGCCAGAGGCCAAACAAGACCTGGCGGCAGGCCCGCGAGACTGGGGCGGCGCGGGGTTCAGCTGCCGCGCGGCTTTGCCCGCAGCGTCGGGGCAGCGCTGACTGGGTCATCCGGCCACGGATGTTTCGGGTAGCGCCCGCGCATCTCCACGCGCACCTCGCGATAGCTGCCGCGCCAGAAACCTGGCAGATCCAGCGTGATCTGAACCGGCCGGCGGGCTGGCGACAGGAGATGCAGCGCCAGGGCGACGCGTCCGTTGAGAATGGTTGGGTGGTGGTCGAGCCCGAACAGCTCCTGCACCCGTACCGCCACGCAGGGCTGGTTGGCGTCGCTGTAGTCGATTGCGGTGCGTGTCCCGGCGGGTGTCTCGAACGCGGCGGGGGCCAGCGTGTCCATGCGGCGCAGCGCCTCCCAGTCGAAGAGGCTGCGCAGCGCGGCTGTCAGGGTGTCCGGCGGAATGTCATCAAGGCGCTGGACACCATGCAGGGCGGGCGCGAGCCAGTGTGTGGCGGTGGCGAGGAGCGCCGTGTCGCTGAGGTCGGGCCAGCCGGCATCCGGCTCGCGCGCCTGCAGAAAGGCGGCCCGGCGGCGCAGGGCGAGCGCGCTTTCCGGCCATGGCAGGAGATCCAGGGAGCGCGCACAGACGGCTGCGAGCAGGGTCTCGGCGATGGCCGCCCGGTCTGCATCCGCCGCGGGCGCGTCGGAGAGGAGCAGCGCGCCGAGCCGACGTTGACGGCGCGCTTTCACTGCGCGTGTTGCTTCATCATAGCGGATCTCTTGCACGGTCTCGATGCGGTCGGCGAACAGGGTCTCGATCTCGCCTGGGCTGAGGGCGGCGGCGAGGCGGATGCGGCTGCGCTGGGCGGCGCCGGCGACGTCTGCGACCGCCAGGAACGGGGCGCGTGCGAGGCCTTCGCCGGGGTCAAGGGCGGCGCCCTGGCCTGAGGCCATGAGGTAGTCGCCAGGCCTGCCCGGGCGGGCTTGGGCGATGCGCTCCGGATAGCCAAGCGCCAGCACGGCGCCCGGCGAGAGGCTGGCGGCCGTGCCGCCGCCGTGCGGGCTCATGCGCGCCAGGCGGTCGGCCTGGCGGCGCGCGTCGCGCGCTCTGGCGCTGCGGTCGTGCCGCCAGACGCTTCGCCTCACGTCCAGATCGGGACTGGGTCCGCCGAGACCCTGTTCGCTCACCAGAACCGCGATTTCCGCCGCCAGATCGCCGGCGCCGCGGGCAGCGCCGGCGGCGATCATCGCCGCCAGCCGCGGCGCCAATGGCAGGCGCGCGAGCTCTCGCCCGAAGGCGGTGATGCGCCAGTCCGCATCGAGAGCGCGCAGCGTCTGCAGCAGGCGTTGGGCTTCCTGGAAGGTGGCCCGCGGCGGTGGATCCAGCCAGCGCAGCGTGTCCGGTCCCGCGCCCCAGCGCGCCAGGTCAAGCGCCAGTCCCGTGAGATCTGTCTCGAGGATTTCCGGGGGATCGAAGGCTGGCAGGGCGCGCGTTTGAGGTTCGTCCCAGAGGCGAATGCACACTCCTGGGCCCAGTCGACCGGCCCGGCCGCGCCGTTGTTCGACGCTGGCCCGGCTGGCGCGCTCTGTGACGAGGCGGGTGAGGCCGGTTGCAGGGTCGTAGCGCGCCCGGCGCGCCAGTCCGCAGTCGATGACCACCCGCACGCCTTCAATGGTGAGACTGGTCTGCGCGATCGACGTGGCCAGGACAACCTTGCGCCGATCCGGCGGGGCAGGCGCGATGGCCTGCTCCTGGGCGCGCGCGTCCAGCGCGCCGGCGAGGGGGGCGATGATCACCCCGGAGCCGGTGAGGTCTGAGGCGAGAAGGTCTGCAGTGCGCAGGATGTCGCCGACGCCGGGCAGAAAGACGAGCAGGCTGCCGGTTTCGCTGGCGAGTGCGGCGCGCACTGCCCGGGCGGTCTCCTGCGCCAGCGGGGCGTCAGGCGTGCGCCCGCGGTAGCGCGTCTCGACGGGAAACAGTCTTCCCTGCGACTCGATGACCGGGGCGTTTCCCATCAGACCGGCGAAGCGCGCACCGTCCAGGGTCGCGGACATGGCGACAAGGCGCAGATCGGGTCGCAGCGCGCTCTGGGTCTCAAGCGCCAGGGCGAGTCCGAAGTCGCCCTCGAGGCTGCGCTCGTGGCATTCATCGAACAGCACGGCGGCGATCCCGTCGAGTTCGGGGTCGTCGAGGATCATCCGGGTGAACACGCCCTCGGTGACGACTTCTATGCGGGTGCGCGCCGACGTGCGGGTTTCCATGCGGACCCGAAGGCCGACCGTGTCCCCGGTCGCCTCTCCCAGGAGCGCCGCCATACGATCGGCCGCTGCCCTGGCTGCGAGCCGCCGCGGTTCGAGGACGATGATGCGCCCGTGGCCGCGCCATGCGGCCGCCAGAAGGGCGAGCGGCGCGCGGGTTGTCTTTCCGGCGCCCGGCGGCGCGATCAGGACGGCGTTGGCGCCGCTTTCCAGCGCCGCCAGCAGGTCAGGCAGGACTGCCTCGATCGGCAGATCCGTCACTGGCGGAGCAGTCGCTGGCAGATCTTTCAGGGGGAAATCGGTCATTGCCCATGTGCTGCCTGTGGGGGAGGCGGCCGGCGCCTGCGCGGTGATGCCCGCGCCCCCCCGGCGCCGGCTCGGCGCGCGCGCCCGGCGGCGCCGGGCGCGGCGTCAGCTGTCGTTACACGGTGCGTTTGGCGCGGTCTTGCGCGTTGGACGAGCGGATCATGTTGCGGATCGCATCCCATTCCGGTTCGCCCAGTTTGCGCAGGCCGGAGAAGTTTCCGCCGGTCGCCTGGTACATCGCGCCATCGATGGCGATGGTTTG
>JBILMQ010000334.1:0-3600 GCA_044375455.1 Caulobacterales bacterium | reverse complement strand
CGGCTTCGCGGGCGTGCTCTCAGAGATCGGTTTGCCGCCAGATGAAAGGATCCCAGCCCTTCTGCTGTTCAATCTCGGCGTAGAAATCGGCCAGTTGCTCGTCGTCGCCGTGTTGCTGATGGGAGGGATGCTGACACGGCGTCTGTTGCCGGCACACGTGATGCACGCGCGCGTCGCAGCCAGCTACGCCATTGGCATCGCCGGTGCGTTCTGGACAATCGACCGGCTGCTGAGCTGATCAGCCCGATCGCGACGCGCCAACCCGGGACGCGCTGCGTGGCGCCGAAAACGGCGCACAGCAGTCGACGCTGTTCTCTTTCGGGGGCGCGAACGGTTCAACCACCCGTATAAAGAGCGTGCGGACGCCCGTCGGCCGCGCTCTGCGACTATGGCCACATCTTCCTCATCGACATGTGTCACATGAGACGCATCACAGCGCTCGTGGAGGCCGCCGGCTGCGTGCATACCGGCCAGCGCCGCGAAGGCGCCCGCTCCAGGCCCATAACGATCTTGAACATGCGGGCAATCGCCGGTCCAACGCCGTCGGCCTCATCAGTCATCAGCTGAGCCCAGACGGCCGATATAATCACCTGCGCAGTGCTGCCCCTTGCCTTGGCTCCACGCCGTGTGACACCTCCTTGGAACTCCAATATGGGCGGCGCGTGCTGAGGCGCGACCCGCCGCGGGCTTCACGCTGCCAGCGCAAACGAATTTCCAGATATCAAGTCATGCACCCCGCGCAGGAGCAGTGATCCAGGCTGGCCAGAGCCCGCTGCAGATGTAGCCGTCCCACAACACGCGCGGTTGGGCGACTGCCTAGCCGTCAGCACCGCTGAAACTCGACCAACTTTTGAAACGGGTGCCCATAGTCGTGAATGTGACGGACAGTGAACCCCGTGCGGAGGTGCTGCAGATTGCAGATCGTGTTTGGCGTGTAATGGAACGGGTCCCTGACGGACGACGACACAACCTGCGTCATGGGCCTGTCCAGATGACTCCAGTCATAGACAAGCCTTTCTGTATCGTCCGGAAGGACAATCATCGAACTGAAATAGCTCGCGCCCATCTTGAGCTTCGGGTGAAGGTTTCGCAGACACAACACAATGGAGTTGATGCTCAGGTGCGAAAACAGCGAGTTCGAAAAGGCGAAGTCGACTTCCTCGTCCTCAATCTGTGCGAAGTCAAAGCTGTCGGACACGAGCGTGTGGAACATCCGCGTGTCAATCCCCGTGGCCTGCAGGCGCTGCAAGCCGGCAAGCAGCGACGGCCTGCTTAGATCCTGCACATAGAATTTTCGCGGCACGCCGAGCTCGTCGAGCTTTTCTCCAAGCACGATGTCCCCAGCCCCAATATCTAAAAACACCTTTCCCGTCAGATCCCCGCAATGTCTCTGAATGGCGGGAACCTGCCAGGAGGTCAGCGCCGCCCGATAGGCAGCATCGGTCATCCGCGGGACTTTGCCGTAGTCGTTTTCACGGTAATCAGGAAAATCCGTCTCCTGCACTGGCTTGCCTCCATCCCTGCACCGCCGCGGCCTTTGGGCGACTGGCCAAGCCGCCCCGGCCAACCAATGCGCCGGGCGCGCTCTCTCAGCGCCATTTCCATCGCCCGATGGACATCGCCAAAGGCGCTCCCAGGCAGGACATGGCTGTGGCTGCGGATCGCAAGACAGCGCGCCAATCCGTCCCAAGACCTGGCTGAACACCCGCGGCGGACAAATCCGGCCAACGCGCGCCTCGCGCAGCAGGCGCCGCCGCAGCACTGTGCCCAAGACCCGCTCCAGCCACGCGGCGGCAGTCACTGCCGCGGCTGCCACACACGTCTCGCCGCTGCCCCGCCCACCCAAGCCGATACGCACGGTCGGCACGGCACAAGATGGCCAGGGGACCCGGGCTCATGTCGCCGGGTCCGGATCAACACCGTCGGTCAACGCCACCCGCCCAGACGCCTTGAGGCTGTCAACGATCAGCTTGACATCTTGCGCCCGGGACCGGCTGGCGACGAGCACGGCGTCGTCGGTCTCAACCACGATAAGGTCCTCAACCCCCACCACAGCAACCAGACGACCTTGCGCACGAACCAGGCAATTGCGCGCATCAGCAAGCACCACATCCCCGGCGACAACATTGCCGGACTCGTCTTTTGCCCCAATGTCCCACAGCGCCGACCAGGAGCCGACATCGCTCCAGGCCATGTCCACAGGCACCACGGCGGCCTTGTCCGTCTTCTCAGCAATCGCGTAGTCGATCGAGATCGACGGGGCTGCGCGCCACAGGGCCGCGTCAGGCAGGGTGAACGGACCCTCGCTGCGTCCCGCCCGCCAAGCCGCAGTGGCGGCGGCAAACACCTCTGGCGCCAGCCGCGCGAACTCCGCCAGCATCAGGTCGGCGCGAAACAGGAAGATTCCGGCATTCCAGTCATAGCCGCCATCCGCAATATAGGCTTCGGCCACCCGCTTCTCCGGCTTTTCCGTGAACCGCGCGACACGAAAGCCCGGCCCCAGCGGCGCGCCTCGCTGGATGTAGCCATAGCCCGTGTTCGCCTCGCTCGGACGGACGCCGAACGTCACGATATATCCGGCGCGCGCCAGATCCGCGCCCGCGTCAACGGCGCGGCGAAACGCCTGCACGTCGCCAATATGGGCGTCAGACGGCGTCAGCAGAACCAGCGCATCAGCAAAGCCGGCTGAGCCCGCCAGGTCCGACTGCGCGGCGAGCGCGGCAAGCACCGCGGCCGGCGCGGTGTTGCGGGCGACCGGCTCCAGAATGATGCGCGCCTCAGGCTCCCCAGCGGCGGCGCTTGCCGCCGCAATCGCGCCGGCCGTGTTCGCTGCCGCAATCAGAATCGGCGCTCCGGCCTCGGGCCCCGCCGCCTCGCGCATACGCACCAAAGTCTCAGTGACCATCGTGCGGTCTGTCACCAGCGCGTGCAACTGTTTGGGCGCGCGTGCGCGCGACAGCGGCCACAGCCGGGCGCCGGCGCCGCCGCACAGAATGGCAGGTCGGATGACGCTCATGCTCGTGTCTGCTCCCGCCGGTGTCTGCATTGCCCAAGCTTGCTATGACCCCAGCCTCTTTTAACCCCAGCCTCTTTTAACCCCAGCCTCTTTCAACCCCAGCCTCGTGAAACCCGGCCTGATCAGGGCCTGATCGCCGATGCTCAGCCCGCCCGTGCCGCGGGCCCCGCCACGGACTGACCGCTCACCACGCCCTGCACCTCCTCAGCCGACGCGCAGCAAGTCGTCAAAGTAGGCGATTGTCTTCTGAAGGCCGGCGCTCAGGTCAACGGTCGGGCGCCAGTTCAGCGCCGTCATGGCGCGCCCGATATCCGGCCGGCGCTGCTTCGGGTCGTCCGCAGGCAAGGGCTGAAACACCAATTTCGAGCGTGATCCGGTCATCGCGATAACCTGCTCGGCCAGACTGCGAATGGTGAACTCGCCAGGATTGCCGAGATTGATCGGCCCAGTCACGGACGCGTCCGTGTCCATCAGACGCAAGAACCCCTCGATCAGATCGTCGACATAACAAAACGACCGCGTCTGCTGGCCGTCGCCGAAGATGGTGATGTCGCGCCCCTGCAGAGCCTGGACAATGAAGTTGG
>JBILMQ010000088.1:0-12080 GCA_044375455.1 Caulobacterales bacterium | reverse complement strand
CGGCCAGCGGCCTGCGCCAGCGGCGCGAAGGCGTTCGGCCCGCCGGTCTGGTGCAGATCGGCGGCAAGCAGATTGGCGTCCTTCGCCGCGGCAAGGGCCCGCGCCATCGCGGGGTCCTCGCCGCCATAGAGCGCCATGAGCCGGTTGAGCGTGTCGCCATCCGTATCCGGCAAGGTGGAGGCCGACCAGGTTGCGGCGGCGGCCGCGCCGCGCAGGATCAGCGGCGCCTGCTGGAGTATCGCAATCCCAAGTTCGGTGCGCCCGGCGCGGCTTTGCGGGGGCAGATTGGCAAGCGCGGCGTTGAGCCAGCCGGTGGGGCGCGCGTGCGGCGCGCGGGCGCCGGTCTCCAGCACATTCTGGGCGTCAAAATGTGAGCGGTCCCGATAGGGCGTGCCGGTCGCATGCACGGCGATAAGCTCGTTGGCAGCCCACAGATCGGCAAGCGTGGTCAGGGCCGGATGAAGGGCAAAGAAGCCGTCCAGCGGGATCGCCGTCTGCGCGCCGACGGCGCCGAGCGCAAGGCCCTGTCTGGCGCTTTGATGGGCGGGATCACCCAGCGGCGCGACCGCAGCGAGCCCGTCGAGCCCGCCGCGCAGGATGATCGCCACCAACCGCCTTGCGTCTGGATCGCGCGCCGAGGCGAAGGCCGGAAAGGACAGGCTTGCCGCGCCGGCGGCGAGACAGACAAGCGACTGGCGGCGGTTGAGGAGCTTCATGGCGGTCACCGGCGTTGAAATTCAGGCGAGGCGAGCAGCAGGGTGAGGCCCTGGGCAGGGCTTTCCGCACGCGCAATGGCCTCACGCGTGGCGGTGCTGACAAGAGGCCCGAGCGTCGCGTCTGCAATGGCGCGCGGATCGATGTCCGCGCGCGCGGCGCGCCGCGCAACGCCATTGGCGAATTCAATCCGTTTCCAGATCATGTCGGCGTTGAGCCAGGCCGCCTCGACATCCGCCCAGCCGTCCGGTCCGGGCGCCCTGTAAATGCGTTGCCCCATCGCAGAGACCGACTGCAGCACCTGTGGACCGGCCCGCCCGAGTAAACCCGGTTGGGGCAAACCCGGTTGGGGCAAACCCAATCCGGGCCTGTCCAGCCCGGGCGTGTTGGCGGCAAGCGCGCGCGCCACGCTGATCGCATATTCCTCGGGACGCTTGTATTTGGCGAAGGCGCCGGCCCAGGTCTCCGGGCTGTCGACCAAGGCGGCCATCGTCTCGGCGATGTCGCCGTCACTGTCGCAAAACCGCTGTGCGATCCGCGCGACGGCGGCCGGCGGCGGGTCATCGCCGATGTAATGGCGCGCCAGCTTGGCGGCAAGAAAGCGGGCGGTCGCAGGGTGGCGGGCCAGATCCGCGAGTGCAGCTTCGCCCTGCGCCAGTCCGTCCTCGGCATAGGTCCTGCCGAGCAGGGTCTTTGCTCCTGGTTCATGGGCGCGCGCGGCAAATGCGAACAGCTGCGCGCCGCTGCGCACGCCAGGCGCGCCCGACATGAAGGCCGCCACGTTGGAGCGGTCATAGGTCCAGCCGGTGATGATCTTGGCAAGCGCCAGGACATCGCTCTGGCGATAGCCGCCATCCACGCCGAGCGTGTGCAGCTCGAGGATCTCGCGGGCCAGGTTTTCATTGAGGCCGGTCCCGCGCCGGGCCCTGGCCGGGCCGTCCGGGCCCGGCCCTGGGCCCGGCCCTGGGCCCGGCGCCGGGCCCCGCGCAGCTGCGAGGCCGACCGGCGAATTCGGTCCGACGGATTGCCAGTTGTCGAGATAGACCAGCATACCGGGGTGCTTGCTGGAGGCCAGCAGCATGTCGGCGAAGCGGCCTGCGGCGCGCGGGCGCACGACATCGTGCTCAAAGGACGGGGGCAGGGCGACCGCGGCGGGTTTGGCAGCCGACACCGTGAAGTGGTTGCTCCAGAAATGGATCAACCGCTCATAGACCGGCCGCTCGGACGCGACCGCCGCCTCAAGGCGGGCGAGGGCCGCACGGCTTGTGCGTGTGCGGAAGGAGCGCACGAAGGCCTCCTCCACGCCTGCGCCCTCCGCGGTCATGGCGCCGTCGGGGGCAGCGCCTGACGCCCCGCGTGCGCGCGCCCCAGGCGCCTGCGTGGCGTCGTCCAGCCGGTCCGGCCCTGCCGGGCCGTACGGCGCGCGCCCATCCGGCGCGGCCTTGGCGGCGTTCCTTCGCGTTTCGATAAGCCAGCGGCCAAACGCCCACAGATCGTCCTCGGCCGGCGGCAAGGCCGCGATCACGGCCGGGGGCGCGCGCTCCGGTGTCAGCTGGGCCTTGATCCAGCCGCGCGGATCGCTGGCGATCTCGGCAAGTTCGCCGGGGCGGGCGCCGTAACCGAACCGGCCGGCGGCGATGGCGGCGTCTCGAAGCGACATCGACGGCTTCTCCCAGGGCGGCTGTCGGGCAATGACGCTCTCTTATACGACGGATGCGCCGGGCTCCGTCGGTGCGTCTGACGCCTGACGGCGATCGGGGCGCTGAGTGTGGCCAGATCAGAGGTCGCCGTCACGGCGCAGGCGGTGCGGATGCCGGCGCCAGAGCCTGACGTGAAGCCCGGGCGCCAGGTCCGGCGCGTTCAATCGCCACGGCAGGCGGCCAAGTCCAGGCCCCTTGGCAGGGAGGTTGCGGGAGACAGCCGCCGGTGGGGCCCGCACGCGGCGGGTGCGCGCGTCCGGCTCGGCGGCGCGTGTCAGGCGAGATCGAACCGGTCGTTGTTCATCACCTTGGTCCAGGCAGCCACAAAGTCCGTGACGAACTTCTCCTGATTGTCGTCCTGGGCGTACACCTCAGCATAGGCGCGCAGCACCGCATTCGACCCGAAGACGAGATCGACCCGGGTCGCCGTCCAGCAGACAGCGCCGGTCTTGCGCGCCTTGATGTCATAGCTGTTCCTGCCCGTGGGAACCCATTCATAGGCCATGTCGGTCAACGTCACGAAAAAATCCGTCGTCAGAGCGCCGGGGCGCTGCGTAAACACCCCGTGGGGTGCGCCGGCGTAATTGGCGCCGATGACGCGCAGGCCGCCGACCAGAACCGTCATCTCAGGCGCCGTCAGGCCGAGGAGCTGGGCGCGGTCGAGCAGCAGCTCTTCCGCAGGGGCTGTCATGTCGCCGCGCAGCCAGTTGCGAAAGCCGTCATGGACCGGCTCCAGAACGCTGAAGGAAGCCGCGTCGGTGTGCTCAGGCAGCGCGTCGCCGCGTCCCGCCTGGAAGGGCGCTTCGACAGTGAAGCCGGCCGCCTTGGCGGCCTGTTCCACGCCGACGGCGCCGGCCAGCACAATGACATCGGCAAGGCTCGCGCCGAACTCCCGGGCGATCGGCGCCAGAACGCCCAGCACCCGGGCAAGACGGTCCGGCTCATTGCCCTGCCAGTCCTTGAGCGGAGCGAGGCGGATGCGCGCGCCATTGGCGCCGCCGCGCAGGTCCGACGCGCGGAACGTGCGCGCGCTGTCCCAGGCGGTTGCAACCAGCGCGCCGACCGACAGACCGCTCGCCGCAATGCGCGCCTTGACGGCGGCGATGTCATAGCGGGTCGGTCCTGCCGGGATCGGATCCTGCCAGATCAGATCCTCATCGGGGGCATCCGGGCCGAGATAGCGCGTCTTCGGGCCCATGTCGCGATGGGTGAGCTTGAACCAGGCGCGGGCGAAGGCGTCCTTGAAACAGCCCGGATCGGCAATGAATTTCTCGCAGATCGCGCGGTAGGCCGGGTCCATCTTCAACGCCATGTCCGCATCGGTCATCATCGGCATCTGACGCACCGAGGGGTCGCTGGCATCCGCCGGCATATGCTCCGGCCTGATGCCGATCGGGCGCCATTGATTGGCCCCGGCCGGGCTCTTGGCGAGTTCCCAGTCATAGCCGAACAACAGCTCGAAATAGCCCATGTCGAACACGGTCGGATGGGTCGTCCAGGCGCCTTCCAGGCCGGAGGTCATGGCCTGGTTCGCCTTGCCGTGATGGTGCGGGTTTGACCAGCCGAGGCCCTGGTGTTCGATCGCCGCGCCTTCCGGTTCCGGGCCGAGCGCATCGGCTCTGCCGGCGCCGTGCGCCTTGCCGACGGTGTGGCCGCCTGCGGTCAACGCGACGGTCTCCTCATCATTCATCGCCATGCGCGCAAAGGTCTCGCGCACATGGGCAGCGGTGCGCAGCGGATCGGGCACGCCGTTGACCCCTTCCGGATTGACGTAGATGAGGCCCATCTGCACAGCGGCGAGGGGCCGGGCGAGAGTGTGCGCCATGTCGACATCGGCGTAGCGTGTCTGCGAGGGCGGCGTCCAATGTGTCTCCGCGCCCCAGTTGACGTCCTGCCTGGGCCCCCAAATGTCCGCGCGCCCAAAGGCGAAGCCGAAGGTTTTCAGCCCCATGTCTTCGTAGGCGCGCGTGCCTGCGAGAATGATCAGGTCCGCCCAGGACAGCGCGTTGCCATACTTTTTCTTGATCGGCCACAACAGGCGGCGCGCCTTGTCGAGGCTGGCGTTGTCCGGCCACGAATTGAGCGGCGCGAAGCGGATATCGCCGGCGCGCGCCCCGCCGCGCCCATCCGCAGTGCGATAGGTTCCCGCCGAATGCCACGCAAGGCGGATCATCAGGCCGCCATAATGGCCCCAGTCCGCCGGCCACCAGTCCTGGCTGTCGCGCAGGAGCGCCGTCAGATCAGCCTTGAGGCCGGCGACGTCAAGGCTGCGCACCGCGACGCGGTAATCGAAGCCCGGGCCAAGCGGGTCCGTCTTGGCGTCGTGCTGGGCGAGGATGTCGAGATTGAGTGCGTTGGGCCACCAGTCCCGGTTGGACCGCGTTCCCGCCGCAACGGCCCCGCCGGTGACGGGGCATCCTGATGTGCTGCTCATGGCGTGTCGCTCCGCAGGCCGCATGACGTCTCAACGATGGAGCCGCTGAGTGCTGGCTGATCCGCGCAGGCGTTTTGATCAAACGCAATTCGATCGCCGGTATTTGATCAATCCGCGATATCGATCGCTGGCCCGCGCCCGCCTGCGGCCGATCACGCGCGCGCAACCGCCGGGCATGGCGCGCCGGGCAGCCGTCATCGGCGCCCTCGGCGAGGCGCCCATCCGTCTGCCCCGCACGGCCTGTATAGTCCGGCCTCTCACCCCCGGCCTCTCAACTCCGGTCTCTCAGGCCCGGCCTCTCAGGCCAACCTGTAAAGCCCCCTTGACTTTGTGCCGCCGCAATGTAAACCTCACTTGTCATTTTGAATAGGAAGCATGACACCATGACTCGCACTTACCGGGCCACAGAGCTGTCCGGGCCGCCGTCCAGACGCACAAAACTGCTGTGGAAGACCCTCGCCGTCGGCATCATCCTGGCGCTCAGCCAACCCTCAGAACTCGGCCTCGACCTGACATCAGCGATGGGCCTGTCCGGCCTGACGGCCGGGCTCGCGGCCTATGCCATTCCAGGCGCCACTCTGTGGCTGGCGCTGTGGATCGGACCGCCGCTGATGCGGGCCGCGCCGCCGGCGGCGGGCATCGCGATCCTGATCGGCCTGGGGGGCCTTGTCGGGGCGATGTCGGTGACGCTCGATCTGTTTGCCCGCCTGGCGGCGGCGATCGCCTGGGCGGGGCCCTTGCGCCAGGCGACCCTGGCCGACCAGACGGCGCTGATCCTGATCCTTGTGTCCGTGATAAACTGGGCTCTGGCGCTGGCGATCGCCGTGTTCGGACAACCGGTCGCGCGGGCGGTCAAAGAGGCCCTTGAGAAGGCCGATGCAGAGGCGAGCGACGCCGAGGAGGCCGTGCGCGACCTGCGCGGCCGCGACCTGCGCCGCTCCTGGTGGGGCGCGTTCGGCTGGCTTGGTCAGGCGGTCGCGCTCGGCGGCCTGCTGCTTGCCCACGCCGCGCTGGCGCCGTCAACCGCTGCACAGCTTGGGTTTGCCGCGCTGGCGCTGGGCGGGACCGGTCTGTTTGGCGTGTCTTCGCTCAGCCTGTGGCGCGGCTTTGACGAGCTGGAGCGGCGCATGGTGATGGATGCCTATGCGTGGTCAGCCATCATCCTGACGCCGGTGCTGCTGGTGTGGGCGATGCTTGAGGCGCTTGGCCTCATACCGGCCTTTTCTGCCTATGAGTGCGTGCTGTTTCTGATGGTGCTGCAGATCGTCATCATGGTGATCATCCAGATCCGGATCAGCGCGGCCGCGGCGGCGAGGCCCGCATGAAGAACCGCCTGAAAGTGCTGCGCGCCGAGCGCAACTGGAGCCAGGCGGACCTTGCGGAGGCTCTGGATGTGTCGCGTCAGACCGTCAACGCGCTCGAAACCGGCAAATATGATCCCTCGCTGCCGCTGGCGTTCAAGCTCGCGCGCTTGTTCGCCCTGCCGATCGAGGCCATTTTTTTGGACGAATAGGAGGCCCGTCGCACGACGCCATGGCGGGGCCAGTGTTGGTCGCCAATGTTGGTCGCCAATGTTGGTCGCCAGCGTTGGTCTCCGCTGTTGCTCTCTGGGCGCAGGTCGATGAAGCCGCTATGGTGCGCGCATGTTTGCAAAATTGTTTGGCAAGAAAGGCGCGCCTGACGAGGCGCCGGCGCCAGCATGCGGCGCGCCCGGCAAGCGGCTCTATGCCATCGGCGATGTGCATGGCCGGCTCGACCTGCTCGATGACCTCCTCGGCCAGATCGACGCCCACAGCCGCGACATCGCCCCGGAAAACCGCTTCGTCGTCCTGTTGGGCGATCTGATTGACCGCGGACCAGAATCCCGCGGGGTGATCGAGCGCCTGCGCGGCAAAGCGCCGATCGACGCCCGGTTTGTCTTCGTGAAGGGCAATCATGAGGATCTGCTCGTCGAGGCGATGCGCGGCAATCCTTCGCGCCTGCCCGAATGGATGAGCTATGGCGGTCTGCAATGCGCCCAGAGTTACGGCGTTGAGGTCGGCGGGCTGATCGCTGCGCCGCCCGACATGATCGCGCACGCACTGGAGCTCAAGATACCGTCGAGCCATCTGATCTTTCTGGATGGCTTCATCGACAGCGTGCGGTTCGGCGATTACCTGCTCGTCCACGCGGGCGTGCGTCCCGGCGTCCCCCTCGACGCCCAGGACCCCGCCGATCTGCGCTGGATCCGCAAGGAGTTCCTGGCGAGCCCGGCCTATCACGGCGCCATGATCGTCCATGGCCACTCGATCAGTGATGAGGTTGAGGCGCGCTCCAACCGCATTGGCATTGACACCGGCGCCTATCGCTCCGGCAGGCTCACGGCGATGTGGATCGACGGACCGGACCGCGGCTTCTTGACCAGCACGGGGCCGGCCGCCGTCTGGCCGCCCGAGGCCTGAGGCGGCCGGCGGCGTCGACGCCGCCCGCCGATGTGGTTCGCCGGTGACCGCCCGCCACTCGTGTGGGATGAAGCCAGGCTGCGCCTGGAGGAGGGCCCAGCCTCGTCCCGTCCGCGTCACGATCCTGCGGGGCGCTGCGTCTGGCTCCCGGCGTCCGGGCGAGCCCGCGGGACGTTGGGCCTGGCGCGCCTGCGCCCAGACCAGGCGAACGGCTCTGATCCCGACGCGCGGGGCCGGCAAAACATCGCGTTTTGTGATTGTTCCTTGCCGCAGTAGATGACACAACTACTAATCTTAGATCGTTCTGAGCGGCTTGCTCGCTGAGAGGTTGAGGTGTGCAAGCGCCATGGCGGCAGATCATTCAGGCCCTCCAGACCTCCTGCGCGCGGCGCGCGCGGCCATGGGGGGCGCTTTGGTCTATGACGCCGACATCGCCGGAGAGAGACTTGAGGCTCTGCACGCCAACCGGCGCGCAGCTTCCGTCCGCCCCCGGCGCAGCGCCCGCGACTTCGTCGACCAGACCGCCGCACGCGCCGCTGGCGTTGCATTGAGCGCGAACGCCATCGGCGACGTCATCCGCACCGGTGTCATCGCAGCCCTGCGCCGGCGCGATACGGCAGAGGACATGCTGTGCGAACCGCGGACAGATATCTTCGCGCCCGCCGTCGCCGCCATGGCCTCGACCGCACTGCGCGCCGAGTTTTGCAGCCTCATCGCAAGCGCCATGGACGTCAAACGGGCGCGTCTGCTGCTGCCGGCCTATGTTGATCTGCTGCGCCAGCTCAGCCGCGACGAGGTCTCCTTCCTGCGTGCGCTGCCCCCGCGCGGCCGCTTTACCCCGGTCGCCGACCTGGTGCGCCAGAGCAAGAGCGGCCAGATTGAGTCTTGTGCACGCCATATCGTCTCAGCCAAACTCGCCGGGGTCTGCGAGACGCCTGAGAATTTGGCCCAATATGTCGACAATCTCATGCGCCTCGGCCTCGTCGCGCGTCCGCCCGGCCTGCAAGCGGATGACGCCCCCTATGGTGCGATCTCCAGGCGCCCGTTTGTGCGCAAACTGGTCGCCGCCAGGCCACAGACCGGCGGCTTTTCGTTTGACCGCGGCGTCATCGGCTTTACCGACCTCGGGGCCATGTTTCTGGCTGCGTGCCTCGACTGATCTGGCGGCCCATAGAGATCAGGGTGAGACACGGGGAGGCGGCGCGCCCGCGTTTGAATTGCCCTGTTTGACATGCCCTGTTTGACATGCCCTGTTTGACATGCCCTGTTTGACGAGACCCACGTGACGGGGCCTGTTGGATTGAGCCTGTTTGATTGGGCCTGACCGGGTCCGCGCAGGCGCGTCCCGCCTGCGCTGGATCAGGCGCAGGTGCTCAGCGCGCGCCGTCACCTGTCAGGATGACCCGCACCGTGCGCAGCAGCACCAGCATGTCAAGCCAGAGCGAGAAGTGTTTGACGTAAAAGAAGTCGTATTGCAGCTTGCGGTCAGCGTCCTCCACGCCCACCACATGGCCCTGGTTGACCTGCGCCCAGCCGGTGAGCCCTGGGCGCACCACGTGGCGATAGCGGTAGAACGGGATCTTCGACTCATACCAGCGCGACAGTTCCAGGGCCTCGGGGCGCGGACCGATCCAGCTCATCTCGCCCTTGAGGATGTTGACGAGCTGCGGCAACTCGTCGAGCCTCAGCCGACGGATGAAAGAGCCGATCCGGGTGATGCGGTTGGCTTCGTGCTTGCGCAGATCACCGTCCGCCTCGCCAAGCTTTGGATCGGTGAGTTCACGCATCGAGCGAAACTTCCACATGGAGAAGGTCTTGCCGCGATAGCCCATGCGCACCTGCCGGAAAATGGCGGGACCCGGGCTTTCCAGCCTGATGGCGATCGCAACCAGAACCAGCAGCGGCCACAGAAACGCCAGCGCCAGCACGGCGAGCAAAAAGTCGACATAGCGCTTGGCCGAGTCATAAAGCAGGCCGGGCGTCAGCGAGCCGAAGGTGTTTTCTGACAGATGCTGGATCTGCACCCGCCCGGACAGCGATTCCATCACGTGGCGGGCGTTGTAGACCTGGCGGCCCGACAGCACGCAATCAGCCACGAAGCGCTCCCAGTCGTCAGGCAGATCGATGCTCAGATCGGCGACCACGGGGCTCATGTCGCCTTGCCCGTCGGGGCTCTCCAGCACCCGCCAGGACACCAGCGATATCTCCTTCAGCAAGGCTGTCTCGCCGAGCGGGATCAGCGACAGGACCGGGCGCTGCGCCCGCCGGGCGAGCTGAAAGATCAGCGTGAAAAATCCGATCGTGAGCAGGAAGCTCGCAAGAAACTGGTAGCGGCTGTACTCCAGGCGCAGCATGAAGAAGATCGCGACGACAAGGGCATAGGCAATCAGAAAGGCCGGGACCACATAGCCGGTCGCCCGGATGCCCGGAAAGACAGTCAGCTTACGGAAGATGAGATAGCCAAAGAGGACCGCGATCGTTGTGCCGACGATCGAGGTGTCATAGCTCGCCGCGCCGTCCGGCCAGAAATCCAGACCCCACCGGATCAGCGAGGGCAGCAACACGCCTACCAGGAGCCCGCCGGCCAGCTGAAAGCGGATCCTGCCAAGCAGCCGGTAGAGCGCGCGCAGAAGACCCCAAGACTGGTCTGGGGGGTGCGCCGTTCGCGCGGCGAGTTCTGCCGACACCAGCTCGTTCAGTCCCACAGCATCGTCCCCTCAACGGACCGGCCCTCATCGGACCGGCCCCTCATCGTACCAAGCCGCCATCCGAAGACGACCTGTGCACCGGCGAGCGGCCGGTCCTGGCGTGTTGTGGCCAACGCCACGCGCGCACCCCGCCAAAACGCGCCGGGCCAATGCTGGCTGGCCCAATGCTGGCTGGCCGCTTGAGCCCTTCATGCCCGGCCGGACGCGCCACACGCCACCCTCCTCAGCCCGCTGGCCGGATCGGCTGGCCCAACTGCGCCCTGCGGCGCACCGGTTGAGCCAGGTCCTGCGCGCGCGCCCGCTTCAGCACCCTTTCCTGGCCGCCAAGGCAGTGGTCATCCCGGCCGGTCCTCTGCGCCCTTGACGGCGATGACCGCCCCGCGCGCCAGAGAGACCCGCACCTCGCGCGCCAGGAACGACAACAGGACCGTCACCCGGTCGAGCGGCTCCAGCCGCTCGAACGTGCCGATCGCCGAGTCGAACGGCCCCCCCAGAACCCGCACCTGATCCCCGGGGGTCAGCGGATCGGCAAAACCAATCACCCCGTCCGGGCTGGTGCGCGCCATCAATGCCTCGACAAATCCGTCCGGCGCCGGTGACGGATACTCGCCGAATTGCACCAGACGAATGACGCCAAAGGTCGAGTTGATCGACAGCCAGCGGTCGCGCGCCGGATTGAATTTGACAAACAGATAGCTCGGGAAGAACGGCCGCGGCCCCGACGGCGCCGTGCGGGACTTTTTGATGGGCGCCGGGCCCAGCGGCAAAAATGATGCGAAGCCCTGCCGCTCCAGATGCAGTTTGGCAAAGGCTTCCTTGCGGGGATAGGCGCGCACCGCATACCAGCGGTCGGTTCGCTCAGGCGCGCCGCCCTGTCCGCCTGGACCAGTGCTCGAAACGTCAAACGCCATGGGGATCCTCGACAGACTGCTCCAATCAAAGAGACTGCGCGATACAACTTAAGATAACATATCGCGCCATATTACAACCAAAAACAAGCGCCGTTGAGATCTCCCGACATAAACGAGGAGGTGCGCGCTTTGGCAAGTGGTCTGCTGCGCGAAGACCGCGCGGCAGGCATCGCGTGGCGCAAACTTGCGCCTGGGCGCACCTGTTTTCGGCACGCAGCCCCCTGGATCTGGAGCCGAACGGCATCGCGCCCGGACGCGCCGGCGCCGCTGCCGGAGGGATGCAGAGCCTGGACGCGCTGCGGTGCGGCAAACCACCCATCCTGCGGCAGGTTTTCGCTTTTTGGGCAGCAGGCGCTGCGCATCCCAGCCTTGCTCTGTCGCGCAGCAGGCGCGTGCGCGCTGACCGATTGCGTGCCGCTCACCGACCCCGCCACCCCTGGCGGCTGCGGCCAAATTTCGCAGGCGCGTCGCGCGCAGACCAGCCCGGGCGTTGGCGCCTGCCGCCCCCCTTGTCCAGCCAGTGATGCTCGACCCACTGCCGGGCGTTACACGCATGGGGCTCGCCTGTCCGGACTGCCCCACGCGCCGCCGCACAGCCAGATACCAACCTAGCCGTGTTGCGCGCCAGCTTTGCGGGCCCGCCGCCACCCCCAGAGCAGCGCGCCGCCGAGCGCCGCGCCAGCCAGGACGCCCGCCAGATTTGCCAGGGTGTCGAGCGCATCGACCTGCCGGCCAGTTGCGCCAACGCCCTGGCCGAGTTCGACGCCGATGCTGAACATAAGCACGCCGGCCGCCACCCGCCACAGCGCCGATTGTGGATAAGCCAGGCGCGCCAGCAGCGTCAGACCCGCATAGATCGCCGCATGCCAGACCTTGTCCGGCAGCAGCACGACAAGGTCTGGCAGATCGCTTGTCTGCATCCACATGCCGGCAGCCGCCACACAGGCGCTGGCGTAAAACACCGCCCGCAGGATCCAGATCAACATGAACGGCGCCGCTGTTTGACCACCGGTCAGCCGCCGGCGGCAGTCTCCTCGCGGGGGTTTGTGGCTTTCTTGTGAGCGGCATCGCCGAGGCGGGTCTGCGCCTGCCGCGCCCGCGCCCTGCGCAGGGTCACATGCCCACGCAACCCCGCAGGGGCGCAGCGGCGGACTGTCCGATTTGGCGAGGCC
>JBILMQ010000333.1:0-3604 GCA_044375455.1 Caulobacterales bacterium | reverse complement strand
CGCCGGGCGCAATCTCAATGCGCCAGCCCGGTGCGTTGATGTTCGCGGGCGTGAGAGGCCCGTGAATGCCCGTGTTGCCGAGATCGGTGCGGCGCGATCCGAACAGCCGTTCGAACTGCTCGTAGCGGCCGTCGAGGGGATCACTGTCGCCGCTGGCATAATAATAATCCAGCGCGATCCGCGGCCGCCAGGGATGGTCAAAGGTAAAACCGGCGTGAGCATAGAGCATCGCGGCGTCGACCTTGAGATCCGTGATGTCGCCCGGCGCGCTGGACTGGCGGCGCGATCCGGTGCGGCGCGCAGCCTCGACCTCGAAGTCAACCACCCCGGGGCTTGCGGCGCGCCACAGCCGCACACCCGGTTGCAGGTAGTCCCGATTGGGCGTGGGGGCGCTGCTGGCGTCTTGTTCATGAAGACCGTAAACATACAGTTCCGCCCAAAGATCTCTGACGTCGGCGAAATTCCTGTCGCGCCAGTGGAGGCCCCAACCCGTTCGGCCCCACTGCTCTTCATCACCAGACAGCCGATTATCATCTATGGATGCACGATCATCCGGCAGTCGTGCAGTAGGGACGAAAGCCGTGACGTGAACTTCATCCCCATGCGTTGTAATACCGCGCCAATAAAGACCAGAGAAGCTTGAGATAACGTTCGCCATGTCGACGCGCTCGAGAACACGCTGACTGCCAATCGAAAGGGTCTGCCGCCCCAGGGTAAGGCTTGCCTCCTCAAAGCCGGGCGGATCTTGAAAATCGAACCGGATATAGGCCTGCAGAACGTCAAGTGGATTGACGACGCTGGGTGAAAGCGGCGTCCCAGGATCATCGAGGTAGGCGCGACTATCCTGGAATTCAACGCCGAGCGCGAGCGCGCCTGCATCGGCTTCAACCAAGGCAAGGCTGCGCAGCACAAGAATTTGATCGCCTCCGCCGCCACCGGATCGGAACTGGCCGCCAAGCGTCTCATAGCGCGCGCGCACTTCACCGGCGACGCTCAGCCAATCGGGCAAGCCGAGGCTTTCGCGAAGTCTCCAGGCTTGCTCACCCGCGAGGGCCGGGGCGGCGAGGCTCGCGGCGATGGCGAGCGTGAGCGCGCGCCGGATCTGCTTTGCGCCCGTCATGGGTCGCGCCCTTCAGTGCTCTTATCCCGAGCAGGCGGCGATACTTGCTTGTCCACCAATCGTCAAATCACGCCTTGGTCAGACTGTTCGCCATCAAGGCCGCGGATGAACGACCCAGCGCGGATGCACCTCGGCCCGGTGCGCCGCACATGGCCTGTTACGGATATTGGACCTGCACCGCGACCCGACAAAGCTCTGCGACAGACGGCGCGCCGCCGCCGCCCTGCCGACACGCCTGGTGCGCGCTGCCGATGGCCAGGCGACAACGCCGATGGGAGCAGAAGGCAGGCGCCCCGATCGATAACAGAGTCAAGAGAGCCACGCTTGCCAGCTCGCGGGTGCGCATCACGACGTGTCAGCACGCTGAAGGGCTCCGTATGTGGATCGACGATAACCGCCCGGAAACAGACCCGGAACAGAATACGCCAGAAGCACAAGAGCCCAGGAACAGATGTCGGCGGCCATTCAACGCGGCGTGTGGCCGGCTCAGCGGGGCGCCGGGCAACGCCTCGGCCTCGCCATTGCCTGCAACCTTGCGCTGACGCCGTTGGGCGCGCCGTTACCAAGCGCAGTGACCTCGGCGGTTTGTCGGCGCACCTGCGCTGGCCCGGGGAAACACGCCTGCCAGATCGCGGACACTAAAACCCCAGAGGTTTTGTGCAAGAGCGGTGTCGTCGCCGCCAGCGCCTGGGCGGCGGGGATGCGCTGTTGAGGGCGATCAGGCCGCATCTCTCAACTCAGCGACATTGTCCTTCACGTTGCGTTCAATGAGAATGCGGCGCGGGTCAAGCACGACAAAGGCAGGCTTGCGCGCCAAGTGGATCCGCACTCGCCCCTCCTGCGCGGTCACGCGCACCCGCTCAATCCGCATCCACTCGGCGCCCATCGTCTCCTTGGGGTCCTTCTCGTAAAAGCCGATTTCGACCCACTCGTTCAGGGCTTCGCCCTGCTTCAGAACAGAGATTTCCTCGCCAGTCTCTTGCGCGGCGACGAGCTTGTCTGCGGTGAACCGGATGTCGGCGATCCATCCCTCCCCGGATCGCGTCAGCGCGACGTCCTCCGCTCCCAGTGCGAGGTCCCACAGCGTGATTCGGTCAAAATAATCGGTGATCAGCTGGGCCCACTGCGGCCCGGCCTCCGCGCGCAGGGCGGCGACGAGGTCGAGCGTCGTGGGATAGGGCGGGCCTTTGCGACCGTACTGGTTCAACAGCTGGCGCAGGGCAGCGTTTACCCGGTCCGCCCCCATGGTCTGTCGCAGGCCCCAGAACACCCAGGCGGATTTGTTGTAGTCGAGATATTGCTGACCCTCAGCAAGACCAAGGGGGGGTTCATCCTCAGAATCCATCGTGCGCGACGTGAGGTAGCCTTCCATGGACCGTCTTTCGACGAGCCGACGCGCAGTGGCCCAGCCATACGCTTCCTCATAGGCGCTCATCGCAGCATGCTCGGTCAGCCCCTCAGACAGGACATTGAAGCCTTTGGTATGGCTCGGCACAATCTGATGGCCGAACCACTGGTGCGCGATCTCGTGCATGGTGACATAAGTCGCCAGATCGATCCGCTTGGCGTCTTTCGGGTCTCCGGGATCACGGATGAAGCCGATATTTTCCGAAAATGGAATTGTGCCTGCGAATGACTGGGCAAAGTCCGCATAGGGAAACTCCATAATGCGCAAGTCGCTGTACTGATACGGGCCAAACGCCCGTGTATAGTGTGAAAGGGACTTTTTCATCGCCTCAAGCATGAGATCAACGTTAAACGCATGCGGCGCATGATAGTAGATCTCAACCGGCACGCGCTCTCCGTTCGGGCCGTTCCACGCGTCCCGCTTCACCGCGTATCGCGCCGACACGAAGGCAAAGAAATTCGCAATCGGCTCAATGGGCGCATAATCTCGGCAAGCGCGCCCATTCTTTTCATAGCTGCGCACCATCCGTCCCGGCGCAATCGGGATCTGATCCGGCGCCGTGCAGAAGGATGCTCGAAACGTCACGTAATCCGAATTTCGATCGAAAAAATTGAACTTGCGCGCAGCCATGTCTTCGCGCTCCGGCAGACGCTCGAGTTCGGGAAGCCCCCGTTTGCGGCGTACGTCCTTGTCGCGAAGCCGGAAATCAACCAGCCCGATGCTTGGCATCAGTTGCTGGCCGTTAACGAAAGTTCCATTCCGCAGAATTGGAGAGCCGTATCCGATCTGCGGCGGCAGGGTCACAAGATCAAAAGCCAGGTTCGTGGACGCGCCAGGCGCAAGCGCGGGTGAAAAACGAAAGAGGCGCACATTTTCATTGTCGAGATTTTCAGCTTTTGGATCGAGCGGAATCTCGGTCGCGCCATCGAGTAGCAGAACCTTGACAGCACCTGGTTTTAAGCTTGGCACTGTGATGAACACTTCACTGATCGCAGCGCCGGTTGGGTTGTCCAGCCGATAGCGGCCTGAGACACGGGCAGTCTGCGTCTCCGGGAACATGTCCAATGAAACGCTGA
>JBILMQ010000332.1:0-3613 GCA_044375455.1 Caulobacterales bacterium | reverse complement strand
CCGGCTCATCAGCGCAGCCTGGATCGTGCCATCGTCAAGATGATCAAGCTCACCGCCGACGGGGACCCCGCTCGCCAGCCGGGTCACGGCGATCGGCAGATGCTTCAGCGCCTCAACAAGATAGTGGGCGGTGGATTGACCATCGATCGTTGCGTTCATCGCCAGGATCACTTCGCGCACGCCCGGCGCGCCCGCCCGCTCAATCAACCTGGGAATGCGCAGCGTCTCCGGGCGCACACCGTCGAGCGCAGACAGCACCCCGCCAAGGACATGGTAGCGCCCACGATAAGCCCCAGCCCGCTCCATCGCCCACAAATCGGCGACGTCCTCCACCACACAGATCACGCTGTCATCGCGTCCGGGGGCCTGGCAGACGCCGCATGGATCGACCGTATCGAGGGCCCCGCACACGCTGCAGGCGGTCACCCGATCCGCCGCGGTCGCCATGGCCTCGGCGAGCGGTTTCATCAGGGCTTCCCGCTTCTTGAGCAGTTGGAGCGCAGCGCGGCGCGCCGAACGCGGCCCAAGGCCAGGCACCTTCGCCAGCAGCGTGATCAGACGGTCGATTTCCGGTCCTGCTTTGTTCGCCATCACGCCACTGTAGACGATTCCACACCGATTTCCGAACCGGTGGCGCCGAAATGGCGCCTGGCGCGCCAGGATCGCACTGGTCGCAACCCGGGCGCACTTGTTTCCGCCCCATTGGCGCGCAACCCTTCCACGACCAAAGGAACGCGCATGGACGACGCACCGCTCAGCGATGACAGCAGGCAGCTGCCTGACAAGCGGCCAGAGCCAGGATCCCAGCCAGGATTCCAGCACGGATCCCAGCAGGGACCTGAGCAAAAAACTGAACAACGCATCGCCTTTGCGCTTCCGCGCCTGTTCCCTGCCCGCTCTATGGGTCTGAAATTCCTGCTCGTATGCGCGCTCGCGCTGCTGATGAGCATCCCGGCGATGCTGGTGAATGACATCGTGCGCGAGCGCGCGGCCGCGGCCGCAGGGGTGCGCACGCAGATCGGCGCTGTGCAGGGCGGTCGCCAGACGCTGATCGGCCCGGTGCTCGTCGTTCCCCATACCCAGGCGAGCACGCTAACCGAGATCATACCCCAGCCCGACGGCTCGACGCGCCGCGTGCGACGCACTGAGCTGGAGCGCGGGCGCACCGTGATTTTCGCAGAAACCGGGACCGTCTCCGCAGTGCTCCACACCGACCTGCGCGCCCGGTCAGTCTACCGGGTTCCTGTCTACACAGCCGACATCGCCATCAGCGCAGCCTTCGACATCGCCAAAGCCCGTGAGGCGCTCGATCCAGGAAATGTCCTGGACTGGCAAGAGGCGCGGATCGTCATGTGGGTGTCCGACCTGCGCGGCGCGCGCGACGTCATCAACGTGAACCTGCCGGATGCGCCGGCCCGCGCCTTCGAACCGGCCAGCGACCAGGCGCTGAGCGCTGCGCCCGGCGTTGGCGCTCAGGAAGCGCAGGTGGCGCGGGACGCCGCGCAGAGCGGCGCCGGGCTGCAGGCCATGGAAGTGCGTCTCGGGGACCGCGCGGGTCCACGCAGTGCATTCACCGCCCGGATTGCGATGAAGCTCGCTGGCGCAGACGCCTTGGCCGTCGCCGCCTTCGCCAATGACACAAGCGCCTCAATCCGAGGCGACTGGGATGATCCGGCCTTCATAGGCGCATTCCCGCCGCTGCGCCGCGGGACGCCGTCAGGCAGAGGCGAGACGGCCGACGGCGCCTGGACCAGAACGGCGCCTGGGCAATTCACGTCCGATTGGCGGGCCACCTATCTGGCGCGCGGCCTTCCCAAGGCCGGCGTCCTCGACCAGGATGTGACCATTCCCGCCCTGGCCGACAAAACCTTCGCCGTGTCGCTGCTGGACACCAAGGACGTCTATGTCGGCGTAGACAGGGCCCTCAAATACGCGCTGATGTTCATCGGCGTTTTGTTTCTGAGCTATTTCATGTTCGAAGCCAGGTCGAACCGTCGCGCCCACGCAGCGCAGTACCTGCTCGTCGGCCTGGCGCACTGCGTGTTCTATCTGCTGCTTCTGGCACTGGCGGAAAGGATCGGCTTCGATGGGGCCTTCACCCTTGCGGCAGGCGCGACAGTCCTTGTCAGCGCAGCTTACGCTGCGGCAGTGTTCAAAAGCCCCGCCAAAGGCATTCAGGCCGGCGTGATTTTCGCGTTTGTTTACGCACTGCTGTATGTCCTCTTGACGCGGGAGGACGACGCGTTGTTGGTCGGGGCTGTAACTGTGTTTGCGGTGCTGGCCCTGGTCATGTGGCTTACCCGCAACATCAATTGGTATGGCGGCGCAGCAACACCTGTCGAGGGCGCTGCGCGGGACAGAGCGTGAGGGTAGGAGTGGCATGGTTCAGCTGACGCTGCCGAAGGGGTCGCAGGTCGCCAAGGGGGTGACCCATCCCAAACCAGACGGGGCCAAACGCACCCGCACCTTCAAAGTATATCGCTATGATCCGGACAATGGCGGCAATCCGCGCTGGGACACCTTCAAGGTCGATCTCGACCGGTGCGGCCCGATGGTGCTGGACGCGCTCATCGCCATCAAGAACGAGATCGACTCGACGCTGACCTTCCGCCGGTCGTGCCGCGAAGGCGTGTGCGGTTCCTGCGCAATGAACATAGATGGGCGCAACACGCTGGCCTGCACCAAGGGCCTGGACGAAATTTCCGGCGTGATCACGGTTGCACCGCTGCCGCACATGCCTGTGATCAAAGATCTCGTGCCGGACCTGACAACCTTCTACGCCCAGTATCGCTCGATCGAGCCGTGGCTCCAGACAGCAACGCCGGAACCCCAGACCGAGTGGCTGCAAAGCCCCGGCGAGCGCGAGAAAATCGACGGCTTGTACGAGTGCATCCTGTGCGCCTGCTGCTCGACCTCCTGCCCCAGCTACTGGTGGAACGGCGACCGTTATCTTGGACCGGCAGTGCTGCTGCAGGCCTATCGCTGGCTCGCCGACAGCCGGGATGAGGCGACCGGCGATCGCCTGGACGACCTTGAAGATCCGTTCCGCCTCTACCGCTGCCACACCATCATGAACTGCGCGCAAGTCTGCCCCAAAGGCCTGAACCCGGCCAAGGCGATCGCAGAGATCAAGAAGATGATGATCGAGCGGGTGGTGTAAGCCTCGCGACGTCGCCCGCGGGGCGGCCATACCGGCCCGGCGCAACGGATCGCCTGGATCGGCGGGCAGCGCCGCAGTGAGAGGCGCTGTTGCAAGATCCGCTGTTGCAAGATCCGCTGTTGCAAGAGGCGGCGTTGCAGGAGGCGGTGCTGCAGGCGGCGGTGTAGCAAATACGGATCGTGGCGGTTGACAGCGGGCGGCGCGTCGGTGACGCTTGCCGGGAGAGCCATCTCTCCTTCTATGTCCGCTGTTGATCCTGCGGCGGAACAAACAAAGTCTGTCTTTCAGGCCGGTCGCAAGCGACCGGCCTGACGCAAGGTACGAGGGATGAGATGGCTCCATCCGATTCCCCAGACCCGCCAGAACCTGCCGGTCGGCCGCATCCAGCACAGATCGACCCACGCCAGACCGATCCGATCCAGGTCGATCCGATCCAGGTCGATCCGATCGTGG
>JBILMQ010000087.1:0-12160 GCA_044375455.1 Caulobacterales bacterium | reverse complement strand
GGTCGCCTCATCGGCTGTCGTCAATCGCGATCAGTGCGCGCCAGCCCGCCGATGGCGGCCGCCAGATACGACAGAACGATGAAGCCGAACACCGCGCCCCAGAACCAGGTTTGCTCCAGCCAATGCGGCGGACCGTCAGGGAAGTGGTGGTCAAGCTCCGCCGACCCGCTCGGCGCCAGATCCACAATCGGGACCGTGTTGGACGCCGCCGCGATGAACCAGGATCCGAGGTCGGCCAGGCCGGGCAACTGACCCCCGCCAGGCCGCCAGCCCTCGGCCCACAGGCCCGCCGTCATCTGTGCCGCGATCAGCAGAGGAACCCAGACCAGCAGAGGCAGCGTCACCGAGAACCCATACCGTGTGAAGATATTCCAGACCGCCAGCACCAGCCGGCGGCCAAGCTTGGTTTGCCTGCAGGAGATCTCGTGATCGTAATTCTCAATGAGCACGATGCGCGCCGCGCCAGGGCGCCCGGCCTTGCGCAGGGCGTCGGCTGTCTCGCGGTAGGGGCCTGGGTCGTGACGCAGCTGATAATCAGCATGCGCCTCGATCCACTTTGCGAGCACGCGCGCCGGCGCCTCGGCAAGCGATGCGCCGCGCGCCGCATCCGCGCCGGACAGCCGCTCGAAGATTGCCCCGGTGAGATCGGTCTCCACATAATCGCTGCGGCGGGCGCGCTGCGCCGGGCGCTCCCGGTTGCGCAGCAGCGCCTCCTGTGTGGCCTGAATGGCGCGCGCCTTGAGGTTGCGCAGGATCAGCCGGGCGCCTGCGCCCCAGTCCGGCGGCGCCAGCGAGGAGGACGCCAGACGCAATTCCCCTGCGATGTCGGCGGCCGTCAGGTCCACCGGGCCCTCAAACGTGGCGCCTGACAGATCCAAGGCGCCGCCGACCCTGGCCCCTGCCAGATCAAGTTCGCCGCGAAACACCGGGCCGACGGCAGCGCGCGCGCCGCCGTCGTCGCCTTCCCTGTCCTGTTGCCAGTCCAGGCTTGCTGGGCGCGCTCGCAGCAGAAGGTTGTTTTCCACCAGGACATTGGAGAGTTTCACTGCCGCGGCGAAGGTCGCCCCGGATGCGCTGAGATTGCGGGCGAAACGCGCGCCTGAGAAGCGTACCGGACCGGTGAACGCGGAGTGGTCCAGGCGGGCCGCGCCGTCCACCACCATGCCTTCAGCGTCGACGAAGCCGGTGCAGTCAATTCCGCGCATGTCAAAGGCGCCGCCGGAAATGCGCGCACCGGTCAGACCGAGTTCGCCGCCGATCCTGGTCACCGCACCGCTGGCGCGGGGGACGAAGTTTCCGCCCTGTCCAGCGCCCGCGCGCAGGAACAATCCACCGCTGCACTGCAGCCAGGCGAGGCGCAAAGCCCCTTCGAAGATGGTGTTTTGCGCGCTGAACTGGCCGTTCACCTCCATCGCGCGACACTCCGCATCACCCTCGATCCGGGCGCCGTCCAACACCAGGCCGGTGTTGCGCGCCCCGGTGAGATCGACGCCGTCCTCAAGATGGCTGTCGGTCAGAACGATGATGCTCGCGGTCTCGCTCGCTGCAAGGTCGAGTTCGCCGCCGAAGCGCGCAGAACTTAGGAAGACGCCGCCGCGCGCCGTGGCGCTATTGGCGTCAAGGCCCGCCTCAAAAGTCGCCCCATGGGCCGCGAACTGGCCTGGACACTGCGCCGAGCGAAACTGAGCGGTCTTATCAAACGTGCTGGCGTGCAGAAAAATGTCGCCCTCGGTGCTGAGAGCCGGTGCAATCACAGGCCCGCAGAAGCGGCAGTCCAGCAGCAGCAGGCTGCCTGCGAGGCGAAACCTGATCAAGGTCACGTCATCTTCAAACCGGCAGTGTGCGATCACCATATCGCCGCGCGCTGATGCGCCCCCGAAGTCGATCGCCTCCTCGAAGCGGGCGAAATAGATTGCTACACGCTCGCGCGCACGCGCACTCGCCCAGGGTTCGCTCAGCAACACGAGGCGCAGAAATTTCTCGCTGAGCGAGCGGTGCGCCGGCCAAACGGGCAAGTCGTCGCGCACTGGCGCGCCTGCGCCAGATTCGGGTTCGCCAGATTTGGGTTCGCCGGGCGAACCAGAGTCCGATGCACCGGACGCCGTCGGACCCGACTGCGTCTCGCCTGCATCCACCTCAGGGGGATCCGTCGCTCCTGAGCGTGCCTCCCGCCTTTGCGAACCGGCGAGGTCCTCGCCTGCTGTCGCGGTCTCGCCCGGTTCCGCAATGCCGGCCTGCGCCGGTTTTCCTGCCTGCGCGCTCCTCTCATCGGCCGCCTCTTGTGCTGCCTCGATGGCGGCCTCGATCTTCGCACCCGCCGGATAGCTTCGCATATCGACAGAGCCGGTTGCGGCGATCTCGCCCCAAGCCCAGTGTTCCCATGGGGTGAAGCCTAGATCATCCGGCAGCGGAATGCTTGGCGTCGACGCCCCGTGCGGCGTGCGCACCGCGGTCTGGCGCGCCAGGACGTCATAGGACGCTGCTCCATCCGTTGGAGCAGGGCTCTCAGTCCCCCTGGGATCAGCTGTCCCTTCCGGCGGCGCGGCGGCGCCTGGGCTCGCCGCAGCGCCCGGGATGTCTTGCCCCGCCATCATGCGATCGCGCCTTCAGTGGAACAGCGCGAGTGCGAGATGGACGGCGAGCGCCATTAAGGCCAGGGTCGACAGCGTGAACAGCATGAAGCGCAGGGCGACGATGTTGACGGTGCACTGCACGAGCGAATGGGCCACCCGCAGCGTGACATAGGCCCAGGCAAGCCCGATGTTGATGGGGTTCGTCTCGCCCTGCACGTGCAGCGCGAGCGCCGCGGCGTAGAAAATGGTGGGCTGCTCCATCAGGTGATTGTAGTTGTCGGCGACCTGTCTCGCCCAGGAGGGCAGTCCGTCGAGGGAACCGGGATGCTTGGCCGCCTGCGGGTCGACGCCGGAGCTGCTCATCGCCGGCAGGCGCGTCGCGTACATCCAGATCCAGATGACAAGCGTCCACAGGATAAGCGCCGCCACCGGCGCCAGCAGGCCATGGTCATACATTGTTATCCTCCCAGCGATTTGCGACCACACTGCCTGCGCCGTGCGTCGCCGGCAAGGCTGATCGCCCCGTGGGCGACGCGAGCCAGTGGGCGGCCCGGGCAGCGGGCCAGGGCGCTGTGGCCAGGGCGCTGTAGCCAGGGCGCTGGTCAGCGGAATGTCTGGCGGCGCCCGGCCGAGGACTGCTGGAAACAGCGGCCTGGACGCGGTTACTGCAGCAACGGGCTCCAGGCCGGATCGGAGGCGGCGCCGGGCGTCTGTACGCGACGCTGGTTCATGCCCGTCAGGTCGACGGACCAGATCGACGGCGATTGGCCGATCGGTTCCCGGAAGAACATGATCACCCGCCCGTTCGGCGACCACGTCGGCCCCTCATCAAGGAAACTTTCCGTCAGCAGCCGCTCGCCCGAGCCGTCCGGTCGCATCACACCGATGTAAAATCGCCCGCCACGTTGCTTGGTGAACGCGATCAGATCTCCGCGCGGCGACCACACCGGGGTCATGTAACGTCCGTCGCCGAATGAAATGCGGGTGACGCCGGATCCGTCCGCATTCATCACATAAAGCTGCGGACTGCCCCCGCGGTCTGAATTGAACACGATCCTGGAGCCGTCAGGCGCCGCCGAGGGGGAGGTGTCGATCGCTGGAGAATTCGTCAGACGCTCCGAGGCGCGCGTGCGCAGGTCGATCCGGTACACCTCCGAATTGCCATTGGTGTCGAGGCTCATCAGCACTGATTGCCCGTCAGGTGAAAAGCGGGGCGCGAACGTCATGCCGTTGAAGCTGCCCAGGACCTCGCGCCGGCCGGTCTCGATGTTGAACAGGAAGACCCGCGCGCGGTCGCCTTCGTAGCTCATATAGGTGATCTGCTGCGCCGTCGGCGAGAAGCGCGGCGTCATCACCCAGTATGAGCCGTCGGTCAGAAAACTCGGATTGGCTCCATCCTGGTCCATGATGGCAAGGCGCTTGATCCGATTGGTCTTCGGACCGCTCTCGGCGACAAACACGATCCGGGTGTCGAAATAGCCTTCCTCCCCGGTGAGCCGCTTGTAGATGGCGTCCGAGATCTTGTGGGCGACACGCCGCCAGTTCTCAGGCGTGGTGGTGTACTGCAGTCCGATCATCTGCTGTTCGCCGAACACGTCCCACAGCCGAAAGTCCACCCGCAGGCGCCCCGGGCCTTCCACCACCGCACGCCCGACGATCAGCGCCTCGGCCTTGATGATGCGCCAGTCCTGGAAACGCGGCTGGGCGTCAATGACAAGGCCGGTCTCGATGAAGCTGCGCGCGTCGAGCGGCTGAAACAGCGCCGAGCGGCTCAGATTAGCCCGGATCACGCCTGCGATGTCGGCCCCGATCGAGGTGGTCGTCCCATCGACGCCTGCGAAGTCCGGAATCGCGATCGACAACGGGTCGATGTGACCCTGCGTGATGTCAATCTCAAGCGCCGCACGCGCCGGCGCTGCGAGCGCAAACAGAACCACAAGGCCCGCCAGCGCGCGCCGCGCCGCCGCCAAGGCTGACTGCGCCAGACAGCGCAACGCGCCACGTCCGGTCGCTCTGGACTGATCGATCGATTGCGGCGGACGAATGATCACAGGCATGCTCGCTCTCATGGATCAGGGCTCCTACTGTTCCAGCATTTCGCGCGGATCGAAGCGCAGGATCAAATCGCTCCACATCTCATAGCCCTCCGCCGGCAAGGCGTAGGGCGCACAGATCCGCACGGCGCGGGTCGCGCGCTCCTCGGCGGTTTTCATCGCGCCATCGCCCGGCGGCGCGGCGTCCACCACCTCTGGCGGACGCGCGATTGCGCCCTCGCGGGTCAGACTGACCCGCACCTTCACCACCAGACGCTCAGGATCGGGCAGATCCACCGGTGCGCGCCAGCAGCGCTTGAGTTGTGCCCGCAAAGCGTCCTCCGCAGTGGCCGTCATCGCGCTGCCGGCCCCGGCTCGCCGCCGCGGGCGCTCTTCGGGATCCGGACTGGCGTTCGGCGACGCGCGCGGGCGTTCGGCATGTCCGGCCGGGCGCGCACGGTCGACCATTTCGGCAAGCCGATCAAGATCGAGCGGACGCGCCTGCGAGGCTGAAGCGCCTCGTTCCGGACGCTCCGCCGGCCGCGGGGCTGGTTTGGGTTGCGGCGCGGCCGCAGAGGGCTCAGACGCCGGAGCTTGCGCCTGCGGCGGCGGGGCCGGCTCTGCGGCCGGCGGCGCGCCTTCGCTCTCGAGCTCCGAGGTGATCTCTGGCGGTGCTTCCTTCGCGGTCTGCGCGGCCTCGCGCACATTGGTGCGCGGCGCGATCGCCACCAGGTCGATGGGGATCGACAGGCTCGGTGCGGCCTCGCGCACCGGCGGGGCGGCGCGCACCACGAGGAGCCCCGCTGACAGCGCCGCCGCGTGGATCACAAGGGAGCTTGTCAGGCCCCAGCGCATCCGCTCACTTCCGGTCCGGGTCTGTGACGAGCGCCAGATTGCGGAAACCGGCCGTGCTGATGTCGGCCATCACCGTCGCCACGTCGCCATAGGCGGCTCCGGCATCCGCACGGATGAAGATGCGCTGTTCATAGCCCGCTGCGGCGATCGCCTCCAGTTTCGCAGCCAACGCCTCAGGCTCGACCCGTGTCTCCTGTACGAAGATGGACCCGTCGGCCCGCACGGTGACTGTCAGGGGGTCAGCCACGCTCGCCAGCGGGCGCGCCACGGTTTGCGGAAGCTCAACCGGCACGCCGACCTGCAGCAGCGGCGCTGCGACCATGAACACAATCAGCAACACCAGCATAACGTCCACAAACGGCGTCACATTGATGGAAGCGACCGGCCCTTTTCTGCGCGTGGCGCGCCGGCGACCTGACAGCGCGCCCATCAGCCCATCCGCTCCTGCACGCGGCGCGACAGCCGGGCGCCCACCTCGTCAGCGAAAACCTCCAGCCGCGCTGCATACCGGCCGGCCTCAGTCTGCAGCGTGTTGTAGAAAATCAACGCCGGGATGGCCGCCAGAAGGCCAAGCGCGGTTGCAAACAGCGCTTCCGCGATCCCGGGGGCCACCACGGTCAGCGTCGTGTCGCCCGAGGCGGCGATCGCGCGGAACGAATTCATGATGCCCCAGACGGTGCCGAACAAGCCAATAAACGGCGTCGCCGCTGCCGTGGTCGCCAGAACGCCCAGGCCCTCTTCCAGCTTCTGGGTCTCCCGTTCGATTGCCGCGCTCATCAGCCGGTCGGCGCGTTCGCGCACAAGACCCGCCTGAACGTCGTTGATAATCTGGGTGCGGCGCGCATCGCGCCACTCACGGGCCGCGGCGGCGAACACCTTGGCCATCGGATCCTTGCGCCGGTCCCGCTCGCCCTCATCGAAGTCGTCGAAGGACAGTCCTGACCAGAACGCCGCTTCAAATTTGCGCGCTTGGCGCCGGACGTCTCGGATCTGCAGCCACTTGTCGACGATGATCGCCCACGACCAGACCGAAGCGAGCAGCAGCCCGATCATCACGGCCTTGACGACGATGTCCGCGCGCTCGAACAACGCCCAGAGTGTGTAGGCTTGCGCCGCGTCTGCCAGTTGGCTCGGATCAGCCATGCATGTCCCCAAACCTTGGCCCAAATCCTGGCCCGACCAGCGTGCCAAACCAGCGGGCCTAACCAGCGGGCCTAACCAGCGGGCCCGACCCGTCGAAGCGCCCGCCCGGACCCTTTGCATCTGCCCAGACGCGTGCGCCTGGCCGGACTTCTGGGCCCGCACGTCCGCGCTTGCCCGCAGAATGTGACCGCAGGATGACCCCAGGAGGGTTATGCCGCGCGCCGACGCCAGCGCAGGGCGCGCCTGCGCGCTCCCAGCCCCGTTGCCGCCTATGCTGTCTCAGGCTTGAGGATTCGGCGCAAGATACGCCGCCAGCAAGCGCATGATGTCTGGCGGCGGCCGGCGCGGGCGCCCATCAAGGCCCATGACCACCGCACAGACCGATGCTCGGCACAGGAGGTCCTCGCCCCGGCTGATCGACTGGCTTGCAAACATCCGCGCGCCGGTGACGCGGTCAAAGGTGGTGCGCACGACGAGCGCATCGTCAATGCGGGCAGGCTTCGCCCAGTCGATCTCCATCCGCGTCACTGCAAAGGCGACCGGATCTGCTCGTTGGGCGAGTTCGGCATGGTGAATGCCCGCCGCCCGGAAGAAGTCAGAGCGCGCCCGCTCGAAATAACGCAGATAATTGGCGTGATAGACCACGCCCGAGAAGTCGGTGTCTTCGTAATAGATACGCACCGGCAGGTGATGCACGCGCCCGTCGAAGCGCCCGGTCTGCGGAAGATCAGTCATGGCGAGCGACATGACCGGCCTGCATGGGATTGTCCAGTCCGCCCGACCCCGCATCCTTAACCCCGGGTTCCCGCGATCGCCGGTGCGCCGCCGGCGGCGTCCTGGCGACCAGGATCGTGACGGCCGTCGGCGGGGGAGGGCTTCGCCAGGACGACCACAGATGAGACGCAGGCCTGCCTGTTGCGCCTGCAGGCGCGTCTCTGTCAGCATGCATGCAACGGAGCGCCCATGACCGCCAATGACCTGCTGACCCGCCACCGCGCCGTCATGCCACGCTGGATGGGGCTCTATTACGAACAGCCGATCGAACTCGTACGCGGCCACGGCCGGCATGTGTGGGACAGCGCCGGAAGACGCTATCTGGACTTCTTCGGCGGCATTCTGACCACCAGCGCCGGTCATGGGGTTCCCGAGATTCTCGACGCAGTCAAATCTCAGGCCGACCGCCTGCTGCACGCCTCCACCCTGTATCTGATCGAAAGCCAGGTCGCCCTGGCCGAGGCGATCGCGCGCCGCAGCGCCATCCCCGACGCCAAAGCGTTTTTCGTCAATTCCGGCAGCGAAGCCAATGACGCCGCCTTGATGATCGCCTCCGCCTTTCGCCGGTCGAACCAGATCCTGGCGATGCGGTACTCGTATCATGGGCGGTCTTTCGCCACTGTGCCCGTCACCGGAAATTCGTTCTGGTCGCCGACCTCGTTTTCGCCGTTCCAGACCATCTATGTCCATGGCGGCCATCCCTATCGCAGTCCGTTCGCCAGCCTGGGTCCGGAAGCCTACATCGACGCCTGCCACGAGGACCTCGACAGCCTCCTTGATGTCGCTGCGGCGGGTGACGTCGCCGCCTTCATCGCAGAGCCCATTCTCGGGGTCGCCGGCTTCGCCACCCCGCCGGACGGGCTTTACGGGCGCTTCCAGAAGAGCCTGGCCGCGCGCGGGATCCTCTATATCAGCGACGAAGTGCAGACCGGCTGGGGGCGCACCGGCGCCCACGCGTGGGGGTTCGAAGCGCATGGCGTGCAGCCCGACCTCGTCACTTTCGCCAAGGGGCTCGGAAACGGCCTCGCCATTGCGGGGGTGGTCGGGCGCGGCGACCTGATGGACAGCCTGCCGGCGCTCTCGCTGTCCACCTTCGGGGGCAATCCGCTCGCCGCCAGCGGCGCCCTGGCCAACCTGCGCTTCTTGGAGCGCGTGGGGGCGCAGGCCAACGCCCTGCGCCAGGGCGCGGCGGTGCGCGCCCGTCTCGACATGCTGGCGGCGCGCCACTCCTTCGTGGCCGACGTGCGCGGCAAGGGTCTCATGCAGGCTTTCGAGTGCATCATTCCGGGCAGCCGAACCCCCGACAAAACGCGCACGTCCCGCTTGCTTGAAGCTGCCAAGGCGCGGGGCCTCCTGATCGGACGCGGCGGCGTCTATGGCAACGCCGTGCGCCTTGCGCCTGCGCTGACCGTCACGGATGGCGAAACTGCGGAGGGCCTTGATCTCCTCGAGGCTGCGGTGGCGGACGTAGCCTGACGCAGGCCATGGCCTGCGACAGCGCCAGGCGCTCCCGCACGCCCGGTCGCGCGGAGTTTACGTTGCGGTCCGGTCGAGGGCGGGGTTCGCCCAGAATGTCCCCACGTTTGGCGCTGGGTTGGCGCGGGCGACGGCAGGGCGCCGCGGGGCTTCGCAACCGCGATGTCTGGACCTAAAGTGCTGCCATGCCGCCCCACCTCGCACCCTTGCCAGGCGATCCCGGCCTGCCGGGGCCGTTTCATCTGGACGCTGTGCTGACGCCGCACCGCGCCCTGACTTCGCGCGGGCTGTTCTGGGTCATGGCGATCGTCGCTGTCGCAAGCCTCGCGTTCGCTGTCCTGTTCTGGCAGCGTGGGGCTTGGCCTGTTGCGGGCTTTCTCGGGCTGGACGTCCTGTTGGTCTGGTTGGCGCTGCGCGCCAGCTTCCGGTCCGGCCGGGTGGTCGAACGTGTGCGCGTCATGCGCGACGCGGTGCATATTCTGCGCCGCGAAGCGGACGGGCGGGAACGCCACTTCGGGGTCAATCCGCTGTTCGCCAGGGTTGAAGTCGCCGAACTTGCCGCCACTGGAAAGGCTGGCGAAGTGCGCCTCTATGGCGGACCGGCGAGCGTCGCTCTCGGCAGCTTCCTTGCTCATCATGAAAAGACCGAGTTCGCCCGTGCGCTGACTGCCGCCCTGCGCGCGGCGCGCCAGGGAGACCGTCCGGCGGGCGCGCCATGGTGAAACGATCCGCCGCCAGGGCGCGCACCGCGCGACCGCTGACGCGCGCCGCTGCAGCCGCCATCTTCGCCCGCCTCGCCGAGGCGCGACCCGATCCTCGCACTGAGCTCGACTACGTCAATCCGTTCACGCTTCTGGTGGCCGTCGTGCTGTCGGCCCAGGCGACTGACAAGGGCGTCAACCTCGCCACCCGTAGACTGTTCGCGCGCGCCGACACCCCGGAAAAAATAATCGCGCTTGGAGAAGCAGGCGTCGCCGAGCACATCAAGACCATCGGGCTCTGGCGCAATAAGGCGAAGAATGTTCTGGCCCTGAGCCATCTCATCCTTGAACGCCATAACGGCGAGACGCCGCGCGACCGAGAGAGCCTGGAGGCGCTGCCCGGCGTCGGGCGCAAGACCGCCAATGTGGTTCTGAACGAAGCCTTCGGCGAACCCACCATCGCCGTCGACACTCATATTTTCCGGGTCTCCAACCGCACCAGACTCGCGCCGGGCAAAACCCCCGACCAGGTCGAGGAGGGACTTGAGCGCATCACCCCGGCGCAGTTCAAGAAGGGCGCCCACCACTGGCTGATCCTGCATGGGCGCTACACCTGCCTTGCGCAGAAGCCCAAATGCTACCGCTGCCCGATCGCCGATCTGTGTCGCTTCAAGGACAAGACGCCGGAGCCGGGCTCACCGGAGGCGAAGACCCAAAAAGCAAAGGCCCAAAAAGCGAAGGCCCAAAAAGCGAAGGCCCAAAAAGCGAAGGCCCAAAAAGCGAAGGCCAAGGCCAGGGTGAGGGCCAAGGCGAAGGCCTAGCACAGACGCTCGGCGAGCGACTGAGCCAGACGTGCGGCTGCGCGCCGTCCCTGCGCACCGTCGAAAGCGAGGTAGAGAACGGGCTCAATCAGCTCCAGTTCCATGAGGACAGGCTGACCGCACAGGTCACGGGCAATGTCGACGCGTGCGTAGAGGGGCGTCGCGCGCCCCGTCGCAGCAAACGCGGCCATCACCTGATCGGCGGCATCCCGCTCAGCCGCACTGGCGCTGTGAGGATGCTCGCTCGCCCCATGCCTGCCCTGGGTGCGGTAATCTCCCGGTTTCGCCCGCTTGAGGCAGGCATGGCTGAATGCGCCCCCGAAATAGAGCAGCGATGTCTCCCCGTCTGCTGCGACTGAGGGCAGGAACGGCTGCACAATCGTCGCTGCTGGCGGCAGCAGTTCTGCCGCCGGAAGGTCGTCGCCGCGCTTCAGGCGCGCCTGCCGCCAGGCGCCGGCCCCGATCGCCGGTTTCACCACGATCTCATCGGTTGCCAGCATGTCGAACGACGACAGGATCGCGTTTGCCTCAGCCTGCTCCAGATAGATCGTCCGGGGCAGGGGCGCGCCGTGGGCCGCAAGATCTGACAGATACCGCTTGTCGATGTTCCACGCTGCGGTTTCTGCATCGTTGAAGAGGGGCGGACGGACGGCGGCCAGCGCGCTGCAGAACTCGCGCCACACAGCCGGATAGCCCCAGGTCGAGCGGATGATGGCGGCGTCGTAGCCTGCGCCCGCGCCGATCGTGCGCCACGGCTCCGGGTGAAGCATGATGTCATGGCGGCGGCAGGCCGCCGCCAGGAGGGCGAACTCCGCCCCGTCGTCACGCGGCAGCGCCCCCCGCGCGATCGGCGCGCCGTCGAGGAAATCCGTGGTCAGGTAGGCGACGGTTGTCATGCGCTGGCGGACATCCAGCTCGCGCTGCCTGCCGCGCGGCTGGCGCAAGCGTCGGCGGGGCGCGCAGCCGGCGCCAGATCAGGCGCCAAGACAGGCGACGGGACGAGCGTCCCCGCTGCAGACAGATCACGCATGGCGACTACCTGCCCCGGATCCGCCCCGGCGCGCAACAGCTTCACTCTTGCTCTCGTGCGCCGGTTCGGCGAAAAGCCGCGAGCTTTTGCGGGGAGGCGGGCGTGAGCGGCACGAATTTTGACGTGGTCGGTGTCGGCAACGCGATCGTTGACGTGCTTGCGTCGGTCAGTGACGCCTTTCTGGATCAGTACGGCATTGCCAAGGGTGCAATGACCCTGATCGACGCCGACCGGGCGGCCGAACTGACCAAGGCGTTCCCGCCGGGCGAACTTGTGGCCGGCGGCTCCGCCGCCAACACTCTTGCCGGCGTCGCCTCCTTTGGCGCCCGCGGGGCCTACATGGGCAAGGTCGCCGACGACATGCTGGGGGACGCGTTCGAAACCGAAACCCGCGCAATTGGCGTCAGCTACGCCACTGCGCGCCATACAGGGGGGGAAGGAACCGCGCGCTGCCTGATTGCGGTCTCGCCCGACGCCCAGCGATCGATGAGCACTTTCCTCGGCTGTTCTTCGATGTTCTCACCCGCCGATCTTGACCCTGATGTGATCCGCGCCGCCGCCATCACATTCATGGAGGGCTACCTGTTCGACCGCGAGGACGCCAAACGCGCCTTCGTGCAGGCCGCCGAGATCGCCAGGGCGGCTGGCCGAAAAACGGCCATCACGCTCTCTGACACCTTCTGCGTGGACCGGCATCGCGACAGCTTTCTTCATCTGATCACCCATCACATGGACATCGTGTTCGCCAACGAAG
>JBILMQ010000086.1:0-12188 GCA_044375455.1 Caulobacterales bacterium | reverse complement strand
GCAGAAAGTGACGGCAGAAAGTGACGGCAGAAAGTGACGTATGAGCGACCGCAGCGATAACCCATGCGACGTGCTGATCATCGGTGCAGGTCCTGCAGGCCTTACGGCTGGCTATCTGCTGACCAGGTCCGGCTACAAGGTCACGATTCTGGAGCGCGATCCAGAACTTGTCGGAGGGATAAGCCGCACCGTGGAATACGCTGGGTATCGCTTCGACATCGGCGGTCATCGGTTCTTCTCAAAGTCGAAGGAAGTCGTGGAGCTCTGGAATGAGATGCTGCCGAACGACTTCATTGAACGCCCACGCTCGTCACGCATCTATTTCGGCGGAAAATTCTACAGCTATCCGCTAAAGGCCTTCGAGGCGCTGACAAACCTCGGACCAATTCGCAGCGCCATGTGCGTACTCTCCTATCTGCGCTGGCGATTCTGGCCGCACAAAGACCCCAAGACATTCGCCCAATGGGTCACCAACAATTTCGGACGCGCGTTGTTCGAAATATTCTTCAAGACGTATACCGAAAAAGTGTGGGGCATGTCGTGTGACGACATCTCCGCTGACTGGGCCGCGCAGCGCATCAAGGGTCTGAGCCTGGGCGGCGCGATCGCTGACGCGGTCAAGCGATCGCTGTCCTTCGGTCGAGGCAGGAAAAATGACGGCATGGCTGTCAAGACGTTGCTTGAGTCTTTCCGCTACCCGCGCAGGGGGCCTGGCATGCTGTGGGAGGCAGCGCGCGACAGGATCGTGGAGCGGGGTGGACAAGTTCTGATGGGTGTGCAACCGGCACAGATGTCATTCAACGCGGCGACGGGGCGTTGGCGCGTCCAGCTGCGCGGCGCGCACGCTGGCGTAATCTCCGCGACACACGTGGTTTCATCGGCGCCTCTGCGGGAACTCGCGGGTCTGGTCCATCCCCTGCCGAAGAGCTTCGAACGCGCTTTGGACCTGAAGTACCGCGATTTTCTGACGGTCGCCTTGATGATCCGGGGCAAGGACGTGTTTTCCGACAACTGGATCTATGTCCATGATCCAAAGGTAAAGGTCGGCCGCATCCAGAACTTCCGCAGCTGGTCGCCGGAGATGGTGCCGAGCGATGACGTGTCCTGTGTGGGGCTCGAGTATTTCTGTTTCGAGGGCACAGATCTTTGGAATATGCCTGATGCGGACCTGATCAAACTCGCCACACGTGAAATGGCGGAGCTCGGCCTTCTCGATCCGGCCCGCGTGTTCGATGGCAAAGTGGTCCGCCAGGACAAGGCCTATCCAGTTTACGATGATGGTTATCGTGACAATGTCGAGGCGCTGCGCCAGGAGCTCGAAGTCCTCTACCCGACCCTTCATCTGGTCGGGCGCAACGGCATGCACAAATACAACAATCAGGACCATGCGATGATGACGGCTATGCTGACGGTGCGCAACATTGAGGCAGGCGAGCGTCGCTGGGACGTCTGGAATGTCAATGAAGACGCAGAATACCATGAGTCCGGTATCGAAGGCGCCCGTGAAGCCCTCGCATCCGAGCGGTTGGCGCCGCGTCGTGTGGCCTGACGCAGCGCCGGGGATGCTGTTGGGTCTGGCGCGCAACGCTGACAGACCTGCGGTGCGCTATGGCGTGATCAGCGCCTTCTGTCTCGCTGTCGACACATCCGCGACTTTGCTCCTGATCTGGTGGGCCACCGCGCCCTGGGCCGCGGCCTCAGCCGGCTATCTTCTCGGCCTGGCGCTCCACTGGGGTCTCTCGCGTCGGTTCGTATTTTTTGATGAAGCGGCGGCCACCGGCGTGGTGCGCACGCGCCAAGCCGCAGTCTTCTTCGCCGCTGGGTTCATCGGTCTGGCAATCACCGCTGGCGTCGTACACCTCGGCGTCGCTGCAGGGCTTGGCGCAACTGTCGCCAAAGCTGTTGCCGCCGTCACCAGCTTCAGCGCGACCTGGGGCTTGCGCCGCTTTGTCGCTTTCCCGCCACGGACCGTCGAATACCGGGCAGGCCCTGCGGTTTCCCTCTGATGCACCCAAGACCCGCCCGATATGTCGTCGCTGGTGTCTCGGCGCTGACTTGGCTCGCACTTGCCGCTGCCTTTCTGCTGATCTCGTGGCCTGACGTCGCCGCCCTTCGCTTGCCGGACCCAGACGACAACCTGCGGCTCGCACAAGTACGTGACTGGCTCGACGGCGCCGGTTGGTACGACACCCTGCAGCGCCGCATCAATCCCCCTGAAGGCGCGCCAATGCACTGGTCCCGGCTGGTCGACGCACCGCTGGCGGCCGGCATCCTGACGCTCGATCCCTGGGTGGGTCGGGCTTGGGCCGAACGGCTCACTGCCGCCATCATACCGCTGTTCACCTTCGGCTTGATCGCTCTTGGCGCAGCACAGGCAACAAGCCGGCTCGTCGGTTCCGCGTGGACGCCAGTCGCGGTGGCTTATGTTGGTCTCGGCTCCCTCATTTACAACCAGACAATGCCCATGCGGATCGACCACCACGGCTGGCAGATCGTCGCAGCGGTCGCGGCCTTTGTGGCGTTGCTTGAGGAAGACAGACCTCTTCTGTCCGGCATTGCAGCCGGGGTCGCCTGCGCGCTGTGGACGCACATATCCCTCGAAGGTCTGCCGATGACCGTGGCGATGGGCGCGCTCCTGGCGGTGCGATGGATCCGGGATGCGCATGCTTGGCCGCGGCTTGCAGCTTTCCTGCTCGCGCTGACCACAGGCGCCGTTATACTGCGTATGCTGATGGTGTCGCCAGCCAACATAACGTCGTCGGTGTGCGACCAGATCTCGGGCCTGCACCTCGGCGCACTCTGCGTCGCCTGCGCGTTCCTTCTTGGCATGAAGTGCGCTGGCGGACGTTTTATGAAATCCCCCCTCGCACGCTTTGTGTGCGCAGGCGTCGCTGCAGGGGCTGGCGCCGCCACATTTCTGGCCGGTGCTGGCGTATGCATGAGCGGGCCGTTCGCCGCAATCGATCCGCTCGTGAAGGCCTTCTGGCTCGACCATGTCGGTGAGAGCAAGGCCCTTATCGCTTCCCTGCCTTTGGAAATCCTCAGCGACGCCGGGGTGTGTGCGAGTGGGCTGATCGGTGCAGTCTGGGCTGTGCGCCAAACCTCGCACTCCCCGTCCGCGCAACGCCGCTGGGTTTGCGCTGCAGTCCTCGGGGCCGTCAGTCTGGGGCTTTGCCTCTTTGTGATGGTGCGGATGGGGGGCGTCGCACAAGCGTTGGCGACGCCGGGTGCAATCTTTCTCCTACGTGAACTTCTGCTGCGCGCACGCGCCGTCAAGGCGCCTGCGCTGCGTGTTCCAGCTACGTTGGCCGCCGCCGTCGCCACGGGACCGCTTCTGTTCATTCCACAGGCTCTGTGGCCAGATGGCAAAGCGGCTGGCCTGGCGGGCGTGCACGCTGATTGCTTTTCCGGGCCTGGCTGGGAAGCGGTGCAGGCTGCGCCCGCCGCGCGCGTGCTCGCTCCCCTTGATATCGGTCCGCGCCTCATTGTCCATTCTGCCCAGTCCGTTCTTGCGACGGGACATCACCGCAACCATAGGGCAATGTCGCTCGTGATCAGGGCGTTTTTGGAGCCGCCCGCCAGCGCCCGCGCGCTGGTCATCGCGCGCGACTACAGTTATGTCGCAATCTGTCCTGGATTGCCTGAGACCGAATTCCTTGCGGCCAAGGGTGCGGGCGGTTTGATGTCACAGCTGCTCGCCGGACGCCCGCCGGTCTGGCTCACCCCGATCGCAGGCGCGGCCCCGCCGACGGGAGGGATGCTCGTCTGGCGTGTTGCGCCGGACGCCGCGCCCGCCCCATCCATGATGGGGCGTTCTCCAGAGGTCCGCCTGGGGGCGCGCAGGATCCACTGACCTGATCTGCGGCCAGCTTTCGTTTCACAGCGGCGCAACCCGGGCGCGGTCTCCGTATTCGACAGTTACCTTCTGGCCAGGCGCCAGAGGCGTTTTGTCCGCCTGCACGATCGTGACCGTCTCGCCATTGGTCAGGCGAATAGTGTAGGCGTAGCCGGTCTGCTGCGTGACGCTCTTTTCAATCGCTCCGCCTGCCAGTCCGCCAAGCACAGCGCCGGCAACCGCCATGATCGCGCGTTCTTCGTCGCCGCCGCCAACACTGCTGCCAGCGATGCCCCCGATCACGGCGCCTGTCGCCGGGCCGATGATTGTCTTCGAGCCTTCGATCCGGACGCTGCGCACTCGCTCAATCACCCCCGTCTCGAGGCGGGCGATCCGTCCGACCTCGGCGCGCCCGTAGTCCGAACCACTCAGGCCGCCTGCGCAGGCGCCCGTGGCTGCTAAAACCGCAAGCGCCAAGGCCCGCACCGTCACGCTGTTCACCAACATGCCCAATCTCCTCATCTGTAACATGATGCGCGCTTCTCGAACCTCCATAATTGAGGTAGCGCAAGCCGCCGCATGAGGCCGTCAGGGCGCTCTGTTGCGCCATTGCGACGCCCCGGCCGCGGAGCGCCGGGTGCGCCACGTCGGGGAAAATGCAACCGACGGCGTTCGCCGAACCGGCTGGGGATAATAATCCATGAGGCTGAGAATATCGGCCGGGATCTCATCTTTCACGGGAAGGCCGATCCGACCGGCCTGAGAAGCGGATATGCCGTACTCATGCGTCCATCGTCCCCCGGCCAAAGCCTCGGCGATTTCCGCTGCCTTGTCTGCGCCAACCTCATCTCCCAAGAGGTTCTTCACTTCAGTGATGATCTCATCGAGGGCCTTGGCCGCCATGTCGGCGAGGATCAAAGTCTCGTCATCGACATCGCCGATCGGCTTCTCGCCCACAACCTTTAGAAGGCTGGACGCCGGCAGTCCCTCGACCTGTGGGTCGACTGCGCCAAGCACGGCGTGGGGAGCCATCACGATCTGATCCGCCGCCAGCGCAACCAGGGCGCCGCCGGACATTGCATAATGCGGCACAAACACAGTGACATCGCCTTTGTGCCGCTTCAGTGCACGGGCGATCTGCACCGCCGCTAACATCAACCCGCCAGGCGTGTGAATGACCATGTCGATCGGCGTATCCGGGTCTGTGAGCGCGATTGCGCGTGCGATGGCCTCCGCGTCCTGCATATCTATAAAGCGCATGACCGGAATGCCGAGAAACTGCACCGTTTCCTCGCGATGGATCAGCAGGATCAGGCGCGACCCGCGCGACCGTTCAATGCGGGCGATCGCCGCCTGCCGGTTCATGAAAGAGATCTGGCGCGCGAGCACAGGCTGAAGTGCGAGCAAACCGATCAGGATCCACACAAGCTCAAGACTGCCCATGCGCCTGCTTGGCTGACGCTTCAGCGCCGGATCTTGATCTGGATCATGGCGCGACACGCGCCCCGTTGCCGGCGGGTTTGCGTAAAATCAAGGCAAGCCGCGGCCGGCCGGTTAGCATTCCTGCCTCTCGTTTTTTCAAGGAGATCCCACGATGAGCGCGCCAGCCCCGCAACGCATGTTTGCCCAACCCGCCGCTTTTCTGGCGCCGCTTGGCGCCTCGATCCACGCCCTGCGTCGCGAAATAGATCGCATCTTCGATCAGGCGGAAAACACCGGCGGGGCGCACCAGATCCGTCTCGATCTGATCGAAACAGACGCTGAGATTCAGATCTTTGCAGAGGCGCCGGGAATTGACCTCAAGGATGTCGATATTGAGGTCTGCGATGGCGTGCTGTCTATCCGTGCTGAGAAGCGGTGCGAGCGGGACGACGTCAAGGGTGATCAGCGGATCACCGAATTGGCGTTCGGCGCCTTCGAACGGACGCTGCGCCTGCCCGAAGGTGTTGATCCCGCAGCGGTCAGGGCGGTCCTTACGAACGGCGTCCTTCGCGTCACTGTCCCCAAGCCGCCGGTTGTCAAGGCTCCTGTGAACAAGATCGTGGTCATGGGGGCGTAACGCGCGCCGCCGCGTCGCGCCTCAAGTGGTCTCTCCAGACCAATGCATAACAGGGGTCGGGCGCACTGCGGACAGCGTCGCTGTCGCCAAACGGCTCCGGGAGATGAGTGTGGTTCTGGAAGAGCAGGGCGGAGATCCTTTCGGGCGCAGGCCTATCAGCGTGCAGCCCGAGATCATGGACTAAAATCATCTTACAAGGAAAAATCTTCGACGGAACGCAATTGCGGGCTTTGAGGCGCTGCCCGGGATAGGCCCCGCAATTGCGAGCGCGGTCGCAGTGAAAGTTGAGCCTGGGTGGTGTGCGACGCGCAAGAACTTGACGGGCGCGCTGCAGGCGGAGCCCCTGTTTTGAATGCTGCCGGGCGTTGGAGAGCACTTGGTGGTGCGCCTTTGTGGCGACCGCCACGCCGAAACACTGGCGCCGCTTGCCCAAGCTGCGCACAGGGGGGCGCCTTGCCGAGGTGGCCGGCCCCAGACCTCGTTCCCGCGCTCGCCGCCAGGCCACGCGCAGTCCGAGAAAGGCCCGCGCGTAGAGGTTATTCTTGACCTCTCCTGCGTTTGTCCTCGCCGCGCCGCTGGCGGACGCCTCCCATTGATTGCGCCAAGTCGGCTCAATCTGAAGTGAGTCTCCTGGCTGGTCGTGCTCCGGGCGCAGCGGGGACTGTGGTCCTTCACCGGCCTGTTTCCGATGCGCGCCTGGCTCGTGATCCGGGGCGCACCAGCGATTGGGTTGTCATCTGTGCCCACAGGGTCGAGGAGGGGCAAACCAAATACACTTCTGTGACCGAGGGGTATGGTCGCGGCGTCGTGCAGCGCGTCGTGCGAGTGCGTAAAGGTGAATGTATCACCCACTGCGGCGCGGCGGGCTGGGACCCCGACCGCGCGGCGCGCACGTTGTACACGAATAAGCGACAGCCGCTGGGCGGTCGAGAAGGCGCTCAACTCGCTCAGCAATATCGAGAGGCGGCGCGGGCGCGTCGCGGGCGGCTCCTTCCCGCCGGCTGCGGCCACGCCGCATTTCGGCGCCTCATTGACCCCGTGGCGTTTCGGAGACTGCATCGAACTGCGCGCTCTGCCCCGTCTTCAGCGCAAGGTAGGAGAGACCTCCCGTCAGGCTACAATTGCCATGATATGAAAAGCTGTCAGCGATCGCCTGGCTCATGCGCCAGTCGGCGTAATCGAGCTTCATGTTGTCCTGCAGCTGCCGGCGCATGATGCCGCGCGCGGCTGCGACCGCCCCGATCACGACATCCGCGTTGCGGTCGGCAAACACCGCCTGGTCCAGTCGATTTGAGACCCCGCCCGACAGCGTCGACAAACCTGCAAGCAGACGCGTCGTCGCGATATCGGCCGTCGAAAAGCCTGCCGCGCCCGACAGGACTGTGGAGGTCAAGCCAAAGCTGGAGCGATACGTCGCCTGTGCTTTGCGCATATTGTCGAGATAAAGCCCACAATTGGTGTCGGAGGCGAGGAGCAGCATACCGGCAAGCGCATTGCGCTGCGCCGAAGCGATCTTGGGGTTGAGTTCGGAAAAAGCCTCGAAACGCGCCAAGGCGTCTCCCAGGCTGTTGGACTCGCCTGCGCTGATGACTGCTGCGGCGCCGCGAAACACTGCCTGGCGCTCCTCTGGTTGACCTGCGATCTGGCCCTGCGTGGCCGCGAGCCCGATCGCCACCGCCTTGTTCAGGAACTCCACCGCATCAATCACCACCACGCCCGCCGGGGGCTGCTTGGCCTTGCGCGTCTCTGGGCCGCCAGCCTGAAGCGGGGGCGTAATGTCATAGGCGTGATAGAGCGGCCCCCGCAAACCGGGCGTGACCTTGGTGATCGTGGTGCAGCCGGCCGCCAGTATCCCAAGCGCGAGCGTGGCGCTGACTTGTCCGAAGCGCATTGTTCTTCTCCAACCTGAGGACCTCATTTGGGGCCGCCGCGGCGCCCTGTCACGCGCGCAAATCCGCGCAGGTCTGACAGCTGCTCATCACCCGCGCATCCCGCGGACGTTGCCATGCGGCGAGCGTCTGCGCGGTTTTCTGCAGGCGAAGAGCTGCACACATCCTTTTATCGATGTCTTGACGACCCCATCCCCGAGGCGGGGTCCACCAACCTCGTCATTCCGGAAGACAGGTTACAATACGCGGTGGTCCAGAGCGCCGGACGCCAGGCAGGTCGCGGCAGCCGCCGGCTGCCGAACGCATGCGAAGGGCTCACCGAGATCTCTTCTGATCGAGCCAAGCGCGCACCTGCGTCAGCCTCGACAACAAGGCCGCCGCATCCGCAGCAGGGTTCGCTTCTGCGATGCTTTCAAGCAGCGGCAGCGCCGCAGCTGCCGCTGTCTCGCGCACACTGCGGCCGGCCTGCGTCAACAGCACGCGCCTGGAGCGCCCATATATTTCATCCGCCTCAAGACGGATCAAGCCCTATCCCAGAAGGCGCCCCAGCGTGCAGGTCAGGGTGGCCCGCGTCACCCGCAAGATGTCGGCAAGCTGAGCGGGCGTCTTGTTATCGACCGTGCGGACGCAGTGATTGAGGACCATGAACGGGACGCTGGTGAGGCCAAGCGGCAGAACTTTCCGAGACGCCGTGCTTGCGAGCTGATGGATGACGGCGATTGCGGTAAATAGCCGAAACAACAATTCGTACAGCATCTCCATGCGCCGCCCCCGACCGATCTGGGCGTACGCTTCCTGAGAGAGCTCGGCCATTTGCGGATACTCCTGTAGGGCTTGGCTCCATGGATGCGTCGCAAGGCCGAGGCTGGTCGCTTTCAGATTGACGCCCAGCTACGCTCGACCTGCGGTGAGATGTTTCGTGCGCGTTTCATCCTGTATTGAAAGCCAGCCGAAGGCGCGCGCCGAGGCGGCCATTTGGGCCTACAGGTCAAGACCGTGCTTGAAAGCCGCGAAACCTGGATCTGCCAGCGTCTTGCGCGAGACGAGTCCAGGCGGCCGAGCGGCTTCAATCGCCGGACTTTCAAGCACGATCCCATCCGGACTGTCTGCAGCTTCAGCCCCCCTATCCCGCATAAGATCATAGGATTCCTGCATCGCAGCAGGCGTCATTGCCTCCTTCAGATGGGCTCGCAACGTAAGGTCGCGCAGTTTGGCGGCGAGGGCCGGGGCGGCGCTCACCCGCGAGACAATGCCGTTTATCTACCCGCTTGCCGAAGGCTCGCCAGCGCCTCCATCGGCGGATCGTGCGTCGTGTAAGTCTTCCTGGTCGCGCGCGGCATGCGTACATGCGCGAACAGCGGGTCCGGGCGCGCCGCACCTGCCGCGAAGCGGACCAGCGAGAAAGGGCGTGCCTCGAGGCTGTTCAAGTCCGCACCTTCAGGACATGGCGTGATTTTCGCAGCATAGCGATCCTGGGCGGCAGCGATCGACAGCAGTTCCAGGAACGCACCGCAACCGATGGTGATCTGCCGGGCGAATGGAACTGTCGCCGGCAGCCGGGGGTTGAGATCCGCGTAGCGGCTTCTCGCGTTCGTGTCTTCAGGTTTGATAAGCCATGGCCGTCGCCTATAGGAGTTGGGGGCAGGCAGCGCATAGGGCAACGCGCGGCTGCGGAATTCCTCAAACAGCCCTGCGATGCGCCAGGCGGTGCGCGCTGCCTCGCAGACGCCGCCACGCGCCGATCACCGCGCGCTCACCGCGGTCGCCGCCTAGTCCCTACCTCCGCCGGCTAGCTGCAAAAATCGGCGACGCGAGGCCATCACGCCCTTTGATGAGTAAATGTCGAAGGATCTCTTTCTGATGGCCGACGTGTCCAGAGCGCCGCTGGCGCCGCGCCCCGCCGCAGCACGCATCGGCTGATCCCGCGCCGGCCGACGCGCAGCCCGGGCCCGAGGCGCGCCAGCCGTGCGGATTGACCCAGCGCAACACGCTGGCTGGCGGCGGGTCAAGAATGCCGTATCAAACGCGCCTTTCTGCGTGTCATGTCGGCTGCCGAGGTGTCCTCTTGACCTGGAAAGATATCGCCGTCTTTGCCGATGGGTCGGGCATTGGGCTCGCGCGCGCCGAATTCGCCGCGCATGTCGCGCGTCATGTGGGCGGGCGGCTCTTCGCTCATGTTGTCGCGATGCTGCCCGAACCCTCAGCAGGTCACGTTGGCGGGGTGCTGGAGGACGCGCGTGATGAAACATGCTGGGTGGCGCGCACGGATGCAGGTGCTGTACAGTCTCGTCTTCGTGCGCGTGCGCCGCTGGTCGACGACCGGTTGATCCTCGATGCTCCAGAGGTCGCCGCCTCCAAAGCTCGCCAGTTCGTCGACATGCTGCTGCGGGTCAGTGATGTCGCCGTGGTCGGCAGACCCATCCGGGAAGACGCCTCGCATCTGGACGATATCGTTTTTACCAGATCGCTCTTTCATAGCGGGCGACCCTGCCTCGTTGTCCCGCCGACAGACGAATCAGTCTTTGAAGGCGGGAGAATCCTGATCGCTTGGAAATCAAGCCGTGAAGCCGCGCGCGCCGTTCATGATGCGCTGGATCTGCTTGTCCGGGCGCATGAAGTCATGATTTTGACCGCTGCCGAGCCGGCGGTGCAGGACTTCGATGGCCTTTCCGAAACACAACGGCTCATTACCCACCTCGAGCGTCATGGTGTTAGAGCCCAGCACCAGCATGAGCGCGCACCCGGCAGCCCAGGCGAAGCGATTCTTGGCGCTGCCCGCGCCTGGGGCGCCCACCTTATTGTGATGGGCGCTTTCGCCCATGGCCGCGCGCGCGAGCAACTCCTCGGCGGCGCCGCGCAAACGGTCCTGCGCGCCATGACCACCCCAGTCCTGATGTCCCACTGATCGCCGGTGCGCGCGCGTCTGCGCCAGACAGGATGGCCTGCGCGGATGGTCCGGTCTCCGCGTCCGTCCGCAAGCGCATCAACGGCCGGTTGAGGCAGGTCAAAATCATCGGCGTACATAAAGCAGATACTTATCGTTCAAACAGGATCTGATGATGCAATCACCGCTGCACCTCGTGTTTGAAGACATGAAAGCCTGCGAGTCCGTGCGGCGTCATGTGGAACGTGAAGTCACGAAGCTTGAGCGCGATTTCAGCCGGATAACTGCAGTACGCGTCGTCGTCAAAGCGCGCAGCCACCGCAGGCGGAAAGGAGACCTCTACAGCGTGCGGGTTCAGATCGAGTTGCCCGGCGGTCGGCGTGTGTCCGCCAATCGCAACCCCCCTGAGGATCACGCTCACGAAGACGCCCACGTTGCGATCCGCGACGTGTTCGCCGCCGCCCATCGTCAATTGCAGGATGAAGCCCGGCGTATGCGCGGCGCCGTGAAGACAGGCGTCGCCGGGAGCCATGGCGTGATTGAGGCGCTCAATCCTGACAAGGATCATGGCTTTCTGCGCGGCGACGATGGGATCCAGGTCTATTTTCACCGTAACGCCGTCCTCGGTGAGGGCTTTGATGCTCTGCGGATCGGTGCTGAAGTACACTATACGCAAGAACAAGGCCGCGACGGGCCTCAGGCCAGTAGCCTGCGCGCCTTCGGCGTCAGTCGCCGCGCCTGACCGCGGCTCGGCAGGCGATCCTGGTTGCTGCAATGGTGCGTCGGGGCGAACCGGATTTGGGTCGCAGAATGGGCAGGTCGCGCCCGCTTGTTGTGGCTACGGACCGAGGCGATGACCGTTCCCGTCGGTCGGGTTCGACTGTTGCGGTGTCACAAGGATTGCGCGAGCGCCGCATGCATAAATGTGATAGTATAGACTGGTTTGGCGGCATTTCGGAGAGTGAGCTATGAAGAAAGCGAAGATCCGGTGGGCGTCTGCGCTGGTCGTCACGGCGGTCGCAGCGGGATGTATGACATCGCCCGCCCCGGACGGACGGGAATGCTTCCTGAACCGCAACATCAATGGGTTTGCCGTGCTTGATGATCACACGGTCCAGGTAAGCGTCGGCGCCAGTCGCAAATATAACTTCACGACAGACTGGAACGTGCGCGATCTTAACTGGAGTGAGCGCATCGCGGTTCGGTCGACTTCCGGATGGATCTGCGTGGGCGATGGTCTGGGCATTGACGTGATTTCCGGCAGGCCGCCCCGGACCTATCCAGTGCGCACGGTGGCTGCGGTTCCTCAGCCTGAAAAACCCCGACCAGCGTCCTGAGGCGGCTTGTGTGCGCAGTTGCGCTCGTGCTGCGCGCCGCACAGCTGCGTCTGGTCCAGGAATTGAGGGGCGTATCGCCCAAAGGCGCACCGTTCGGGACTGCCTGGCGAGGTTCTAAGCGCGGCTGATCTTTGCACCGTGAGATTTCTGAACCGAGCGAATGCCGCACCGGCGATGGTTACGC
>JBILMQ010000085.1:0-12195 GCA_044375455.1 Caulobacterales bacterium | reverse complement strand
GCTGAACCTGAGACGCTCAACCTGAGACGCTGAACCTGAGACGCTCAACCTGAGACGCTCAACCGCAGAAGCTTGGCCGCAGAAGCCTGGCCGCAGAAGCCTGGCCGGAGTGTTCCAGCCCGAGGCGGGCTGATGACAGAAACCCAGTCACAGCGGGTCAAATTACAGGCGCCACATTTCAGGGGCCAGATTACGGGGGCCAGATTACAGGGGCCCGATCGGCGTGCATGGCCGATCGTCTGGGGATTCAGGGCTGCGGCCTGAGACGCCGAGGCCTCCCGAAGGCGGCTTACGCGCCTGCCGACAGGCCGCGCTCACGCGCCGCCTTCAGCATGGCCTTCTGCAGCTTTTCAAAAGCGCGCACTTCGATCTGACGCACTCGCTCACGGCTGACATTGTAGACCTCAGACAACTCCTCAAGGGTCGCTGGTTCGTCCTTAAGACGCCGCTCCGTGATGATATTGCGTTCTCGTTCGTTGAGCTCTTCCATAGCTGCAGTCAGCAGCGCCATCCGTCCGTCAAGCTCCTCGCGGTCGGCAAGCCGGGTTTCCTGGGTCGGCGCATCCTCGTCGGCAAGCCAGTCCTGCCACTCCGCATCCCCATCCTGACCGATCGGCGTGTTCAACGACGCATCACCGCCGCCCGACATGCGCCGGTTCATCTCCACCACTTCCGAATCGGCGACAGCCAACTTCTGTGCGATCAGGCGGACCTGCTCAGGCCGGAGGTCGCCATCCTCAAGCGCCTGCATCTGCCCCTTCATGCGTCGCAGATTGAAAAACAGCTTTTTCTGGGCCGCCGTGGTGCCCATTTTGACCAGGCTCCACGAGCGAAGGATGTATTCCTGGATGGCTGCGCGGATCCACCACATGGCGTAGGTCGCCAGACGGAATCCCTTGTCCGGCTCGAATTTCTTCACCGCCTGCATCAGACCGACATTGCCTTCGGAAATCACTTCGCCCATCGGCAGGCCATAGCCGCGATATCCCATGGCGATCTTGGCGACGAGCCGAAGATGCGATTCTACCAGCCGGCGCGCCGCCTGCGCGTCGCCATGCTCGCGCCAACGCTTGGCGAGCATGAACTCCTCTTCCTTGCCGAGCATCGGAAACTTGCGGATCTCCGCCAAGTATCGCGACAGACCCTGCTCGGGCGACAAGGCGACGGTCAGCGCAGTCGAAGCCATGGACGCCTTCCTTTCATCGGAGCGCAGATGTGGGAAGCCATGCGGCCAGCGCAAGACCGCGCCGTGAAGATTCACCTGACAAAGTGGTGACCATAAGGCGCCCGGCAGGAGCGCTCAGCGCGCCTGCAACCGCGCGGCGATCTGGTCGAGAACCGCGAGCCGCTGTTTTTCCAGCGCCTCAAGACGCGCATCCGACCCTGCCTCAACCCCCGACTGGAGGCGATGGATCTCACGCCAGAGATCGTGGTTGCGCCCCAGAAGCTGACGGAAATGGGCATCCGTGGTCTTGAGCGCGTGGATTTGCGTCGCATGCCCCGCGAACTCTTCCGCCAGAGCGTGATCAAGATGCTCTTCACTCATCGACTGCTCCCCTCGTCTCGCCAATCCTTCAAGTTCTCGCGCCAGGATCCTCAAACGCCGCCGTCGCGTGCAGAGTGCGTCTCAAGCCCTGAGCTCACCATCAACGCACGTCTAGCCCTGACCGCTCCCGGGCGGCCATTCGCAGGACTACGACCTTGCGGCAGTCAGGCGCAGCCCCGTTTGTGCGGGCGCGCACGCCGCATTCGCCCGAAGACAGCGCCGCCGCGCCCATGTAGGACCTCGCAGGCACACCCAGGGGATGACAGATGCTCGACACGCCAGCGGCCGATCTGAAGCCGAACACCTATGATTTCGAGATGCGCCCGCTGGTGAAGGCCACCGGCTTTCGCGAATATGACGCGCGCTGGTGGTTCGGCGGACCGGGCAGCGAGGTCGGACCGGGCGGCAAGCCGTCAAAGGACGCAAAAAAGGATCCTGAAATCAATCTTCTCGGCGTGCAGGCCCTGGGTCGCGGCCTGGGCGGACTGATCCATGAAATGGGGGTTCGCCCAGGCGTCGTCGTCGGTCATGACTTTCGCTTCTATTCCCTCGCCATCAAGCAGGCGCTCACCATCGGACTGATGGAAGCCGGGTGCCAGGTGCTGGACATCGGCCTCGCCCTGAGCCCCGTCGCCTATTTCGCCCAGTTCGCCCTCGACGCCCCATGCGTGGCGATGGTGACGGCAAGCCATAACGACAATGGCTGGACGGGCGTCAAAATGGGCGCCAATCGCCCCCTGACGTTCGGGCCGGAGGAAATGAGCCGGCTCAAGGACATCGTCCTGTCCGGCGTCAGCGCTCGGCGTCCGGGCGGCGCGCTGACCCGCATCGACGGCATGCGCGAGCGCTATATCGCGGATGTGGTGGGCGATTTTCGCCTGTCGCGCCCCATCAAGGTGGTGGCGGCCTGCGGCAACGGCGCAGCCGGCGCCTACGCCCCGGACGCCCTGCGACGCATGGGCGCTGACGTGATCGAGATGGACGCTGTGCTCGACTACACCTTCCCGAAATACAATCCCAACCCCGAGGATGAGGCCATGCTGCACGCCATGGCCAGGGCCGTGCGCGAGACAGGCGCCGAACTTGCGCTTGGCTTTGACGGCGACGGCGACCGGTGCGGCGTCGTTGACGACCGCGGCGAGGAAATCTTCGCAGACAAGATCGGCCTCCTGCTGGCGCGCGACATGGCCCCGCGCCATCCGAACGCCACCTTCGTCGTCGACGTGAAATCCACCGGGGCCTATCTCATCGATCCGATCCTGAAGGCCCACGGCGTCACGGTCGATTACTTCAAGACCGGGCATTCCTACATCAAACGGCGCACCACCGATCTCGACGCCATCGCAGGCTTCGAAAAATCAGGCCACTTCTTCCTGCGTGCGCCCTACGGACGCGGCTATGACGACGGCCTTGTCGCCGCCAAAGCCATTCTGTCGATGCTCGATCGGGCAGGCGCAAAATCGCTCGGGGCGCTGAAGGACGAGCTGCCGCTCACCTACACATCACTCACCATGTCCCCGCATTGCGACGACGAACGAAAATACGCCGTGGTCGAGGAGATCAAAGCCGAGTACCAGGCGCTCTCGGCCGCCGGAGAAAAAATTCTGGGACGCACCATTGCCTCAATCAACACAGTCAATGGCGCGCGGGTGACGCTGGAGGACGGGTCCTGGGTGCTGGTTCGCGCCTCGTCCAACAAACCCGAACTTGTCGTGGTGGTGGAAAGCATGGCGTCCGACGCCGACAAAGTCGCGCTGTTCCGCGAGGAGGTGCGCCCGCGTCTCGCCAGGCGACCGGAGGTCGGCGCCTACAATCAGCAGATCTGACGCCGGTCAGCCGGACGCCGGAACAGACCGCCAACTCCTGTCGCCAAATTCGGCCGCCCGCTCAGGCCACATTCAGCCGTGGGCGGATGAGGTCCGGCAACTCCGCCATCTCCACCACACGCCGCTCGCGGGCCGAAATCTCCGCCGCGGCGCCGATCGCGACCGCGGCAATTCCGTCCTGCGCCGTCACCAAGACAGGCGCGCCCCTGGTGATCGCGTCCAGCCAGGCGCGCTGCTGGTAATAGGTCGCGCCGAAGTGCGACCCGGCCGCCAGCGCCTGCGGATCGACCGCGACGGTCTCACGCGTCACCTGCTTGCGTGCGCCAAACGGCACGCGCGGCGAAAACACGACTTCGCCGGCCGGAATGAAGCACTCGATCTTCGCCCGGTCGCCCACCGCGGCGATCTCTTCCTGGTTTTGCGATCCCTCGGCGAACATCGACAGATCGAGCATGGCGCGCGCGCCGTTGGCGAAATCAACAACCGTGTAACTGTTGTCGATGATGTCAGGCCGCTCGCCGCCATACAGCTCGTCTTGATGGTTGACGTCCATCGCCCCGGAGCAATAGACGCGCACCGCCTCGGACCGGATGATCAGACGCATCAGATCAAAGAAGTGGCAGCACTTCTCCACCATGGTGCCGCCCGTGTTGCGGCTGAACCGGTTCCAGTCCCCCACCTTGGGCAGGAACGGGAACCGATGCTCGCGGATGGCAAGCATCACCAGGCGCCCGATGCGCCCGCCGTGGACATCGTCGACAAGCCGGGCGGCCGGCGGCATGAACCGGTATTCCATGCCCACCCAGAACACGCCCTGGTGCCGCTCCGCGCGCTCGGCGATCCGCTCGGCGTCCTGCAGACGCGCGCACAACGGCTTTTCGCACAGAATGTGCAGGTCGGTGTCGAACAGAGGCTGGAGCACGTCATGATGGGTATGGTTTGGCGACGCAATGAGCACGGCGTCCACCGCGCCGGAGTGGGCGAGTTCTCGGGCGTCGGCAAACGCCCGCACCGCCTCCGCGCGCTCGCCGAGCGCGGCGCGCGCCCACTGGCGGGACATCTCAACCGGATCGACGATCGCAGTGATCTCAGCGTCGTCCATGAGCTTGAGATTGTTGATGTGCTCGATCCCCATCATGCCCGTGCCGATGATGCCGATGCGAACTTTCGACGCCATGAAGCGCTCCGCAAATCCCTGAGATCACGTCTACCGAAAGCAGGAGACCATAGATATGCTTTCGTCCCTAGCCTGGAAATCCTGAATGAACACCATGTCTTCGCTCATCTTTGACGCATCCCCCCGGCCCCTGGGCGACAGCGGCCTTTTCTCCTCCGCCCTCGGCTGGGGCATGTGGCGCTTCGCAGGCGGCGACGCCGGCGCGGCCCGCGCCAGGATCGACGCCGCCCTCGAGATCGGCGTGACGCTGTTCGACACAGCCGACATCTACGGGCCCGATAACGGCGAGCCGTTTGGCGCAGCGGAGAGCCTGCTCGGACAAGTCTTCAAGGAAGACAAGGGGCTACGCGACCGGATGGTTCTGGCCACCAAGGGCGGCATCGTGATCGGCGAGCCCTATGACTCGCGCGCCTCGTACCTGATGGCGGCCTGTGACGCATCGCTGCGCCGCATGGGGGTGGATCACATCGATCTCTACCAGATCCACCGGCCTGACCACCTCGCTCATCCAGCCGAAGCGGCGGAAGCCTTTGTCCGCCTCAAAGAGAAGGGCAAGATCCGCGCGGCAGGCGTCTCCAATTACACGCCGGCCCAGACGGCGGCGCTGCAGGCCCATCTGCCGTTCAGGCTCGCGACGATCCAGCCCGAATTGTCGCCGCTCGCCCATCACGCGATCGAGAACGGCGTTCTCGACCAGGCCTGCGCCCAGGGCTATGGCGTGCTCGCCTGGTCGCCGCTCGGTCAGGGCCGGATCGGCGCCGCGTCGGGCGGCGACAGCCGGGTCAACGCCGTCACCAAGGCGCTCGACGCCATCGCCGAACGCCAGGGCGTCAGCCGCACTGCGGTCGCCTACGCCTGGGTCGGACTTCACCCGTCGCGCCCGGCGCCGCTGATCGGGACCCAGACCCCGGCGCGCATCCGCGAGGCCGCCCAGGCCTTTCAGGTGTCGATGACGCGCGCAGACTGGTACAATGTTCTCGTCGCCGCGCGCGGCGCGCCGATGCCGTGATCAACGCCTGAGAGTGTAGGGCTGCAGCGGGGGGAATGATGGTCGCTGGCAAACCTGAAGTGAGCTGGTTCTCGGCTCTGTGCGACGACGACTACGAGTTCATGGGCGTGGCGCAGGACGCGCTCAAGTCGAGCTGGGAGCACTGCCGCAACATCGTGCTGACTGCCGAAAAGAACGGCTTCGACAATATCCTCCTGCCGTCGGGCTATCAGCTTGGCATCGACTCAACCGCTTTCGCAGCCGCGATCGCGGTGCTGGTGCGCCGCATTAAGCTGCTGCTCGCCGTGCGCACCGGTGAAATGTGGCCGCCCCAACTCGCCCGCCAGATCGCCACCATCGACCAGATCCTTGGCGGGCGGCTGACCGTCAACATCATCTCCAGCGACATGCCCGGTGAAACGCTCGCAAGCGCCCCGCGCTACCGCCGGTCGACAGAAATCGTCAAGATCGTGCGCGCCTTGCTGAACGGTGAGGCGATCGACCATGAGGGCGAATTCTACCGGCTGAAGCTCGATCCGCCGCGCATCCGCACCGTCTCGGGGAAATCGCCGGCATTCTATTTCGGCGGACTGTCCGAAGACGCCCGCGAGAGCTGTGCTGAGGGCTGCGATGTCTACCTGATGTGGCCAGACACCATGGGGGAAGTCAAAGCCATCATGGCTGACATGAAGGCGCGCGCCGAGCGGCATGGGCGCACATTGAAGTTCGGCTACCGCGTGCATGTGGTGGTGCGCGAAAGTGAGCAGGAGGCGCGCGCTGCGGCCGACCGGCTGCTGTCGAAACTCGATGCGCAAGCCGGCGCTGCAATCCGCGCCAGGTCGCTCGACGCAACCTCCGCCGGGGTGCGCCGGCAGGCGGAGCTGCGCGAGGCGTCCGCTGGCGACGGCTATGTGGAGGAGTATCTGTGGACCGGCATTGGACGTGCGCGGTCAGGCTGCGGAGCCGCCATCGTCGGCGACCCGGACCAAGTGCTCGCCAAGCTTCAGGCCTACCAGGCGCTTGGCGTCGAAGCCTTCATTCTCTCGGGCTACCCGCACCAGGGCGAATGTGACCTCTTCGGGCGCTACGTCCTGCCGAGACTGGCGCACGGGCCTTTGTAGTTTTCAGCGTCGAAGGCCGCACGTCAGACGCCGAGGTCAACCCAGACCTCCTTCCAGGAATTGATGAAGTTGCTGCGCACACGCCGCATCTGGCCGGTCGGGCGCAGCTGTGGCAGGCGGGCGAACAGCTCCTCACAGGCGACCCTGATCTGAAGTTCGGCGAGGCGCTGCCCGAGGCACACGTGCTGGCCAGCGCCAAAGCCGACATGCCTGGGCGACAGGGGATCGACAAAACGGGCGGGATTGAATTCGTCGGGCGCGGCGAAGACGTCGGGGTCGCGGTTGCCTGCAGCATACCACATGACGACCTTGTCGCCTGCCCTGATGGTCTTGCCGCCAAGTTCGACATCGCATGTGGCGGTGCGCCGCATGTGCTGGACCGGCGTCACATAGCGCACGATCTCCTGCGCGCAGCTGCGCATGACACCGGGGTTCGCCATCACGACTGCACGCGCAGCAGGGAAGCGGTCAAACGCCAGAAGCCCCCCGGACAGCGAGTTTCGGGTGGTCTCATTGCCCGCCACGACCATCAGGATGAAAGTCGCAAGGTACTTGCCGGGAGACATCGGCGCGCCGTCCGCCTGCGCGCAGGCCAGCATGGAGATGAGATCCGGTCCCGGATTTTTTTCCCGCTCGGCCCGGAGGGCGAAAGAATAGGCGACCATCTCTTGAATCTTGGCGTCGATGTAGGACTGGTTCGGCCGCAGCTCAGGATCCTCTTCAGCGACCACGGCGTTGGACCACTCGAAGAGCTTGTCGCCGTCCGCCATACTGACGCCAAACAGCTCGGCGAGTGTCTGGATCGCATAGGGAGCAGCGAAGGCGTCGACGAAGTTGACCGGCGCCCGCCCGCCATCGACATACTGCGCAATCATGGTTTCGATCAGCCGAACGCCGCGTGCGCGGATCCCCGCCTCCATCTCCTTCAGACGCTGCGGGGTAAACCCCGGCATGAGCATGATGCGATATTCGAGATGGTCTGGCGGATCCATCGAGATCATCGACGTCTCCACCGCATCGCCCGCCACGTCATTCTCGTTGAAGATGCGATGACCGCCATTGCTGCGGGCCGACGAGAACACGCCCGGATCGGTCGAGACGCGGACGATGTCGTGATATCGCGTCAGCGCCCAGAAACCCGGACCGTCGGTTTCGCGGTTCCAGTACACGGGATCGTGTTCGCGCAGCCAGGCAAACAGATCGTGCGGCGTTTCGCGGAGATAGAGGTCCGCGTCCTTAAGGTCGATCCGTTCCGGGCCGCGCGGAATCAGGGTCATGGCGCTTGCTCCTCAGACAGTCCTCACACCCCTGCGCCAAAAACCCGGAGCGACCGGCGCCGCGCCAGCATCAGCGCCTGCGGGCAGCCTGCGCCCACATCCCAATCACGCCAAATTCCGGCGCCCCAAATTCCGGCGCCCCAAATTCTGGCGCCCCAAATTCCGGCGCCCCAAATTCTGGCGCCCCAGATTCTGGCGCCCCAGATTCCGGCGCCCCAAACCCGGGCATCCACAACCCAGGGACAGCCAGCCCAGGGATAGCGAGCCCAGGGATCCCCACTCCCATAAGACCGGGCCGCCATCAAGGCCCCTCTGGCCCGCAGGCGGTGCGCGCGATCCTAGCCCGCAGGCTTGCGAAACAACAGCGTCATGCGATCGCTCTCGCCGATCGCCAGATAAGGCGCGTGATCAAACGTCGGATCCGGCGGGCGGCCCAGCGGGGAGCTGCGCAGCGTCGGCGGCAGCGTCCAGACCCCGAACGGATGATCGGCCATGTCGCGCGGATTGGCGTTGATCTGCGACCTGGCGATCAGCTCAAACCCGGCGTCAGCGGCAAGCCTTATGACATAGTCTTCCGCAACATAGCCGGAACCAGCTTTGGGATCCTGTTCGCGACCGGGCGGCAGACGGTGTTCCTCAATCCCGAGAAGGCCGCCTGGCTTCAGCACCCGGTAAAAGCTGCGAAACACATCGTCCGCATACCCCTGCGCCATCCAGTTGTGGACATTGCGAAATGTCAGCACGGCGTCGACGGATGCGTCCGGCGCGATGTCCTGGCGCGTGCGCGACAGCACCGAAAGCGTGATGTCGCCGTATCGGCTGGGATCTTCCACAAAGGCCTTACGAAACGCCTCGGTCACCCGCACTGCGGAGGGACGCGCCGAGGCCGCATCGAAATGCGCCGCGTAAAGTCTGCCTCCGCCCGATTTCAGATAGGGGGCCAAAATCGCCGTGTACCACCCGCCGCCCGGCCAGGCCTCGACAATCGTCATGTCTGGCCGGATCCGGAAAAAGCGAAGCGTCTCCACGGGATGGCGCCACCGATCGCGCGCAGGATCAATGCGCCACGGTCCTGCCGCGGCCTCCTCAAGGCTCAACGCCGCCTGTCGGGATGCCGGCAGCCGCGTTGGCGCAGCACTGGCCGGCGGGTCTGCGCCATGCGCCCGCACATCCCCGATCTGGCTGAGAGGGCTTCGCGGATCACGCGGATCGGACGCTGGCTGTGAGTGAGCCTCCGGCGCGCCGACGCAGGCGCAGGCGACGCCCGCGACCACGCCGGCAAGGCCGATGAAGCCTGAGCGCATGTCACCCTCCCTTGCCAAGGCGAGAATGCTACGCGCTTCATGCAGAGCGTCAAACCGGGCGCGCCGCCCCGCAAGCGGCGCGCTAAGGCGGCGGCGCGGCCTGTGCCCCGGGCTGGGCCGAACCGCGCCCCGCGAGCGGTTTGCGAAACTTCAGCGTCATCCGGTCACTCTCCCCGATCATGCGATAGGGAGCCGGGTCAAAGGTCGGATCCGGCGGCAGGCCAGGAGGGGACGTGCGCAAAACCGGCGGCAGCGTCCAAACGCCAAAGGGATGATCGCGCGTATCGGCAGGATTGGCGTTGATCTCTGACTCAGCGACGAACTCAAATCCGGCGTCCAGCGCCAGACGCTTCATGTACGCGACCTGGACATAGCCATCGCGGGCCTGGGGATCCTGCTCGCTGCTCGCCGCCGCGCGATGCTCCTCCACCCCCAGCACACCGCCGGGCCTCAGCACCCGGTAGAAGTCCTGAAACGCCTTTTCAGGCCAGCCGGCAGCCATCCAATTGTGCACGTTGCGAAACGTCACAACCAGATCCACCGAATTGTCGGCGACCGGCGGCGGCGCATCACGTGACAGCACGCTGAGGACCGGCGATCCATAAAGATCAGGATCGCCCAGGAAGCGGTCCTGAAAGGACTGCACCGACCGGCGCTGATTGGCCCCTCCGGCCTGCCCATCGAAGTGGGCGACGACCAGCCGGCCGCCGCCGCGATGCAGATAAGGAGCCAGGATCGATGTATACCAGCCCGCCCCCGGCCAGGCCTCCAGAACTGTCATGTCCGGGCGCAGGCCAAAGAACTCCAGCGTCTCCACAGGATGGCGCCAACGGTCACGCTCCGGTTCAATGCGCCATGCACCCGCGATCGCCCAGGCGAGCGAGCCTATCTTCGGCTGACCGTAAATCTCCTCCGGCGGGCCGGTGGCCGTCTGTGACGCCGGCTGCACCCCCTGAGGCGCGCGCGACGGCCAGTACGACGGTTCATCAGCCTGCCCGGCCGATCGGGCGGTCTGCGCGCTGACCGGTGCGGCCAGGCCGACACAGGACAGCGTCCCGGCCAGGACCGCTGCAATCGTCGCGTGGTTTGCGCTTCGGGCCATGGCGCTCCACCCTGCCTGGACCGTGAAGCCTAACCGAGACCGCGCAGCATGCAATGACGCAAACACCCGGACGCCGCCTGTTGCGCGCCATGACGCGGGACTCTCTTCAAACCGACCCATTGCAGCTCTTGAACAGGCGAAACCGGCGCCCACATGACGGATGTGCGGCGCCGCAGAGACGGGCCGCATGCGCCGCGCAGCCTTCGGGGGCGTGAGGCGCAGTATCAACCCATGTTGCTCACTGGAGGACATGTCATGGCGCAGTTCGACGCAAATCCCCTGTATCGCACGCTCGTCGGTTTTGACCGGCTTGCCAACCTCATCGACCAGGCAGCACGCTACGAGAGTGCGCCCGGTTATCCTCCCTACAACATCGAAAAACTCGGCGATGACCAGTTTCGCATTGAAATCGCTGTTGCCGGCTTCAAGGAAGAAGAGCTCGTCATTGAACTGAAGGATCAGACCCTCTTCGTCTCCGGCAGGAAGCAGCCGGTCGAGGATGGCCGGACTTTCCTGCATCGCGGGATTGCAGAGCGCTCATTTGAACGCCGCTTCCAGCTCGCGGATCATGTTCTCGTGACTGACGCCGGCCTTGAAAACGGTCTGTTGGTCATCAAACTCGTGCGTGAACTGCCGGAAGCGTCCAAGCCGCGACGCATTGCGATCAAGACGCCCCCTCAGGAGACCCCGAAAGTGGTCGACGCCAAGCCCGGCTCGAAGGCCGCGTAACGCGTCGATCCGCGCAAAGGCCCGCCGGTTACCCTCCCCCGGCGGGCCTTGCTGCGTCCGCGCAGGCCGGTTCAGCTGCGGTCCATGACAACGCCGGACCAGACTTTCTTCCCGGTCCGGACCGTTCTGGCCGAGGCGCGCTGCTTATCCGCAGCTGCACCGGCGAAACGCGGAAAGCCGGCCGCCGCAAAGACGGCCGGGCGCCCCCGTCCTCCAGCAGGGTCGCCACCCACAGCCCCCGCCTCGGCGCGCTGCACAGCGTCCATGATCGCGAGCGCAGGCGTGCACTGCGCCAGATCTGTGCGCTGCGCGCGCGAGGTCAGCCGGCGGCTTAGCCCGTGTCCGATCGAGCAACGCGCGCTGTATCGCCGGCGACGTCACCTGCCGCAACCGCATCACCGTCGCCGCCTGCGGCGTCATCCAGCGTGTCGACGCCGGCCTCGCCGACCTTTTGGTGCATCATCGCATCCATTTTATCGCCCATCGAGCCGGCGCTGGCGAAGGCCGTCGTCAGGCTCACGATCGGCGTCAAAGGGGCGCCAACGCAGAAGCCTGGCGCGCCGGGCGACAGCAGGAGCGACAAGCCGCATCCGGCGCGGCGGCGCGCACCTGCAAGGGGCGATTGACCGATCGATATGGGCCATGACCGCGACCCCTGACAGCCTGGCGCACCGGCCCGCGAGTCCGGCCCCGCGGCGAAATCCATTCTGCGACAGCAGCGTCGGACGGCAAATTCCCCGCACCCCGTCCACAACGCGGGGGCGTCGGATCAGCCCGCGCAACGAGGCGCCGGCGAAAAGACTTGCCAGCCGGCAGTCGCAACGCCGACACGCTGGTTGTTCGCCACCCGCATCGGCCAGGAGACCCCACCGTCATGACGCAGCCGCCACGCCAGAGCGAGGGATCGCAACGCGCCGATGCCCAAGGCGCCGATCCGGCGGCGGCCTGCGACGACGCCAAACCTGCGCGGCGCCAGACTCAGGAGGGCTGCGATCAGGAGGGCTGCGATCAGGGGGGGCGGGATCAGGGGGGGCGGGATCAGGGGAACGGCAATCCCCGCTCAGGCCAAGGTTCGCCGCTCCGCGTGCTGCCGGCGCGGCTGCAAGAGGCGTTGGCGGCGTCCCT
>JBILMQ010000331.1:0-3638 GCA_044375455.1 Caulobacterales bacterium | reverse complement strand
TGAACGGCGATGGGGCGATCAAGCCATCCCCCGTGGCTGCGTCGCAACGGTCTGTGCGCCGCGTCGACGTCAGATCGCGCCAGCAAGGATAGCCTTAGCGCCCGGCCGCCACCAGCTCCATCGGCGATGCCTCGCCCAGACTCCACCGCCACGCGCTCTCATCTGCAAACAGAGCCCGGATCAAGCGATGATTGAGTGCGTGACCCGGTTGGAACGCCGTAAACACACCCCGGATCGGCGCTCCAGCCAGCGCGAGGTCGCCCACCGCGTCAAGAACCTTGTGGCGCACGAATTCGTCTTCCTGCCGAAGGCCTTCCGGATTGAGGATCATGTCCCCGTCCACAACGATGGCGTTGTCCAGCGATCCGCCGCGCGCCAGACCCATCGCACGCATCGCATCGACGTCCTGCGCGAACCCGAATGTCCGCGCGACAGCAAGCTCCTCGGCAAAAGTGTCAGGTTCCAAAGACAAGATAGACGTCTGTTTGCCAATCGCCCGGGACCTGAAATCAATGGTGACGTCGAACAAACGCCCCGCCCCCGCAGACAGACGGGCCCATTTGGCGCCGTCGCGCACTTCAACGGTCTTCAGGATCTCGATGAAGCGGCGCGGCGCAGCGAGGCTCCTCAACCCCACCTGAGCAATCAGCTGCGTAAACACGACCGCAGAACCGTCCAGAATCGGCAGCTCCGGCCCATCAACGTCGATAACGGCGTTATCAAGCCCCAGTCCGGCGCAAGCGGCGAGAAGATGTTCAACGGTGGACACCTCGACGCCGGCGCTGTTGCGCAGCACCGAGGCAAGCTGACCAGAGGCCACCAGGTCAATGTGCGCGCGCAAGACGTTGTCGCGGTCGAGCACGTCAGCGCGGCGGAAGACGAGGCCGGTGTCGGCAGGGGCAGGCATCAGACGGACGCGAACGCGCTCACCGGTGTGCAAACCGATGCCGGCGCACATCGCGGGCTGCGCAAGTGTGGTCTGGTGCGTCATCACCGGCATGCCCGCCTGCTAAAATCTGCCCGCCCCGATTCTGGCCCGGGATCCGGTCGCGCCCGAGATCTGGTCGCAACTGAGGGTAACTGAGACCGGCCAGAGCCAGTCGTTTCCGGCCCGCGTCCGCCCGCTGCTGGCGCCGGAGCGCCGACCCGCATGCAGACGTCAAACCGGGGCTGGGAGATACAAACCAAGCCAAGCCCCCGCAACACACGTTGCATTTCTGACTGTTACAATTATTAAAAATATGATTTCATTGGCTTTTTACGTTCTCCCTGCCCGCCGCAGGTCGCAGTCCTGGCAATCCTGGCCAACAGCCGGTCGAGTGGACTGGCCGACGGGCAGACTTGCGGACAGGCAGACTTGCGGACAGGCAGACTGGCGGACAGGCGGACTGGCGGACAGGCGGACTGGCGGACTGGCGCGTTGTCGCGCTGCGGCGCTGTGGCCGCTGGCGGCCCACCGCAGGATTGCCCACATTGATCTCGACGACGCGGGAGCCGCGGCGGTTGAGGCGCGCCGATGGCAGACGGGAACAGCGACACCTGCTTTGAAGTGCGTGGTCTCGCCAAATCCTACGCCAGCGATGCAGGGCCGGTGCATGCGCTGCGCGGCGTGGATCTGGACGTGCACCGGGGCGAAATGCTGGTCCTGCTCGGCCCATCCGGGTCAGGCAAATCCACGCTGCTGAACATACTTGGCGGGCTCGATCGCGCAAGCGCCGGCAGCGTGCTGTTCGAGGGCCGCGATCTGGCGGCCGCCAGCGACCACGAGCTGACGCTCTACCGCCGACGCTCAGTCGGCTTCGTCTTCCAGTTTTTTAACCTGACCCCGTCCCTCACCGCGCGTGAAAACGTCGCCCTTGTGACCGAGATCGCGGACAATCCACTGTCCGTCGAGCAGGCGCTCAGCATGGTCGGCCTGCAGCATCGCATGGATCACTTCCCAGCCCAGCTGTCGGGCGGCGAACAGCAACGCGTGGCGGTGGCGCGCGCGATCGCCAAACGACCGGCCGTGTTGTTTTGCGATGAGCCGACAGGCTCGCTCGATTCGGACACCGGCGTCAGCGTCCTCGAAGCGATCCTGGAGGTGTCGCGCGATGTCGGCGCCACAACCCTGATCGTGACCCACAATGCCGGGATCGCGGCCATCGCCGATCGCGTGCTGCGCTTCTCCAACGGGCGGATCCACGCCATTGAGGTCAATACGACCCGCAAAGCACCGCGGGAGCTTTCCTGGTGAGCACCCTCGCGGCAAAAACCCGGCGCGAACTGTGGCGCATCAAATGGCAGGCCCTCGCCATCGCCGTGCTGATCGCGGCGGGCGTCGCCGTGAGCGTGATGGCTTATTCCTCACAGGAAGCGCTGCAGGCTGCGCGGAAGGCCTATTACGCCCAAACCCGCTTCGCCGACGTGTTCGCAGGGCTCGTGCGGGCCCCGCTCGATATCGCCGAGCGCGCCAAAGCCATCGATGGCGTGACCGCAGCCGATCCCAGGATCGTCAAGGCGGGCCTCATGCAGGTCCCAGGTCTCGTCAGGCCGGCGATCGCGCGCCTGGTGTCGCTGCCGACCGCGCAGCTGGGCGCGCTCAATCGCATCCGCGTGATGCAAGGCCGACTGCCCGCCCCAGGCGCATCGCATGAGGCTGTTGCGCTCAGGACCTTTCTGGATGCGACAGGCGTGCGCCTCGGGGATCGGCTGAGCACCGTAATCGCAGGAAGGCAAATCAGCCTCGTCATCGTCGGCGCCGCCCTGGCGCCGGAGTTCGTCTATGTGCCGGCGCCGGACTCCGCGATGCCGGACGACAAGCATCAAGGCGTCTTCTGGCTCAATCGCGACGCCCTGGAACATGCCGCGGACATGAACGGCGCTTTCAACGCCCTGGCGCTGACGCTTGCCCCGTCTGCCTCACAGGAGGCCGTGATCGCCGCAATTGATCGCCTGCTGGCGCCTTATGGCGGGACCCCCGCGATCGGCCGCGCCGATCAAGTATCAAACGCCTTTCTGGATGCGGAGTTCAAGGAACTCGCAACCTCCGGGATGATCTTTCCGCCGATCTTCCTGGCCGTCGCCGCAGCCCTCGTCCATCTCGTGATGAGCCGGCTGGTGGAGGCGCAGCGCGAACAAATCGGGCTCCTGAAGGCGTTCGGCTACTCAAATCTTGCAGCGGCCGCACCAATCGCCGCGATGGCCAGCCTCATTGGTCTCGTTGGCGCCCTCCTGGGCGGCGTGATCGGATACTGCTTCGCCATCGGCATCACAGATCTTTATGCTGACTACATGCGCTTTCCGGTTCTTGAGCCGCGCTTCAACTGGCTGTCATTCGCTGGCGCGGCCAGCATTGGCGTAGCCGCATGTGTCGCCGGCGCGACCATCGCGGCCCTGCGCGCTGCGCGATTGTCTCCGGCCGTCGCCATGGCCCCGCCGAGCCCAGCGCGCTACCAATTGGGCCCGCTCGACAGGCTGACGCGGATGATCGGACTGACAGGTCCGGCCAAAATGGTGCTGCGCGGACTTGAGCGCCGGCCGTGGCGAGCAGCCACGACAACCGCCGGTTTTGCTGTCTCGATCGGCCTGCTCCTCGCGACGCAATTCATCTTCGACGCGCTCGACGAAGTCCTTGACCACGCATTTTTTCGCGCGCA
>JBILMQ010000084.1:0-12334 GCA_044375455.1 Caulobacterales bacterium | reverse complement strand
GCCGGCAGACTTCAAGGGCATGAAGATCATTCGCAGCATAGTGATCGGCGACGCCCGAGCGCCGCGCGTGTACCTCCGCCCCGCCCAGATCCTCCGCCGAAATGACTTCCCCGGTCGCCGCTTTGACCAGCGGAGGACCACCGAGGAAGACAGTTCCTTGTCGGCGCACGATCACGGTCTCGTCGCTCATCGCCGGAACATAGGCGCCGCCGGCGGTGCATGAGCCCATGACGACGGCGATCTGGGGAACGCCCTCAGCAGACATGTGCGCCTGATTATAAAAGATTCTCCCAAAATGCTCCCGGTCGGGAAAGACATCCGCCTGATAGGGCAGATTAGCTCCGCCGCTGTCGACAAGATAGATACAGGCAAGCCGGTTCTCGCGCGCGATCTCCTGGGCGCGAAGGTGCTTCTTGACGGTCATCGGATAGTAGGCGCCCCCCTTCACGGTGGCGTCATTGCAGACAACCATGACCTCGCGTCCGCAAACGCGCCCGATGCCGGTGATCAGCGAGGCGGCATGCACATCGCCTTCGTACATGCCGTAGGCGGCGAGCGAAGAAAGTTCAAGGAAGGGCGAGCCTGGATCCAGGAGGCGCTCCACCCGTTCGCGGGGCAGAAGCTTGCCGCGGGCGACGTGCCTCGCGCGCGCCTCATCCGGCCCGCCGGCGGCAGCCTGGCTAGCCGCCTGACGCAAATCGGCGACCAGTCCGGCCATATGCGCCGCATTGGCGCGGAAGGCCGGGCCGGCAGGATCAAGTGCGGACTTCAGGACGGACATGCATTGCCTCCACAGGTTTCCCACCTTCGCGCAAGCGCAGGCCACAGGGAAGCCGCCTTTCCCGCCGCGCCGGGCATGGCGGCCGTCTCACCGGGGCCAGAGGGCGTGTGTGATGCATCGTCCAGGTCGACCCCGCCCAGACCGGCTGCAGCCGCCCCTGATCTGGCGAGGGACCCTGACAGGGCGCGCGCAAGCGCAGCCACGCCGGCTGCGCCAGGCGGCGCCGGACGGCGGCCTGCGCACCAGACGGTGCAGATACTCCAAGTTGAGAGCGCCTCCAATCCCTGGCTGAGGTTCTTGGGCGAGGTTCCTGGGGGCATTTCCTTCGCGCACGCACTGGGCGCGAAGCTCCCGCAATTTCATCCCTTCCACGTGCACTTTTGCGTCGAGGATCGCTCAGAAAAATGGGTAAACTCCCGGCGTCATCACGCCGTAACAAGACGCTTCGCCAACCAGACGAGATTGCCCACAGCCGCATGGAGCCTGACAGCTGAGGCGACGCGCCGGAGGTCCGTGTGGCGCACTGTGCGCACGCCGCCGCAGGTCTTCATCGCGCCGAAGCAGTCCTCGACCTGCGTGCGGATGCGGCGGCGCACCACACAGCCAGGATGACGCGTCGCTGGTGCGTCAATGGCTGATCTTCGGTTGATCGTGATCAGGCCTGCCCTGGACGGCAACGTCGCCGTCCAACCGCCTCGCCCGGTTCGTCGTAAACACCATCGCATCCAAGTTCGGGGCGCCCATCGACATGCCCACCATCCCTTGCAGCGTCCAATTTTCGTTCAGCTGGTCGATAAGCTATCGCTTGGCGCAAACCACATGGACCACGTGCAGCGCCAGCGGCCAAGCAGGTCTCTCATGGGGTGTAACGGGCTGGCCTGTCGGCGCATAGGGTCGCTTAAAGTCCGGCGATAGGATCTCAACCGCCTTCTCCAAGATCGCCCTGATCGGCCCCAGCGGATGCCCTCATGGGACATGTGCTTTGCAACGCGCGCAGACACCCTGCTTTCGGCTGGCACATCCGACCCGCGCATCAGGCTTTCCAGCATCTAGAAAGTTGGCGAAGTCGCCCCCGATCCGGCCGGACTGAATGACTGTTTTTGCGCCCCATTAAGCATTCCTACGGAACAGACCGCCAGCGTTGTTGCTTGGCCAAGGAAGATCGCCGTGGCAAGCTTTCACCGCCTGGGATGATCTTCCGTTCACGTCCGGACAAGCGGTTTGGCGGGTCTTTTCGCCACATCGTTTTCGCGCGTCGTTTCGTCGACATTCTGGCGCAAACGGCCAAGAGCACGTTAACCAAATTCATGTAAAGGTGAGAATCCGGTCTAAGCAGAAAAGTGGCTTAGGGAGCGTTCAGAACGAACAGGCGGAAGGATGATGACGCCAAGTCTGAAGGACATGCCCTTCGTGAAGGACGCCACGCCGGAAGCGTTGGCGGACGCCGAAGCGGCGGTGCACCGGTTTTCCCTGCCGGCAGGCTGGGCATTGTTTAAGGAGGGTGAGGAGCCGGACGGGATTTACTTCTTGGTCAGCGGCTCGTTGGGCGCCTTTCGTACAGGGGCGGACAATCGCCCTGAACTGCTGGGGCACATCCGGGCGCTTGAGCCTGTCGGGGAGATGGCTCTGATCGCAGGTGAGAACCACTCTGCCTCGGTGTATGCGCTGCGCGACTCCGAAATACTTTGGCTTGAGCGGGCTGCGTTCGATCGCCTGGTGCGCCGCCATCCCACGCTGATGCACAACCTGGCCCGCACGATGCTGTTCCGGACCCGGCAGAACCGGCGGCGCGGCGAAGCGCGGGCGCTGCCGAAGGTCGTGACGCTGGTTGCGACATCGCCCACGATCGATATCACATTGCGCGCGCGAGAGATCATGCGCCAGGTCGAGCGGCTGGGAAAGCGATGCGCCGTCGCGACCGACATCGACTACGACAGCAGCGGAAACTTCTGCGACGAACTCGAGCGCAGCAACGATGTCGTGCTGCTCGCCACCCGCATTGAGGACAGCGCGTGGTGCCGTTTCTGTCTTCGTCAGGCCGATCGGATCTGGGTTTTCGCCCGTTCCGACGCCCGTCCGAGCCGTCCCCTGCTGCCGGAGGAGGCCTCTCCTGCCCGGGCTCTGCAGCTGGTCGATGTGGTTTTGATCCGCCATGGCGGCGAGCGCCAGGCGGCCGAACCCAGCGAATGGCTGGCGGCGGCCGGCGGCGCGCGCCTGTTTCATTGGCGTGAACTGGATCAGGACGATTGTGCACGCCTGTCACGCGTCCTGACGGGCCAATCCGTCGGCCTCGTGCTCGCCGGCGGCGGGGCGCGCGCCTATGCCCATATCGGCGCGGTGGTGGCGTTGCGGGAAGCGGGCGTTCCAATCGACTTTCTGGGCGGCGCCTCAATGGGCGGCGTTGTGGCGGCCTGCGTCGCCATGGGTTGGAGCGACGGCGAGATCGAACGGCGTATCCGCAAGGGCTTCGTCGAGACCAACCCGCTTGGCGACTACCGCTTGCCGGTTGTGGCCTTCGTGCGTGGCAAACGGGTCGACGAGCGACTTGCCGAGCATTTTGGCGACGCCGGGATCGAAGATCTGCGACTGCCGTTCTACTGTGTTTCGTCGAACCTGACGAACGGCGCCTATCGTGTCCATCGGCGCGGGATTCTGCGCCATGCCCTGCGCGCCTCGATCGCACTGCCGGGGATCCTGCCCCCTGTCGTTGAAGAAGAGCAGGTTCTTGTCGATGGAGCAGTCCTCAACAACTTTCCGGTCGATGTCATGCAGGAAATGCATCGGGGGGTCACCATCGGCGTCGACGTGGCGCGCAGTCAGCCATTCGATTCAAAGGATTTCATCAATCCGCCCGGTTTCTGGGGATGGGTAAGCCGGTTCGGCTTTCGGGCAGCGCCGCCGATTGTCAGCCTGTTGATGCGCACCGCGACGATTGGGATAAATCCGTGGGCGAACCGCTCCGAGACAGACATGCTGATCCTTCCCGAACTTGGGGACATCGATCTGCGGGACTGGAAGTCTTATGATCAGGTTGTTGCGGCCGGCTATCAGGCGACCGCCCAAGGTCTGCGCGATGCCAATTCTTCACTCGCCCGCCGGCTGCGGCTCGTGACCAGCGGCGCTGTGGAACGGCACGCCACTGTGGTGCGTGGTGCGCCGGGCGCGCCTGGACTTTCGCCCCGCGAGGCGACGCCTTCGGCGGGCGCGCCCGCCGGCGCTCCTGGTGGCGCCGGGTCGCCGCCCCCGTTCGCAGCTGGGTTGGCCACGCTGGCGTGAGGCGTCGGGCATGAGCCGTCGCCATGAGCCGTCGCCATGAGCCGTCGTCTGGCCAGCGTTGCGCTGTTTGGTTAGGGTGTCGCCATGAACCTTTGGAGAACTCTGGCGATCGCGGCTGCGGGCGCGGCGGCAGGCGCCCTGTGCGCCTGGCTCGTCAGCGCCGGTTTGCGACCGCCCGAGGGCACGGGCTGTACAGTCAGCGCGACCCGCGAGGTCGCGTTCTCAACGCCAAACGACCGGGTCACCGCGGAAGCCCGGGGCCCGGCCTGTGACAAGCTTGCGGCGGTGTTGACCATTCGCGCGGCGGACGGCGTCCTTCTTTGGACCTACGCGGCCCCGGCTGACTGGCTGGCCCCGGATATGCTTGGCGCGGGGGCGACCAGGACGGCGGCGGTCAACGCCATGGCGGACTGGGCGCAGGTGTCTGCGCAGACGACAGCGGAGTTCGCCCCGTGGCCTGAAGCAGCGCCGGGCGCTTATGTCACGAGCGACATGCGCACGCCCTTTGATCGCGAGGGCTATGAAGACATCCGCGCGCGCAAATTGCCCGTACTCTGCTTCGCTACGGGTGCACAGACGACGGATTGCATTTTCTGGGATCCGCAGGCGGGCATGGCGCAACTCATTTACGACGCGGGTCTTTAGGCCGCTGACTCTTTCGCCGCTGGCCAGTGGGGCGGGTGGCGCCGGAAGGGTCGACCCGGAGCGGGCGACGCTGGCGAGCTCGACGCCAAAGCGGTGGACGCCAAAGATACGGGCGCCCAAAGATACTGGGGCCCAAAGATACTGGGGCCCAAAGATACTGGCGATGGATCGATGACGTGACGACCGATAGCGTCACGCGCGATGGCTGACCTGGGGCGCGGACAGCGCAGCGCCGGACTGCGGCCCCGCCTCCCTCACGGCTGATCGAGGTCCGGCCGCGCGCTGTCCGGCTGGCCCGCGGGCGCCCTGCTCTGTGGCGCTGGCGCGCGGTGCGGCGGCGCACGCTCGCGTGACCGTGCAATCGCCTGCGCCACAGCGCGGCGCTCCGAGACGGGCAGATCGGCCAGAGCATCCACCACCAGTGCGTCGGCGCGTCGCCCGAGACCATCGCGTACAGCCCGCATGCGCGCGAAGGCGGCCAGTGCAGCGTCGCGATCGAACGTCTCCGCCCCCACCTGCGCGACGAGATCGGCGCGCGCGGCGCGCATCGTGGCGCGGGTCTCACGGGCCAGCCGCCTGATGTCACGGTTGAATGCCTCGCGTTGCGCCACAGGCAGCGCCGGCAGTAGGCCGGGCGGCGCCATGCGCGCGAACACAGTGTCAGGCAGGCGCGGCGCTGAGCCCTGCGCCCGGTAGGCAACGGCGCCGAGGATGACGCTGGCCAATAGCACATTGAGCCCGAGTGATGCCCAGAGCCAGATGTGCGGCTTGTTCCCTTCGCTCATTGCCTACTCCACGGACCAGGGCGATGCGTCGCCATCATCGATCGCCCAAGCAACCGCCCCGGCAAGATCCGCGAGGTCGGCCGCCTCGGAGGCCGGCGCAGCGGCGGCCATTCCGAAATAGCCCACAAGCAGTCCTGCTGCGGCAGCGGCGGCGAGGCCACTGGCGGGCCGCCACGCCGATTGCGCGCGCAGTCTGGCCAGGCTCCCCGGCGCCCGGCGAGCAGGCGCGCTGGCCAAAACACGCAATTCCAGCTCGGCGCTCGGCGCAGGAAGACTGACAGCGTCAAGCGCCTCGTCGAGGGCGGCCTCCCGCGCCAGGATCGCACTGGCGAAGCCCGGCTCCGCCTCAATGAACCGCGCAGCCGCACTGCGGACCTCGCCCGGCCATCGCCGCAAGTCACTGCCGAAAGCTTCCGCCAGGTTCCTGAACCGGTCCCGGGTCATGGCGAGACCGCTGTCTGAGCTAACCATCCGCGTCTCCCATCAGATCCGCGACCTCTTGTGAAAGTGCTGCGCGCAATGCACGCCGCCCGCGCGCGAGCAGGCTCTCAAGCGCATCCACACTTACCTCCAGGGCGACCGCTGCTTCAGCATTGCTGCAGTCCTGATAATGACACAGGACGATCGCAGCGCGCTGGCGCTCCGGCAAGTCCGCCAGCGCGCGCTGAACCCGGCGGGCCCGCTGGCGCGCCAGTATTGTTTCAGCAGCGCCAGGCGCCGGGTCAATCGGCTCTGGTCCTTCAGGATCCAGCGGCGTCTCACGGCGTCGACGCAGGCGCAGTCGATCGTAGCACAGATTGAGCGCCACCCGATGAAGCCACGTCTCAACCTTGGCCTCTCCTGAACGCCATCGTGGCGCGACTTTCCACAGCCGTAAGAACACATCCTGCGCCACATCCTCCGCCTCCGACGCATCCTGCAGCATGCGCCGCGCGAGGTTGGCGATCCGTGGAAGGTGTCGACGCACCAAGCCCGCCGCCGCAAGCTGATCGCCATGCGCCAGGCGCGCCATCAGCTCCGCGTCTGGATCAGAATGCTGCACGCGCGACAGACCTCGCACCTGTTTGACCAGCGGCGTGGCCGCGACCGGCATCCTGCCGGTCGCGGCGTGCATGATCAGTGCTGCGGGCGGCGACGGTGATGGCGTTCACGCGCCGCAGAGAGTTCATCCCTGTCGACGGCGCCGTTCTTGTCGGTGTCCAGGCGCTCGAACATCGGACTCGGCGCAGCGTCGAATTCGGCCTTCGAAACCTTGCCGTCTTTGTTCGTGTCGAGCCGGGCGAGGCGGCGCTCCTGGCGCTCCTGACGCGCCCGCTCGCGGGCGGCGTCGATCTCGGCGGATGTGATGAAACCGTCTTTGTCGCCATCCATTTTGGCGAACCAGGCCGCACGATCGGCCAAAGCCTCTGCGCGCGTGACAGCGCCATCCTGATTGGCGTCGACCTTGCGCATGTGCGGCCCAGGGCCCATGCGCGGGCCATCATCTGGAGCGGCGAGCGCCAGCGGTGCGGCAAGAACAACCAGTGCGGCGAAAAGAGTGTTGCGATGCATGGGGTGCTCCGTTGACTAAACCCGGCGGGCTTATGGTTCATTGAACGGATCCTGCAGCGTTCTCCGTCGCGTCTCGGATGAGCATGACGCCGTCCTGCGCCAGCGCCTGGACCAGCGCAGCGCGGATCGTCGTCCTGCCGTCTTCAAGTCGGCGCTCCACGGCGGCAAAATCCGGCGCGCCGACACATCGCGCGATCAAAGCCCTGAGACCTGCAGAAGCGGTCGCCGGATCAAACGTCTGGCCGACAGCCAGGCGGGTGACATGCTGCAGATCAAGAAGAAGCCGGCCGGCGCTCGCCAACGCGTCCGCCTCGGGCGCAGTCAGCGCGCGCACCGCAGTCAGGCGCTCCAGGGCGTCCAGCGGGGCGGGTGCGCGCACAGACAACAGATGCCCGGCATGGCGCAGCAGCAGAAATTGAACCAGGAACTCAAGGTCGACCAATCCGCCGGGCGCGAGCTTGAGGTCCCAAGGACCGGCGTCGCCGAGTTGGCGCGCCATGCGCATGCGCATGTCGGCCACGTCGCGTGCAAGGGTCTTCGGGTCACGGGCGCGCTTCAGCGCCGCCTCGGCGTCGGCCTCAATCGTCTTGCCGAGATCTGCGTCTCCCGCAACCGCGCGCAGCCGCGTGAGCGCCATCAATTCCCAGGTCCAGGCGTCGTCTTCATAGTAGGCGGAAAAAGCATTGCGGCGCACCGCAAGAGGCCCCTTCGAGCCGGCGGGACGCAACGCCATGTCCACCGTGTACAGTAGCCCCTCCTCTGTCGGCGCAGACAGAGCCGATACGATGCGCTGGGTAAGGCGCAAGAAATACGTTTCGGCCGACAGCGGACGCGCTCCGTGCGAGTCGCGCGCGCCCGGGGCCGGTTCATAGACCACAACGATATCGAGATCGGACGTCTCGGTCATATCCCCGCCTGCAAGCTTGCCAAAGGCGGCGACGGACAAACGCGCATCGAAGCGGCCATAGAGCCGCTCCACCTCTGCGCGCGCAGCTGCGACGAGGGCGGCAATGCATGCCTGCGCCAAACGCGCGTAGGCCACGCCGGCATCCTTTGGGCTTGCCTGACCGGTGAGCAGCTGAAAGCCGATCCGAAAGGCCTCCTCACGCCGGAAGCGTCGGGTGATGTTAAGCGCCTCCTCGTAGCCGCACGCGCTCAGGCGGGTTGTGAGCCGGACGCCATACTCGTCTGGATCATCGCGGGCCAGCGGCGCGGCGAAACGCGCCTCAACCATGGCGTCGAGCGTCTCGGGGCGTCGTCCGAGGTCCTCGGCCAGGCGCGGCGACAGCGCCAGGGCCTGCAATGTGGCCCTCAAAAACCCGGGTTGCGCCTCGAAGAGGGAGAGCACCTGAACGCCGGCGGCGAGATTTCTGAAGAAGTCGACAAAGCGCGCGAAGGCAGCGTCCGGCTCGCCGGTGTCTGACATCGCCCGCAACAGACGGGGCATCAGGCGGGTCAGGATTTCGCGCCCGCGCTGAGCGCGCGTGGCGCGCAGATGCCCGCGGTGCCAATCGCGGATCTCCGCCGCCACCTCACCCGGCGCTGAAAAGCCAAGCGCGCCAAGGGTCTCCAGCGTCTCGGGATCGTCATCAACGCCGGTGAAGACGAGACTGCCGAGCGGGTCGGCAAGCGGCTCGTCACGCGCATGCAGCGGAGCGGCGATCGCGTGCACTGTGCGGCGGACGGCGATCAGGGCGGCGTCGAGCGCGTCTACGGTCTCAAAACCTGCGAAGCGCGCAAGCCTGAGCCGCGCGCCGGCCTCGCGCGGCACTCGGTGGGTCTGCTCGTCATCAAGCATTTGGATCCGGTGCTCGATTGCGCGCAGGCGGTGATATGCAGGCGCCAGCCGTGCATGGGTTCCGCCCGGGACTGCGCCCCCCGCTTCCAGGGCGGCGATCGCCTGCAGCGTGCGCGGACTGCGCATCCAAGGAAATCGTCCGCCCAGGATCAATTGCTGAACCTGAGCGAAGAACTCGATCTCCCGGATGCCGCCGCGTCCGAGCTTGACGTCGAAATCGGGGTCATCGACGCCGCCGTGCCGGCCATGGGCGTGGATCTGGCGCATGATCGACTGGATATCGGCGATGGCGGCGTAGTCGAGATTCCGCCGCCAGATGAAACTCGTGATGAATTGGAGAAACTGCCCAGAGGCAGAGAGGTCGCCGGCGACCGCGCGCGCCTTGATCAGGCTGGCGCGCTCCCAGTTCTGTCCGACGCTTTCATAGTAGCGCTCGACATCTGGAAACGGCATGGCAGGCGGCGTGGCTCGCGGATCCGGGCGCAAGCGGAGATCGGTGCGAAAGGCGTAGCCGTCCACCGTGACCTCCTCCAGCGCGCGCACCACGGCCTTGATGAGCCGGACGGCGGCGGTCTCACGGTCGGCGCGTGCCCCGGACCGAAAGACGCCAGGGTCGTAGAAGGCAGTGAAATCTATGTCCGAGGAATAGTTCAGTTCACGGGCGCCCCACTTGCCCATGGCCACAATGATGAAGCCCGGCGCGGGGTTAACGGGATGCGGCGCGCTGGCGAGTTCACCTCGGGCGAAGGCCTCCTTTGCAGCAGCGGCGAGGCATGCCCGGACCGCGGCGTCGGCGAGGTCGCTCAAGGCGCCCGTCACCTCATCGAGGCTCAGCACGCCTGCAAGGTCACCAAGCCCGACGGCAAGATGGACGTCCTGCTTGGCCTGACGGATGACCCGGGCGACATCGGCAAGGCTATCGCCGTGTGCGCCGTCGCAGGCGCGCAGCGCATCGCCCAACACCTCCAGCGGACCGAAGGCGAGCGCGCGCCTGAGCGTCTCGGGCCGCCGCAACGCGCAGCGCCCAAGATGCGTGGAGGCTGAGACGGCAGCCGGCAGAACCTCCGTCAAGGGACCGTCGGGGAGATCTCCGCCGAGATCTGCGAGCACACGCGCAGCACGCACCGGATCGGCCATCAACGGCGGGGCAAGATCAGACATTGGCGCCTGCCATTGGCACAACGAGCAGCGCGCTCAGCCCGGGTCCATGCGCCGAGGCGTCGCCCTCGCCGAGCACCAGATTGCCGCCGTGGCGTTCAGCGACGCCCTTGGCCAGACTGAGACCAAGCCCGATGCCAGGCTCGCTGCGGCTTGGATCACCAAGACGCACGAAGCGCTGCACCGCGCGCGCGCGATCGCCCGATGCGATGCCCGGACCGTCATCGACCACCCCGATCGCCGCGCGGCGCGGACTGATGGCCCTGGCCTCAAGGCGAATGTGTCCGCCCTGGGGAGTGTATTTGAGGGCGTTGTCGATCAGGTTCGCCAGCGCCTGGGACAACAGGCCGCGATCGGCCTTTGCGAACAGCCCGGTCTCGATCTTCGTTGAGAAGGCAAAGCCCGTATCCTCGATCACGACGCCATAGAGCTCGGCCATTTCGCGCGCGACATCCGCAAGGTCGATGCGCGGAAAGGTGCGCGGGTCGATTGTTTCAAGGCGCGAGAGGCGCAGCACCTCGTTGAACGTGGCGAGCAGTCCCTCGACCTCGGCGGAGGTTTCCGCGAGTGCGGCACGCGCCTCGGTCTGATCGGGCGAGCGGGCGATGGTCTGCTCCAGCCGCGACTTCAGCCGCGTCAGGGGCGAGCGCAGATCATGGGCGATGGCGTCGCCTGCCTCACGCGTCGCGCGCAACAGGCGCTCGATCTCGTCCAGCATGGCGTTGAGCCGGCTGGCGAGCGCGTCGTACTCATCGCCTGCGCCTGTGACGGGCGCGCGACGCGCCAGGTCGCCGCCCATGACCGCCTCGGCAGTGCGCGCCAACGCTTCCGCGCGCCGCGCTGCGGCGCGTGACAGAAGCATGCCTGCAGCGAGCGAAGCGACGAGACCGACGGCGCCGCCGAGCCAGATCGCGATCGACGCGCGTGAAAGGATGATCGGGGCGTCGCCAAGATCACGGGCGACAAGAAGGATGCGTCCGTCAGGAAGTCGGCCAACCAGCCCCCGGGCGCGCCGGCTGCCATCCTCCGGCGAAAGTCCGACCTGGTAGCGAAAGCCGATGGTGGCGCTGCCGCGTTCGGGAATCTGCGGCAATTCGGTGATGTTGCCCGAAATGCGCTCGCCAGTCCGATCGGTGACCAGATACAGAAAACCGTTGCCGGCCGCGGCGCGTTCGATCACCGCGATATTGAGCCAGTCTATCCCGTCGATGGCGGCCCCGCTGCGTGCCACGAGCGTGCGGTACTCCTCTTGGGCGGCGGACTGCGCGCTCGCTTCGACCTGACCGGCCGTGACCCAGTAGAGATAGGCGACGAGCGCGGCGGACAGCGCAAACACCACCGCCGCGTTGACCATGGCGAGGCGGAATGTGGTTGTGCGCAAGGCCGCCCAGATGGGCCGTTTCATGGCTCCAGGCGATAGCCCGCGCCGCGCACGGTGTGAAGCAGTGTCGTGTTGAAGTCCTTGTCGATTTTCGAGCGCAGACGCGAGACGTGAACGTCAATGACATTGGTCTGGGGGTCGAAGTGATAGTCCCAGACTTTTTCCAGCAGCATGGTGCGCGTGACCACCTGTCCAGCGTTTCGCATGAGAAACTCAAGGAGCCGGAATTCACGCGGCTGCAGGTCGATCTTGACGCCGCCGCGGTGAACCGTGCGGGCGAGCAGGTCCATTTCGAGGTCGCCGACCTTCAGTCGGGTGAGGGGCGCGTCAGGGGCGACGGCGGCCTCTCTGCGGCGTCCGAGTGCGTCGACGCGGGCAAGCAGTTCGCTCGCTGCGAAGGGCTTTGCAAGATAATCGTCGGCGCCCGCCTTCAGGCCCTCGACCTTGTTCTCGACGTCACCCAACGCGGACAGGAACAGGACCGGCGTCTGCTTGCCTGCGGCGCGGAAATCGGTGACCAGCGCGATGCCGTCTCTGGCCGGCAGCATGCGGTCGACGATCAAGACATCGTAGTCGCGCTCACGCGCCAGCGATAGGCCGGTATCGCCGTCGCCTGCAGTGTCGCAGACATGGCCAACTTCCTGCAGCGCCTGCTGCAGGAAGAAAGCCATGTCACGGTCATCCTCGACGATCAAAAGACGCATCGCAGCACCCGCTGGATCAGCGCCGGTCAGCCGCGCCGGCTTTCCAGCGGCAGCGGCACCGTCAGCACGCCCTGGCGCGTGGCGATGCGCAGATTGACATTGCGCCGGCCCTCTTTGCGCGCCGCCGCAACGGCTGCAGCCACGTCCTCAGGACCTGTGACCGGACGGGCATTCACCGCAAGGATCGCGTGGCCTGGGCGCAGGCCGACCTCTGCGGCTTCGCTGTCCGGATCGACATCCATCACCACAGCCCCG
>JBILMQ010000083.1:0-12374 GCA_044375455.1 Caulobacterales bacterium | reverse complement strand
TGCCTGGTCTCGCCAGGCGCCGCCAGATCAGCGGCGCGCGCCGGTCGCTCGTCGCCTGGCGGGGCGACCTGCCGGTCCGTGCCTCAGCCAGTGTGGCGGGGCGCACCATTTGACCGAAAGCAGACTTCTGGCTCAGCATGTCGCAGTTTCTTCTTCCGCGGGAGTTTGACGCATGCACCCCTCGCTGCGCCTGTTCGCCATCAGTCTCATCGTGCTGGCCACGTCCGTCTCGCTCAGCGCGTGCGGCGGCGGGGGGGCGAGCGCAACCGCCGCGACGCCAACGCCGGCGCCCCCGCCGCCGCCGCCGCCGCCGCCGCCGCCTCCCCCGCCGAGCCCTGGCCCGACCTGGACCGCGGGCGTGTTTCAGGCGGCCAGCGTCTTCAAGAACCGCTGCGAGGTCGTGCGGACGGGGGTCGACATCGAGGGCAATGCGTTTCCGGACGTCCAGGCAACCGCAGTCGAAGAGCGGTTCTGGCTTCGGTCATGGACCAATGAGACCTATCTGTGGAATTCCGAGGTGGAGGACCGCAACCCGGCCGGTTTCAGCAACCGACGGGATTATTTCGCGGTCCTGCGCACAACCGCGCGCACGCCCTCGGGCAAGGATAAGGACGACTTCCATTTCAGCGAGCCGACGACGGAGTTCCTGGCCCGACGCAATGCCGCGCCTCGGGCGACCTATGGGGCGGTCATCACGGCCTTCAGCACCACGCCCCCGCGGGACTTCCGCATCCGCTACACAGAGCCGTCCTCTCCGGCCTCTGCAGTGAGCTCCGGGCGACCAAATCTTGTGCGCGGGTCCAGGATTCTGCGGGTCAACGGCATTGATCTCGTCAATGCCAACAGCCAATCCGACGTTGACGCGTTAAACGCCGCACTTTTTCCTGCGGCGCCTGGCGTGACCACCACGTTCGAAGTGCAGGATCCAGGCGCCACATCCTCGCGCAGCGTGTCGCTGACCTCCGTGAACCTGTCGCCGACAGCGGTCAATCGCACCGCGATCGTGGACGCCGGCGGCGGCGCCAGGGTTGGCTATATCCTGTTCAACACCTTCAGCCCTTTTTCGAGCGAGCAGCAGATTTATGATGCAATGCTGGAGATGCAAAGACAGGGCGTGAACGATCTGGTTTTGGACCTGCGCTACAATGGCGGCGGTCTTCTCGCCGTGGCGTCCCAACTGAGCTACATGATCGCTGGTCAGGCGCGCACCTTCGGCCGGGACTTTGAGCGGCTGCGATTCAATGCTGCCGCGGGCGTCCGAAATCCAGTCACCGGACAGACCAACACGCCAATTCCATTCTATGCGACCGGGCTTGGCTTTACGTTGACGAACGGTGTTGCGCTTCCCTCCTTGAACCTCAACCGGGTGTACGTCCTGACCACTGGGTCGACCTGCAGCGCAAGTGAAGCCACCATCAACGCCCTGCGCGGCATCGGCGTCGAGGTGGTGCTGATCGGGGACAAGACCTGCGGCAAGCCGTTCGGCTTCTATCCGCAGGACAATTGTGGAGAGACCTATTACACGATTCAGTTTCAGGGTGTGAACCATGTCGGTTTCGGAGATTACGCGGATGGGTTCATTCCCTCAAACTCCTCGGCGAGTTTTGGCGTAAGGCTCCCTGGGTGTCAGGTGACTGATGATTTGTCCCGGGAACTCGGCGATCCTTCGGAGCGCCTGTTGCAGACGGCCCTTGGCTATCGCGCGACGCTGGGGTGCCCGCCGCCGCAGGCGCAGGGTCTGAGCGCCCGGCCGCCGCAGCCGGATAGCGACACTCCCGGTTTGGCGCTGGAGCCGCCGCGCCCCGCGGTTCTGGACATCAATCGCGACATGACGATGCCGCGCGGCTTGTGAGGCGACCGACGATGATCCGGATGATCCAACTCTGTCTCTTTGTGGCGTCACTGTCAGCCTGCCAGACATCGCGCCAGCCGCGTCTTGCCACGCTGGAGGACGGCACGCCACAGAACACGGCGACGCTGACGCGTGTTCTGGCGCAGGCGGTCGGGCGCGCTGAGGTGCAGCTTGGCCCGGTCGACCTGGCGCGCCAGCCACTGATCTCTGTACTGCCGCCGCCGCTTGGACCTTTGGAAGGCGCCAGCCCCGCCGTGCCGGAGATCTTCGAACTCGTCGCCGTCGGCGCCGCCTGTTATGTCAGACGACGGCGCGACGAAGCCCTGTTCGCTCTGCCGGGGCTGAGTTGCAGGCCCCTCGATGAGCGCCCGCATGGTCCATAATCCCAGGGCCCTGACGTGAGCGGCCATCACATGAGGGGCCATACCCTCAGGAGCCCTGTCAGGACGGGCGCTAAACTTTGGAGCCGCCTTACGGTGTTCGTGAAAGCCCGAGCGCGCATCTGCTGAATGGCGAGCCTTATACAGGGCGCGGCGAGCGCGCCCGAGCAGGGTCGCCCGGCGCCGCCATCCTGGAAAATTCCAGTGCACTGAAAGTCGTCCTGGTCAGTTTGTCCGCTCGCTCTTCTCGCCCAGGCCAACCTGCCAGCGCCCTGTCCTGTCAACGCCCTGTCCCGTCAACGCCCTGTCCTGTCGACGCCCTGTCCTGTCAACGCCCTGTCCTGCCCGTTCACTGTCCTGCCCGTTCACTGTCCTGCCCGTTCACTGTCCTGGCCGTTCACTGTCCGATCCGGCGCCGGCCAGCCCAAATCGACAGAACAGAGCAGGCATGCATGCGCCCGTCCAGACGCGCTTGGCCTGCGTGCTGATCAGCTGTGTGGTTCCTGGCCTACCGCGGGCCCGCAGCCCCAGCACCTTTTCGCCGGGACGGCGGCGGATCAGGCATCCGTGAAGCCCACGAAGACGGCGGCCTCATCAACAGATTTGCGCTGTGACACCACTGCATTGGCGGGAAAGTCCTCATCTGGATAACCCATTGCAACGCAGATCATGATCACCTGATCATCGGCGATGCCGGCATGCTCGCGCACCACGGACGCCTGCATGATCCCCTGGCTGTTGATAACGCAGCCAAGTCCGCGCGACCAGGCTGCGTTCACGAGGGCGGTGGTCACAGCACCGCAATCAAATGCTGCAACGATGTTGTTCTGCAGAACTTTGTCATAGGTGACGACGATGGAGACCGGAGCATCGAACTGGCGGAAGCCGCGCAGGACCCAGTCCTGGCGTCGCGCAACGTCATCGCGCGCGATGCCCATGGCGGCGAAAAGCTGTTTGGCGATCTGGATCTGGCGCGCGCGGTGCACGCCGGCATAGGGCTCCGGCGCGCGCGTTTCGCGCCCATCCGGCATGCCCGCGAGATTGCGCTCCACATTGCCAGCCCGGATACGGTCGAGCGGCGCTCCAGTGATCACATAGAAATTCCAAGGCTGGGTGTTCAAGGACGACGGCGCACGCATGGCGAGCGCCAGGACCTCGCGGATCAGCTCCGCGGGGATCGCGTCCTTCTTGAAGCCGCGGATGCTGCGTCGACCCGACACCACTTCGTCGTAGTGCATCGATGTTTCCCATTCTGTAACTGTCAAGGCCGCCAGCCTGACCGCATCCCAAAACTGGCCCGACCCGGCGGCCTACGCGCCGGCTCCGGGGTCGCCGGGCGTCGCCATGGCCTGATCGCGCAGGTGCTGCGGCTCGCCATGCGCGACATAGACAGCCTGCGGCGCCATGTATTCCAGGAGACCCTCCATGCCATTCTCGACCCCGAAACCGCTTTGCTTGCGACCAGCAAATGGCGTGTCTGCGCGCAGTTTCAGATTCTGATTGATCCACACCGTGCCGGTCTCCATGCGCCGGGCGATCTCCATGGCTTTGGGCACATCCTTTGACCAGACAGCCCCGGCAAGTCCGTAGGGGCTGTCATTGGCCCGGCTGATGACGTCGTCGACATCGCGAAATTTCAGCATGGGCAGGATCGGACCAAATGCTTCCTCCTGCACCACCCGCGATGCTTCGGGCGGATTGTCGACCAGGGTGATCGGAATGAAGTACCCCTTGTCAGGGGTCTGCGCTCCTTGCAGCAGAACCAGTCCGTTGGCGCGCGCATCGTCGAGCAGCCCCTTCACCCGGTCATATTGCCGTTTGTTCTGGATCGGACCGATGACTGAGCCCTGCTCGGCGCCATCGCCGACTTTGACTGCGCGCGCCATGGCAAGCAGACGGTCGCGCAGACCGTCGTAGACGCTCTCATGCACATAAAGCCGCTTCGTCGCGATGCAGATCTGGGCGGTATTGAAGAAGGCGCCGAAGAAGATTTTCTGGGCCACTTCGTCGAGATCGACATCAGGCATGACGATCGCTGCGTCGTTGCCCCCGAGTTCCAGGGTTATGCGTTTGAGATCCTTTGCGGCGCTTTCCATCACGCTCTTGCCCGTCGCAGTGGATCCGGTGAACGAGATTTTCGCAAACCCGGGATGACGGGTCATCATGGGCCCAAGCGCATCGCCGCCAGAAACCACGTTGAAAACTCCGGGTGGGAAGACGTCGCGGAAGATTTCGCCCAACTTCAGTGTACACAGCGGCGTGTACGGTGACGGCTTCAAGACGAGCGTGTTGCCGGCGACCAGCGCAGGGGCGATCTTCCAGATCGCAAGCATCACAGGAAAATTCCACGGCGCTATGGCGCACACGACGCCAAGCGGAACATAGCGTGTCTCAATGGTTTGACCGGGGCCGTCCTGCAGGACATGCACCGGCGGCGTCAGGGCGGCGACGTCGTGCATCCACCGTCCCGCGCCTTCAATCTCCTGGCGCGCCGCATCGACGGGGCGACCCTGTTCGCGGGTAAACAGGCGAGCGAGGTCGGCGGCGTGGGTCAGCAGAATATCGCCGGCCCGTCTGACCGCGGCCTGCCGTTCCGCGATGGGCACGTCGCGCCAAAGTCTGAAAGCCGCTTGGGCGGCGGCAACGGCCTCGTCCAGCTCGGCGTGCGTACAATCCGGGGCCTGCGCGAACACGTCCCCGGTTGCAGGGTTCACCACATCGATGGCGCGGGCGCCCGCGACGGAACGCCCGGCTATGGTCATCACGTAGCCAGAGTGCAATTCAACCGACATGGGACCCTCATCTGTTTTCAATGTCGGAAGTCTTGCGGCCCGCGCGCGCGCGATCAACTGATTTCAGTCCTGTTCACGCAGATATCGACAGTGCGGTTTTCCCGTATGGCGCGATCCTGCGTGCATCGTCTTATCTTACCCGCAAGGCATGGCGGGAACTGCATACCCGCCGGAACAGCAGGCGATGTCGATGCACACCCTCAGGACCGCAGATACGGCTGCGCGCAGCCGTACCCGGCTGACGCGGCGCGCTCTTCAGGCTCAGGCGCCATGGGCGAAAGACGGCGCGAGACGGCGAATTCTGGTGGACTTTCTGAAGCCGGCAGGACTGCGCGCAGCCGCCAGGCAGTGTCAGTCATGGTGACCGGCGGCAATCTCGCGCTTGCCGCCTGCCCGCACTGCGGCACACTCAACCGGCTGGCGGCTGCAAAGCTGCGTCAGGGCGCAGGGGGCGTGTGCGGGCGTTGTCAGGCGGACCTCTTCACCGGCGCGTCGGTGACGTTGTCAGCGGCGAACTTCGCCCGCTTCGCCGAGCAATCGGACCTGCCCCTGTTGATCGACTTCTGGGCCGGCTGGTGTGCGCCCTGTCGCCAGATGGCGCCACAGTTCGAGGCTGCGGCGCGACTGCTTGAGCCGCAGGTGCGCTTGGCCAAGGTGGACGCTGACCAGCAACCCGATATTGCGCGCCGGTTTTCAATCCGCTCCATTCCGACGCTGGTGCTGGTCCGCAAGGGGCGCGAACTCGCGCGCATCAGCGGGGCCTTGCAGGCCGAGACTATTCGCGCCTGGGCGCAGCGCGCGCTTCTAACGGGTGATCCCTACCCGGTCTAAGCCTGCATGCCGGTGCAATTGTCTGGCGCGCCATCGCTTATTGCCCGCCTGCGATGATCGCAGCGATGCGGCCCGACACGCCCGGCGCACCCTTGACCTAAGCGCTGGTCGAGAAGCCAGGGGAGAGTCTCATGGACGCGCTGATCGGCTTAGCGTGTGTGCGTTCACGGCCGCCCCGCGCGCCATGACGCCGCGCGCCTTTCGGGCGACAAGCCGCCTGGGTGGTGCGCGGATTAGGACGACTATTTCTTGAAGGGACTCGCAAACTTTGCGTCAGCGATGAAAGTCGGATCATCCAGCGTGCGCAGGAACGCCGCCAGGGCGGCGCGATCCGCCGGCGACAGATTGAGCCGGATCGGCTGGCCGGCCGCATCACGCAGACGCTGGTCCAGCGCCGGGCCAGCTTGGATGCCCCGGTCATAGAAATCCACCACCTCCTCAAGTGTGGCGAAACGCCCGTCATGCATGTAGGGACCGCCAAGACCGACATTTTTCAGAGACGGCGATTTGAAGATCCGGGTCTCGCCGGCATCAAGCCCGTTGCTGCGCGAATTTGCATCAAGCGCGAAGGTGGGCGCCTCATGGCAACCATTGCAGCCGCCGCCGCCATTGCCGATCCCCGTGAAGAAGATCTGACGTCCACGATTTTCCTCGGCGGTGAAATTCGCCAGCGCGGCATTGAGGTTGCGGTTGGGCGCGGCTGGATTGAAAGTGCTGGCGTAGCCGGCGTCCCACTTGCTGTTCGAAGAGATCATTGAACGCTGGAACTGCGCCAGCGCCTGCTGCACGCGGTCCTGGGTGATCGCCGGCGACCCGAAGGCGTAGGTAAAGAGGTCGGGATAATAGGAACTCGCGCCCATGCGGGCAAACAGCACGGGAAGGCCGCCATTGGCCGAGGTCCAGCCCATCTCGATGGGATCCTGGATCGGCTGCACTGCCTGATCCTCAAGGGTGGCCGCGCGCTTGTTCCAGAACATCGTCCCAGGCTGGTAATAGCGCACATTGCCGAGACGCATGGAATGCGCGGAGGTGAACTGCACCCCGTTAAAGCCAGGGCTGAAGCGCTGCGCATCGCCGAAACCGCGCGCCGGCCGGTGACAGGATCCACATGCCACAGTGTTGTTGACGCTCAAGCGAGGGTCATGAAAGAGCACCCGCCCGAGCACCGCGATCCGGTCGCGCACCGGGGCGCTCGCGGGGGTGTTGTCACGCGCAGCCACGGTGGCGTCGTAATAGGCCGGCAGTGCGGGATTGGCGTAATTCGGCGGCGTGGCGAGATCCAGCGTGGTGAATTCGGCGATGCCGGCAGGCGTCGGCGCGAGCGCAATCAGGGTCAGGGAGAGCGGCGTCGAGGCAGGGCCGGCGCCTGCGGAATTTGCCGCGGTGGCGACGCAGGAGACGTCCACGCCATTGGGCAGGCCGGTGACCGTCCGCGGACTTGCCGGGCCTGACGCGACACCGGACGCTGCGCCGGCGGTACAGCGCGCCGTATACGATGTGATCGTCGCTCCGCCAGTGGCTGCCGGCGCTGTGAAGGCCAGGGTCACCGCGCCATTGCCGGGCAGAGCGCTGGTGAGCACCGGCGCGCCTGGCGCAGTCGGCGCCACCGCGATGGGGACGCTGCCGCCGCCGCCAACGTCGCCGCCGCCGCCCCCGCCGCAGGCCGCAAGCCACAGCACACTCGCCAGCACGAGGCCCCGGGACACGTGGTATAGTTCGGTTCGTCGCATTGCGATCTCCCAAACACCCCTGTCGCTCTGCCAGTCCTGTCTCTCTGCCAGTCCCGTCTCTCTGCCAGTCCTGTCTCTCTGCCGGAAATTGCTCCGTGACGGAGAGACATCGTCCAGTCAGCGCGGTGATCGCCCTGGCGAGAGAGCGCCATGATCCATGGCTGACATGCGCCGCGGCGTCTGTCCATCCTGCAGGCGCGAGGCGACTACTCGAGGTTGTGTCCAGTCAGTCAGGTTGGCGGCGCTGGGGTCTTCATCGGTCTGTTCCCAACCGATGCAGTGACCGACCTGCAGGACCATAGGCCTCGTCGCGTCCCTGAGAGGCGCGCGCCCCGCCGCTGGGTGCACAGCCGTTTTCTCCCTCGATTTGCGATGGCGCAGGCGCGCTGCGATGCGTCTGAGACGAAGTGCGAGCGACACGGGCGGACGAGCCGATCGCAATGCGGCATGACAAAGACCTTGCAGCAGACATGCCCCCCTATTGGAGCGAAGCTCCGTCTGTCTTGGCCGGGCGGCTGAGCTCCGGTCCGGGCGGGCTGTCGTCGATCGAAGCGGCCGCTCGGTTGCGTCTGGTCGGGCCGAACAGCGTCGAGGACGCGGCGCGACTGAGTGCGCTGCGTCTCCTGCTGCGCCAGTTCGAAAGCCCCCTCCTCCTCATTTTGGCGCTTGCCGCGATCATCTCTCTCACGCTGCGCCAATGGACGGATGCGGCCATCATCCTGGCGATCGTGGCAGGAAGCTCCCTGCTCAGCTTCTTTCAGGAGTATCGCGCGTCGACCGCAGTGCAAGCTCTGAAGAAGCGCCTCGCGCTGACAGCAAGGGTGTTGCGCGACGGCGTGGAACACGACCTGCCGGTCAGCATGATCGTGCCCGGCGACGTTTTCCTGCTGCAAGCCGGAAACCTGATTCCCGCCGACGGCCTCGTGCTCGACGCGGCCGACTTTCTGGTCAGCGAAGCGAGCATGACGGGAGAATCGTTCCCGGTTGAAAAACGTCCAGGCCCGGTCGCCCCCGCCGCGCCTCTCCCACAGCGAAGCTGCGCTGTATTTCTGGGCGCTTCGGTGCGCAGCGGCGTCGCACGGGTTTTGGCTGTCAAGACCGGCCGGCACACCGAATTCGGGACGATCGCCGCGCGCCTGAAAGCCCGCCGGCACGAAACCGATTTCGCGCGCGGCGTCCGCCAGTTCGGCCATCTGCTCATCCGCGTCATGGCCATCATCGTTCTGTTCGTGCTCACAGCCAACCTGCTGCTTGAGCGCCCGGGTATCGAGTCGCTGCTGTTTGCTGTGGCCCTGGCGGTCGGCCTGTCGCCTGAACTGCTGCCCGCCATCATCAGCGTGACCTTGTCTGCAGGCGCACAGAGAATGAGCAGACGCGGCGTCATTGTGCGCAGACTCGAAGCGATTGAGAACCTCGGCAGCATGGACGTCCTGTGCACTGATAAGACGGGAACGCTGACAGAAGGGACCCTGATGCTCAGCGAGGCGCTCGATGTCGCCGGGCGCACTTCACCGCCCGTGCGCCACCTCGCCTTCCTCAACGCCGCGTTTGAGACCGGCATTTCGAATCCCCTTGATGCAGCGATTGTTGCGACCGGCGACACGGCTGGTCTGACGACCAGGGGATGGGCCAAGATTGCCGAGATCCCCTATGACTTTGTGCGGCGCAGGCTGACGATCGTTGTGGCGGAGGAAACTGATCCGAACCATTACCTGATCATCACAAAGGGGGCGTTTGCGAGCGTCCTTGAGATCTGCACGATGCTCGAGCGTGACGGCGCCCAGATCCCGATCGATGCGGCCGGGCGGGCGGGGCTGCAGACGATCTTCGAGGCCAAAGGTCGCGAAGGCTTGCGTGTTCTCGCTGTTGCGACCCGAAGTTCGCCGATTAAACCCCACTTTGCGCGCGACGACGAGCAGAACATGGTCTTCCGGGGGTTTCTTGTATTCCTGGATCCGGCGAAGGCGGATGCGCGCCGAATACTCCAAGACCTTGATCGCCTCGGCGTCACCATCAAAGTGATTAGCGGCGACAACCGCCATGTCACTGCTCATCTGGCAAACGCCGTCGGTCTTGATGGGCGCGCGTTGCTGACCGGCGAGCAGATCGCCAAGCTCGACGACGAAGCTTTGTGTCGCCTCGCGCCCGACACCGACCTCTTCGTTGAGACAGACCCACAGCAGAAAGAGCGCATCGTGCGCGCCTTGCAGCGGGCAGGCCACAGCGTCGGCTATCTTGGAGATGGAGTGAACGATGCGCCGGCGCTCCATGCAGCAGATGTTGGCATATCGGTCGCGCAAGCCGTCGATGTGGCGCGGGAAAGCGCTGACATCATCCTGCTAAGCCGCGACCTGGATGTTCTGCGCTCCGGCGTTCAGGATGGCCGCAGAACATTCGCCAACACGCTGAAATATATCGCCATCACGACCAGCGCAAACTTCGGCAACATGATCAGCATGGCTCTGGTGACGCCGTTTCTGCCGTTTCTGCCGCTTGCAGCAAAGCAAATCCTGCTCAATAACTTTTTGTCGGACGTCCCCTCTCTTGCAATCTCCGGCGACACTGTCGACCCTGAGCGTCTCGCCAAGCCGCAACGTTGGAATGTTTCTGAGATCCGCTCATTCATGGTTGTCTTCGGCCTGGTGAGCTCGGCGTTTGACGTCCTGACATTCGTCCTGCTGTTGCGCGTGTTTCATGCCAATGAGGCGACGTTCCAGACCTCATGGTTTGTCATCTCTTTACTGACGGAATTGGCGGTCGTTCTTATCCTGCGAACCAACAAACCAGCGTTTCGCAGCACGCCCAGTCCGGTCCTTCTGTGGTCGACAATCTGCGTCATCCTCATTGCCTGTGGGTTTCCATACCTGGGTCCACTGAGCCATGCCTTCGGCCTTGCGCCGCTGTCGCTGGTCCAGATGACGGGCATCATCGGGATTGTTCTGGGCTACATCGCCGCAACTGAAGCAACCAAGGCGTGGTTCTTTCGCAGGGAACGCCGCGAAGCCCGCCAGAGCCACGCCCCCCGCCAGATCAGGGATGCGCCGTGAGCACGTCGGCGACCAGACGCCCGATCCCCTCACGATCGCTGCCCCAGCGCATCCGCCCAGACGAAGCCATAATCCAGGGCGGCCGCGACGGCCGGCGCTGCGTCAGTTCCTGGCCGCGCTGCGAGGCGATCGCAAAAGGCTGGGCCAGCCCCAGGTGAACCCGGTACAGGCGCCAGCGCTCCGCACGCCTTCGCGCTGTACGGGGATCATCCTGCGGACGACTGTGACAGAAAACCGTCGCCCCCATTGACCCGCAAAACACCGCGTTGTGCACGTGATGACAGCCGCACCAGCATGCTCCATGCGCGATGGCGCCGCGACCTTGAGCCCCCTGCAGAGCCCCTGAAAACAGGCCTGGCCCGTTCATTTGATACCGCACAAGGGTCACCAGAGCGCTTTGCGCAGACGGATCAGAAACGGACAGCCGCAGGCGCCACACCGCGCCGCACGACAAACTGGCGCTGGATTGACGCGCGCAAGCCCCATCGGAGCCGGACCGACGCACCGACGCACCAACGCAGTCGCCAAGGGCTGTCGAAGGCGTGGGTCAGTCCTGGCGGATACGCCTTTGCAGGTGCTCCTGAACCACCTGGCGGCTTAACCAGGCAGACTGCGCTGCGGCTGCGTTCGCGCCATCTCCCTGTGCGGCGGTCAGGGTCGCACCAGCACGCGTACTGGCTGGCGCGTCTGTGCGGTTTTGGGCGGCCCGCGCAGCATGAGCGCGCGCCGACAGGCTGTCGGTAAGGTTGAGCGCGGCAAAGGCCTGCTGCGCTGGCGATCGCAGGCCCTGCAGGTCGCGCGCAACCGACATCGCGGCCGCGCGCGCACGGGTCTGCAGCGTCGCGATGTCAAGATCGAGGCCGGCGCCATGCTGCTCGAGATACTGCAGCAGCTGTCGGATCGCCTCAATGCTTTCGGGAAACTCCAGGCACTGGGCGCAGTGGTGGGCAAGACTGGCTGCGTCATAGACCTCAACAATCGACAGACCTTCCAGGCGCTCAAGCGCCGCCGTTATGCGCTCCCCAGCGCAACTGAGGAGCACCTCGATTTCGTTGCGGGTCTGCGTGTGATGCCGGCGCGGCGACCGATCCACCGCGCGCCGGCGCGGCGCATGCAGCAGGGAGCCCACAACTTTGCGCCGCCGACAAGGACCCGTGTAATGAGGCCCCACAACGAAGTCGCGGCGATTGGCGAGGGCATGGGTGATCCGCTTGACAAGCATGTCCTGCGTATAAGGACGCAGAAGCACCTCGTCCGCGCCAGCGCTGACCGCCGCGCGGACCTTGGACGCCGTCGGGTCGTCCAGGGCCACGAGAATGCACGTCCTGTTGGCGGGGGCCGGCAGTTCGCGCCGGATGCGCCGCGTCAGACCCAATGCGTCGTCTCCTGTGGCGGCAGTCCCCAGGACGCACGCGTCAAATGCTCCAGCAGCGAGACATTGCAGCGCGTGCGCGCCGCTTGTCACGGCTTCAATGCGCGCGAAATCACGGCGCACCGTCAATGCCTTCAAATAACTGAGTACGAAGGCAGAGGAGTCAAGAACGAGCAATGAGGGAGGTGCGGGCATGCGACGACTGGCTTCCGACCTGTAAACAACCCTGTCCCATCATCGCAGATGACTCATAACATATCTTGAACTCACACTTTGCAATGGTCGGCATCCCGCTTCGTCGACACGCGCGAACAGCAGGGTCACCGCAGCGCGCGCCTCAGGGCGTGCGCCACCGCTTTGCACACGGGCG
>JBILMQ010000330.1:0-3699 GCA_044375455.1 Caulobacterales bacterium | reverse complement strand
TTCGGGCCCATCTTCTTCATGGGCGCCGTACAGCCGGCGGAAATGGCGCTCGCTCAAGCCCTGCAACTCAGCCGCAGCCACCCGGCTCAAGCCGCCACGCCAGACCTTGCCAAACGCCTCCACCAGACGCGCCATCCGAACCTCCGCTTCCACACCGATCCCTCCGGCAAAACCGGACAAACCGAGTGCTACACAAACCGGACATATCGAGTGTCACCCACATGGATGCGGTGAACTCTTGGCAACTGTTGCCAAAGTCGGGTAGTCTTGCTGCAAATCAGGAGGCGCGCCATACCCACCCGCAACGTCAGTCTCACGCCCGAACAGGACGCCTTCATCGACGAGGTTCTGGACAAGGGTGAATACCGCAACGCCAGCGAGGCGATCCGCGACGCGATCCGCGCCTTGCAGCACCGTCGCAAGATCGATGCGTTGAAGCTGGAGCGGCTCCGCCAAAGCATCGATGAGGGCATCGCCGATCTCGAACGCGGCGACTACGAGGAGGTCGACGACGAAGCGCTGGAAAGCTGGTTGGCGCGCGTCGGCGATCAAGCCCGGCCCTGACCGTCCGTGGCCCGCTACCGGCTCACGAAATCGGCGAAGGCCGATATCGGCTCGCTCCTGCGCACGAGCGCAGCGATGCATGGCCGCGACGCGCGGACCCGCTACGAGGCGCTGCTGCTGGCGGCGCTGCGCCGGGTGGCAAAGGACCCGGAGGGGCTATCGACCGTCGCCCGCGAGGACCTTCGGCCTGGCATCCGCAGCTTCCACATCCGCCACAGCCGGGCCGAAAGCCGCGAGGCGCCGGTCGGTGATCCGGTGCATGTGATTTTCTACCGCGCCGTCGCGCCGGGCCTCGTCGAGATCGTGCGCGTGCTGCATGAGCGGATGGAGCCGAGCCGGCATGTCGGCGAGTGAACTGAGAAACGCAAGCAAGGACCGGGGCGGGAAATCAATGGCGACCAACAAATCAATGAAGCCTTCCGGCGCCTCGCCCTGCATCCTCGTCCATAAGGCAATGAACTAAATGCCCGCGACTCCTATCGACACCCCAGACGACGCCCTTACCCAGCCGGCCGCAGTCGAAGCGATCCGACGCGGCATCATCACCGCCACGGACCGGCGTGTGAAGTACACGCTGGCCAAGTAGCAAACATACAACTGGGATGACCCGGAGGAATGGGTCAGGGCGCCGACCCACCGCCAGGTAACACCGTCATCTGGCGCGGGCTCTCGCGATTGACCGATATCGAAATCGGCGCCGAAATCGGAGCTGCAGGAAATGTGGGTAATTGAAAGGCTCACCGTAGGCTTACTTTATTGCCGATGCGATCGGTGTTGTTGCGCGAGCCAAAGGCATGAAGCGCGTCGCCGAAGATGCAGGCGTTAGCCGCGAGAGCCTCTATCGTGCTCTGAGCGCCAACGCGAACCCAGAGTTTGGCGCCGTGCTCAAGGTGTTGGCTTCGCTCAACATCAAGCTGGTTGCACAGCCCGATGGTGTAGGTTCGCATCATCCGGCGGCGTAAAGAGATCCATTTTTGTGTTGGGGTTTCCAGATGCTTAGAACGTCATTGTTCTTGGACATCAAACAGGTCATCCATGTCTACCTGCAGTGCAGTGGCCAGTTTCTTGAGGGTGGCCGCTGAACCAGTCTTGCGACCTGCCTCGATGTCGATGATCTGAATACGGTTGACACCTGATTGGCGTGCCAATTCTGCTTGAGACAGCCCGCGGTGCTCGCGCCAGACGGTCAGCGGCGCATCACCGGCCAGCAAACGGTCGACAACAGCGGAGGGGATCGGCTCCTCGGTTCCAGCTTTGATCCTGGCCAAGACGTCGGCCGCACTATTCAGATCAGCCATGTCCTCCTCGATCGCCTTCAGGCGGAGGTATTCGTCTTTGGGGATGGTCACCATTTCATTCATTTCGGTCACTCCTTGTAAGCATTGCCGCGCGCCTTGATGTCTAGAATCTCGAGGACAACACCGTCGCACATCACAATTCGCCAATCTCCCACCCGCAACCGAAGCATCCCATCCATGCCCTGCAGCGCTTTGACATTATTCGCCGGCGAAGCCGGGTCGGCGGCGTACGCGCTGATCTTATCGCGAATTCGAATGGCCCAGTTCCGAGGCATTCGCACAAGCGCCTTCTGGGCGGTTTTCGAGTAGACGATTTCCTTCATGCCCCAATGTAGCCTGCGGCAACAGTGTAGTCAGCAGCTACAAATCTTGATGATGGAGTTTGCTCCCGACGGCATTCGAACCGAGTGACTTTCGAAATTGGCCACACACCAATGATTACAATGCCTTAATGGGTAGAGAGGGTTCGATTCCAGACCCATCCGCTCCGCCATCTTTCCGTCGCAAACCCCGACGGCGCCCCCGCCAATGGCAAGTTTTCGCGTTGTTTCAAAGGGCCTTGGACGGACCATCCGAACCGCAGAGACTGACCGAAGACCAGAATGCGGTCTCCGAACGGCTTTCGTCTCTCACCGAGCGAACCTCGCCGCTTCCGGTTCGGTCCATGAAAGCGCATCTATTTCAATCTCTTGGCTGATGATGTCGCCCGACCTGTTTCCGGGAGTTTCGCCGGCAGGCGGACCGACAGGGACAGCCCAGGGTGGGCATGAGGCCGCGCACCGTGGCGCTTGCCTGCGGATGCGGCGCCGTCAATGGCGCGTCGGTCTTGCCGTCCCTACAGAGTTCATCAACTGCCGCCGAGCGCGGGTGCAGTCGAGCACGACACGGTTGAGTTCGTTCTCCGCGATCCTGGTCAGCTCCCGCAAATGCTTCATCATGGTGGCGATGTCGGAAAGCTCCGCAGGCTTGCTGGCATCACTGGCGACTTGCTGGACGCCGGCGATCATGGCGCGGACCTCGCGGAGCGTGTCCAGCGCCGCGGAGGCCTTTGCTGGCAGGTCCAGCTCGTCTGCGCCGCCAAACAGTCCTTCAATGAAGCCATCAAGCTCCTGCCGACGGATCAGCGCCAGTTCCGCAAGTCCGGCTCGTGTTTCGGGAACGCTGGTCCGCATCAATCGGAAGGGTTCGCTGCGCTTCTGGTGTCGAGTGAGACTGTTCCAGAGGCCATTGATGAGCGCCCCGATCAGCTCGTTCACCGCATCAAGGCTTTCGAATTCGGGAAGCTGCCCTCCCCACAGGCTCTTCATGACCTCGAAGGGCGAAACCGACAGGCCCGGCGAAGCGATGCTCCCAAGAAATCTTGTCCTGATTTCATGGAAGGGAACAGGGCACGCGTGAGCCGCCAGAAGCGCCTTGACTTTCTTCTCGTCGGCAGTGACCGGCGGTCTCGTCGCTCGCGGCACGGCTCACCCCTCTTTGGCCCGAACCTCATCAGGTCTTTTCATGCCATATTGGGCGTCGAAACGACAGCTCACGCCAACGGCTGCGTGCACCGACGCATTCTGAACACCCATTCCGATCCAAGCTGAACACCCAATCCGACGGAAGCTGAACACCGGTTCCGACGGAAGCTGAACGGCCAATCCGACGAATCTGAACAGGCCTGCGAGGGCCCAGCGTGCGAGACGAGGCCCCCTGAGGGCGAGGGGGAGCCGATGTCTGCGAGGAGGAAGTCGATGCGCCAGGTGCGCGAGGCGTTGCGGTTGAAACACGCGGTCGGGTGCAGCCTGCGCGAGATCTCGGGCGTGGTTGGGGTCTCGGCGGCAACGGCGTTGGA
>JBILMQ010000082.1:0-12434 GCA_044375455.1 Caulobacterales bacterium | reverse complement strand
ACGCCGACGTCGCGGATAGGCGCGCTGCACAGGTCCTCCGCACACAAACACGGATCCGCACAGGGGTGCTTTTAACTTGTGTATGCCAGACGTTCGCGCCGCCTGGTCGGAGGCGGTTTCTACGCTACCCTGCCGGTTTTCCTGACGCACACATCTATCGCGACGCTCGCTAGGGCTGTGCGTTCCGGATCCCACCCGGCAAGCATCTCATCTGCGCAGCCCGGCGCGCAACGTCTGTCATCCGGCTGGCGCTAAAGGACATGGCCCTCGCGACGCCTGAAACCTGCCCATCCCACCGCTGCGGGCGCGGGGCGATCCGTGCGGTGGCGCGCACGGTTGGCGCCAGTGACCACGGGCGGCGCCGCTGGAGGGATCGTTCGGCAGAACTGGCTGCTTGCCTGTGCTCAGCCATAGCCGCTGGCGGAGTGCGGACCCGGTTTTGCTATTGCATGCCTGCATCATGCGCCCATAAAGAGTGTTTGCGGGGCCGGCCAGACGCTTGGCATGCACCGCATGGCGGAAACACTACATGCGCTTTTCTCCTTTAAAGATTCACGGCGCGTGGCTGATCGAACTTGAGCCACACACGGATATCCGCGGCAGCTTCGCCCGGACCTTTTGTGCACGCGAGTTCGCCGCTCGCGGGCTGGTGAGCGTCTTTCCTCAGCACTCGCGGTCCCGCAATGTCCGCAAGGGCACGCTTCGGGGCATGCACTATCAAAGAGCCCCACATGCCGAAGTGAAACTGGTTTCGTGCACGCAGGGCCGGGTGTTCGATGTTTGCCTTGATCTCAGACCGGCGTCTTCGACTTTTCTCGAGTGGCACGGCGTCGACCTATCGGCAGACAACGGTCGCCAACTCTATATTCCTGAAGGCTGCGCCCATGGTTTTCAATCGTTGACCGCCAAGTCCGAAGTAACCTATCGGATTTCAACGTTCTATGAGCCGTCCGCTGCAACCGGCGTCCGGTACGATGACCCGGTGTTTGGCATTGACTGGCCCCTGCCGGCTGCCAGCATGTCAGAACGTGATCTCAGCTGGCCAGACTTTCAGCCAGGCTCGACCGACTTCAAAAGCTCAGCCTCCTGAAGCACGCTGGCCGTCTCCGCGATGGTCTCAAACGGCAGGCCGGAGCGTTCGGCTATGTCCAGCAGGCTATGCCTGCCGTCCGACTGGTTGAGCAGCCAGAGCATTGCCATGTTCTTTGCGTAGGAGTCTCTGTCGCCGCCGATGGTCGCATAGAGCCCGCGCGCGCCCAGTTGAGGTTCTCCAAACGGTGCGGCATTGACAAGGCAGCGGTCGAACTCAAGCACCTGGATCACGCTGGCGATGAGACGCAGCGACGTCTCAAGGTGCTCGGGTTTGATAAAGTCCAGATTGTCGGCGGATGTGTGGTATTCGGCAAACGTTGAGAACTGACTGCGCTGAAATAGCCCGACGTCCATTCTAAAGCCAGGTGAGTTGTATTGCCGCTCGTCATATCCATAAGGAAAAAAATCGATGATCTTTGCCTGTGGCGCATCTTGCCCAAGCACGTGCTGCATGGCGCGATCGATTACAGCGTCGCCCCGCTCGGTTTTCTTATAGGTCGGCCCGCCCCCGTCTCCCACGCACGACAGCACGAGGCCGTGGCGCACCCGGGTTGCCGCGTCATGGTTATTGGCAAGCCAGGTTATTGCACCAATCGTACCTGGAGCGAACAGGAAGCGGTAGCTATATCGAGTTTTCAGCGACCGCATCATGGCAGCAAGATGCGCCAGCAGCGCCAATCCTGAGCAGTTGTCGTTGGCCAACGATGGGTGACAGATATGGGTCTGAAGCAAGACCTCGTCCTTGCTCTCGCCGCGATGCAGATATTCAGCATAGGTCAGAGCGCCTGGCGCAAGACATGAATCAATACAGACCTCGTAGTCATCGTCCGGCAATGCTTCAAGCGCAGCATGGCTCATGCAGAACCCCCATTGCTCTTTGTAATAGGAGGTTCGATAAGGAATGAGGTCCGGCTGTTGGGGCAAGGTAAAAATGTGCGGCTTTAGATCCGCCAACTTCATGCGCGCATGCACTGGTGCGGAATAGTTCAGGACATGCAGAGAGTGCGCCCGAAAATCAACGACCCGCTCCCCTCGTGCGTTCTTAACGTAAGCGTCGCGGATCGTCCACTCGGGCGGCACGGTCCAGTCCAGGACAGGCGTGCACGAGGGCGTCTCGGTCCGCGTCAGCGGCAGGATGCGCTCAATCAGATCGAGCGTGGACCTGACCCCGTCGCCCGTGATGCTGCGGCAGATCGGATAAAGGTCCGATGCAAGAGCATATATGCGTTCTCCCGCCCCGCACGGAGATAGTGCAGCTTTCAGGCCGGCAGGGCGTCTCAGTTCAGCCGCGCTCAAACATGTCTCCTAAGCCGAAGCACTGTTCAGATGCGGAAAATGTCGCGCAATGTCGGTGAAGCAGATTGACCGCGCATCGTCGCCAGCCATGAATTGCTCATACCAGGCAAGGGTTGTCATCACTGCCTGCTGTGCTGTGAGTTTGGGAACCCAGTCGAGATCCTTCATGGCTTTGGCGGGATCCAATCGCAGCACTTTGCTTTCCAATGCGCCGACCAGATCCGGTTTGACCTGCCAGGAAAATTTGTTCGGCCAGGCATTTTGAACCCATTGGCACAGCTGCTCAACGCTCACGCTGTCGCCATCGTCAAGCGGTCCGAAATTCCATGCGCAGTCGTTTGGATCCGCTGATAGGCCCACCACGTGATGTTTTGCTTCAATCAGCAGCAGATATCCTTCCAACGCATCAAGAACCAACTGCCAGGGTCGCGTTGCGGTGGGGTGTCGCACCTCGACGGGTTTTCCGGCCTGCACTGCCCGGATCATGTCCGGGATAATGCGATCCTTGCTCCAGTCGCCGCCGCCAATGACGTTGCCGGCGCGCCCGATGAGCAGCGTCTTGCCGGCCGGCTCGAAGTAGGATGCGCGATACGCGCTCAGCGCCATTTCGGCGGCGGCTTTGCTGGCTCCATATGGCTCCACACCGCCAAGTGGATCACCTTCCTGAAATGCGACATCCGCGCCAGTGTTGAGATAGACCTTGTCTGTGGTCGTCACAAAAACCGTTCGCACAGAGGCAGACCGACGAGCCGCTTCCAGGACCTGAACGACGCCCATGACATTCGAGGCAAAGGTTGTGCGGGGATCGGTGAAGGCGCTGCGCACAAGGGACTGGGCGGCCAGGTGCATGATGATCTCGGGCTCAAAGTCGTCGATTGCGCACGCGACGGCAGGATCGGCAAGATCGCCGAAGCACTCTGCCTCCACAAGCTCTCCGACCCGCGCCTGCTGGTACAGGCTTGGGTCCTCAGCCGGGAGCGATATGGCAAAGACTCTTGCGCCCATCAGATGCAGGAGACACGTCAACCAAGCACCTTTGAAGCCCGTGTGGCCTGTGAGGACTACGCGTCTGTCGCGCCAGAACTGTGGATGGACTTGGTTTGGCATCGATCGCCCCTCGGCTTGGCTATACACCACGCAGCGACGCGGGCATGATAGTTAGACTACGCATCAGACGGGCCAGCTGACACCACCGCGCGCGATCCGGCATGGGCGTGCGCTGGGTCGGTTGAACGACCTGCAGTCTCTCAATCCTGGCTCAACCTGCGCCGCGTGGAGGGCTGGCAGCGCGCCTCATCACGTGACTGGCGCGATGGTCCTGATCAGGCCTCCATACGCCCTCATCAAGCGCTGCGATCGGGTGAAGGGCAGCAATGACCAGCCGAGCCGACCCATGGCCCGCACGCACTCCGTGGTCGCCGCTTGAGGGGCTATCAGGGCATGGAGCATGCCCCACCAGGCTGGCGATTGCCCGCCACGAACGGCGCGGCCAGCACGCTGAAGGTCTGGCTGGTGAAAACCTGCCCATCCTTTGGCGAGTGATCGTCAGCCCAGCGCCCAGAACGTGAACTCCGCCCGTGGGGATATGCTGGAGGCCGAGCAAGCGAGTTACCGGCTGAGACGCTCCTTGGGCAGTGATCATTTCGGCCCACAGCTATCCCGGCAACGCCGCCGGCCCTGGGGGCTGGGCAGGACTTCGCCCAGCCTCAACTTTGGATACGACGCTGCATGGCCAAACGCCAATCCCGCTGCGGTCGCGTCGCCCATGGGCTGGAGCGGCCGTGATCGCCAGCCACTCGGATGCGGCCTCGGCCGCCGCCTGTCTGGCCTCAATCCCGTTACCGTTGGGTCCTGACACGACGCCGAGGCTCACCAGGGATCATCCTTTCGCGCCCCGCAGCGCCTGTCTGTCGTGATGATGACATAAGGCGCCCGCCGCATCGCCCAGCAGGCTCCCGTCCACCAGCACACGACAGGCTGGCCATCGCGCAACAACCCCGCCCATCGCGTTGGACCAGGGTTCAGGCAGGACAGACGCGCCCAGGAAAAAACCACCCTGGACACCTCTGCACGGGAACGACCAGGGTGCATTCAATAATGGTCTCATTGTCGCCTCGATGCGGGACCTTGATCCGTCGCAATGCGGCTGCGCCAGCATGCAGACATAATTATAAGACGACCCGACTGGAAATCGCGCAAGCTGTTCGACAGATGACAAACCGTCTTGAGACCCTCTTGCCCCTCGTGGCCATTGTGACGCCCGTTTACAATGGAGCACAATACCTCGACGCCACGATGAAGAGCGTGCAGGATCAAACTTACCCGAGTATCGTCCACGTCGTCCTCGACAACGCCTCGACGGATGCGACAGCTGATATAATTTCTTCCTACCGCAATAAACCCGTTCGTTTGATCCAGGCGCGTAACGAAACGCTTTTGTCGATGGATGAGAACTGGAATGCTGCGCTCGCGCTCATTCCGGCCGGCGCGTCATACTTCCGGATCCTGTGCGCGGACGATGTCCTGTTGCCCGAGGCGACCGCACGTATGGTAGAACTTGCCGAATCAGACCGAGACATTGCAATCGTCAGCACCGCCGCGTATCGAAACGATCAGCCCGCCGAGTTTTTATGGCCCTTTGACAAAAGCGTTTTTCCGGGCGACGAGGCGATCCGACGCTATTTTTCTCTTACTGGAATTCTTGAGGCGCGCCAGATGCTTTGGCGCACAGACGCGCTGAAAAGCGCCAGTCCATTTTTTGATTTGAATGTCGGTCAATCCTGCGACATCGATGCCGGCTTGAGAATGCTGGCGCCAGGAAAACTGGGGTTCATTCATGACCGATTGATGATGATCCGCGAGCACGCGAACAACATGTCGAATCTGGAGATGCGCCCTCAAAGAATCCACTTCAACGACTGGCTGATCACGTTGCGACGACATGGCCCAAGAGGGTTCAGCAAGGCCGCCTTCTGCAAGATCGAGGCGCGCTACAGGCGGCACTATTTCCGGCAGATGCTGAAATGGCGCCTCAGCAAGGGCGGGCGCTCCGTGTTTTCCTTGCACATGACGCTTCTCGATAGGATGCGCGCAAAGCCCTCCGTGCTGGACTTTGCAAATGCACTCGTTGATCTGTGCCTCATCCGGCTTGGACTGCGGCAGGGTTGGCACACCTATCCGGCATGAACGCCGGGACAGCGGCTGATCTGCGCGATGAGGGTGCGCTGTTTGCCTGAGTTATGCATCTGCGCACCGGCCTTAAACGACCGATTCAGCCAGCAGGACCCAGTCTGCATACCCCGCGGCATTTTGGGCTGGCGGCGTGAGGGTCCGCGACCCGCTGTTGGATACCGGCGTGGCGTCAATCGCAGCGTAGTCGCCATTCGACGGATCGAACCACTTCAGGCTAACCCGCGGTCCTGAGAGGCGCGCGAGGTTGACCGTGATTGCGCGCTGGGTTGGAACATATGCCAGGGCGGCTCGACGATCCGAGCCGACTGCGGCGACAGCACGGGCATCGCCAGCGCCTAATCCTGACGCCAGATAAGCGTTGCTCAAATCAGGAACCAAGGTTGGCCAGTTGGCCTGATACAGAATGGTGCGGAAATGCGACATTGTCTGGACGCCACGTGAATTCAAGGCGCCGCGCCAATCGGTCGGCGCCGACGATAGACCGGGGCCGGCAAAATGCCACATCGGATTGTTGCCAAACACATGGCCAAAGGCCCCTGAGAGCACACTATGAAAGGCTTGTCGCCTCAGACCTTCCTCGGTCACGCGGGGACCGCAGCAGGCCTCGTCCTCATAAGACCCCTCTATGAAGAATACCGGCATCTGCTGTGACCTCTCATACTCTGTCGCCGTCGCCGCGGAGATGTTCGAACGCGTGTAGACTGTGTTGACGGCGAGCCAGGTCTCACCAGACCAGTATTGCAGACCGGACGTGTCGATCCCGCAGTGCACCGTATGCAAGGTCGCCGCATCAACGTCTCGGATCCCGTCCGCGATGGCGCGCACCACAGACTTATCAGGTGGGTTGTCGTCGCCTGCGTGCACCCACAGGATGTTGCGGCGCGCCGCGAAGCGGGTCGCAAGATAGCGCCCGTATGCTCGCAGTTTGGCCGCGCCATTCGCGACCATTTCAGTGTACCAGCCTTCATCGCTGCCGATGTAGCCAATGTATGATGGGGTCAGCAGAACCAGGAGCCCCCTGCTCTCCGCTTGCTGGATCACCCAGTCAGCGTGGGAAAAGTAACTCTCATTCGGCGTCGTGTAATCGCCAGGCGACAGAAAGGGGTGATTGCCATAGACATTTGCTGGCGCATTCTGCGCAAACTTATGCTCCAGCAGAGATACCAGGATGGTGTTGAACCCGCGGTTGCGCCGATCATCGAGATAAACCAGCGCATCGGACTGAGACAACGAGGCAATCAACGACCAGGCAGTATCACCATGCATCATGAAGGGCGCGCCGGATGAATCTTTCAGATGCCGCACGCCCGCGGCGAGCGAGAGCGGAAAAAGCGCGGCCGGCGGCGGCGGGGACGGCGGTGGCGGCGGGGACGGCGGTGGCGATGGGGGCGATGGGGGCGAGGGTGGAGGCGACGGCGGAGAAGGCGGCGCAGGCAGCGGTGCGCCGCCGCCCCCACCGCCACATCCTACGCAGGCTGAGAGGATGATGGTGCGGCCAACGGCGGCCAGCACACTCCTGCGATTGTATCGCAAGCCATGTTTTTTCATAAAATTATACCGCCTCAGAGGTCACGCCACAGAGAGCTTCTTCGCGTGGACGATGGTAATTTTATTGGGCGGGGACGATATTGGCGTCTTTACGTATGCGGCTTCGGGTTGACGTCTGTCGGGCCGGAGTGCGCTCAGTCGGCTCCCGGAAACTGCGCGCGGGGCGCCGTCCCGCATGCCCCCCGACACGCGATGTCCAGTCCTGGGCAGGATGTCGAAATACAGACCAAACATGGCTCAGCGGCTGTGGCGACATGTTTGCACCGGGCCTGCGCATCAATGTGCGGGGCGACAGACCAGATGCTGTGGTCAAATCAAATCGCCCTGACGTCGGGGCTTCATTGCGGCTCAGCCTTGGAGGCGAAAGAAGGTCTTGAGGGATCCCCAAATCCCTTTCGATTTCCAAGCCATGAAGAAGGGTTTATTGCGCGACGGGATGCACGCCTCTAAGCGGCTTCATCCGTTTCGGTACGTTTCGGGATGATCGTCCGTCTCGGCCCCGATTTCCCATCACTTGGAGATATGGGCCACACTGGGATTTTTAGGTGATTTTCAGAAAGACAAAAGCGTGGTCCGGGCTGTTTCTGCATGGCCGCTCGTGCCCATGCCGCCGTCGCCAGCGGCGGCGCTTGATATGCGCCGACAAAGACAAAGCGAGCCCCTTCAAAAAAGGCTCTCCTTTCACGCACGCCGCCTGAAGTGCGCGCGGATGGCGCTGGCATGCTCGCGCGCGCAAGTCACGGCTTGGCTTCTTCGGCCTTGCCCGCACGCGCCCGCCGTCACCGTCTCATCCGCGCGCAGGCGGCTTTGCAAGAGGCTTAAAGGGGCAAGCCCGGCCATGAGGGATCACGAGAGAGGCGTGCTTCCTGGCGTTTCCCATGCTTTCCGAGCGTTTCTGCGCGGCGACAACATCAGCACCTTATACAACAACTGATCCTGACACCTCATCCACGTTCGGACTGGTTCATGCGCGCCAGAAGCTTAGGAACGATTTTGGGGAACTCCGGGTCTGCATGCCCGCCTTCTCTGGCGCCGTTGCGCAGATCGACTTCCCCAGCGCTTCCGGGAGCCTGGTTTTGCCATGGCCGGTCCCATTCAAGAAACCGTCAAAGTCGGCGCCGATGCGACCCGGCTTATCTTTGGCCTTGCGGCTGATCGCTGGACCGCCGCAGCGATATCGGTCGCTGCGACATCATTGCCCTTGAAGAGCAGTGGTGCGCTCAAGCTCTTGGTCAGGGCGCAGGAGAAGCAGTCGCCGAAATTGAGCACGCCGCCACGATCCATGCTGCAGCCATATTCTATTCGCGCGTGCAGTGCTCAGCGCCCTTGCCCTTCATCGACTGGCGCGCGCGTTACGTCGATGCGCGCCACATTAGCCGCCCGCATCCCTCGATCCAGGATCGCTGCGCAGTGATGGACGCTCTCGACCGCAATGACCGCCGCAAACTGCTGCGCATGATCGACCGAATCCTGGAGCCGACCAGGGATGGCGATGGTGAAGGCTGACGCTTTTACGAATAGACCTGCTGGACAGGGCCAAAACCCGCGCCGGCAAAAACCGTCACGGGGGGTGACAAGTGATGAACCGGAAAATCTCTGGTTTGCATTGCAGTAGGCCCGCGCGCGGCTCTAAACCTGATGACAGAAATGTCAGCGGCTCGGCCGATGGCCAATCGGGTACTTCGGCCGGGTAGATCGCCGCCATCTGGACACGCCGCGCCATTGGCGCTCAGCTCTGCGTTGCTCATGGCAGGCATGACCCTGCTGGCGAATCAGCGCAAAAATTACCGGAAGATATAATCACAGCCCTGAAATATTGCGATGTCGGGCCCGTGCGATCAACGCCCGCCAACGCCCACGGAATGGCCAGCCGCCCCTCGGCACCGTCGCCATGAAACGGTCCAAGATGAAGCGCAGACTGTTTTATGAAATGATCACGCCCGACCACGACAAGATCGATGACGCCGTGCTTGCGCTGCTATTGCTCGGGCTACATGACGAGTTCGGATCTGTCTGGAAAAGCTTCGATTGGGATGCGCTGGACCGGCTGCACGACAAGGGCCTGATCTCCAATCCCAAGCGCAAGACTAAATCGGTCGTGCTCACCGACGAGGGCCGCGAAGAGGCAGAGCGGCTGTTCAAGCGGCTGTTCGCCAAAAGCTGATGCTCAGTCGACAGATCGCGCCAGCCCAGGAACCGGATCGGAGCATCGATCGGCATGCTAAGCCCAAGCGCTGGCCCGACGCCGGCATGGACGCCCAACTTGCCAGACCGGCCTGGAAAGGCTCTCAGCGGGGCTCTGGCCGAGAATGCGGCGGCGAGAGCGCGCCAATACCGCCAATCACGTCTGCAAGATGTGCGTTGACTGTTGTCTTGAACCGAAGGGCGACGTCTTGCATTCGCCGGGCCACGGACTGAGGGTCGGCGGTGACGGCGTCAAAGTGTTGGCATAAGGTGGTCACGTCAAAATCCCAGATATTCTGACAGTACTCCCCCAGCCCGAAGTCATGCATGACGGCTCTGTTCTTATGTGCATAGCCAATTGAAACGGCCGGCCTGGCACAGAGCATTGCACTGACAATATTGTGGAAGCGGGTCGCCACCACTGCATCGGTTTTTCCAATTTCCCGGCACAGATCGTCAATTGTGCGGATATCAGCAATGCTGAGGGATTTAGCAAACCCCGTCTCGCGCCGGACCAGTCGCGCATGGAGATCAGCGGCCGTGGCTTGATCTCCAGGCTCGCCCAGCAGCAGGTGCAGGTGTAGATTTCGCCGCAAGAGCCAATGGCAGAACTCTGTCAGCTTCGACATATAGGTCTCATAGCCGTCGCCCAGGCTGTTCTTTTCGCCCCGCCAAGTGTGGTAATCCATGACGCCGACACCAACGGTCTGCACCGGCCCGGCGTGACGCTCGGTGACGGGCGGATCCAGGCCGAACACCAGATCCGGTGTGACCACGTCATGTTCGATGTTGAGACCGAGCACATCGCGGGCAAAGCTTCGCGACGCCTCGTCACGATAGGATCGGTGGGTGGCTGCGCGCGCGGACCAGCGGAAGAACCTTCGGCTCCATGGTTGCTCCACCGGTCCGGCGCCAATCGAGACGAACTTTACGCCCGCCCCGACCTGTCGCGCCGCTGTGCACCATTTCCACAATTGATAGGGGTGCTGCATGACCGTGCAGCCGAAGTCGTCGAGGATGCCGGTTCCAGGAACGATGAGACAGTCGGCCGATTGAAGGAGCGCGCGCGCCTGTCCCCACCGGCGCGCTTCGCTGACCAGTCGCCCGGCCGCGCTTGTCGGCAGGGATGCTGTGAGCGACGTCGGATGGATGGCCACGGCCGGCACGCCGTGCGCGCCAGACACTGCATCGGGTTGCGTCGCGACGACGGTGATGCGGGCATCGGGCTTGAGGCGCCGCAGATGGTCGAGCATCACCTTCAGGCTTGCATCATTGCCGGTGTTCCCGAAGCCGAACAGACCATAGAGGACGACATGCCCCCCGCGATCTGGTGAGTTGGCGGTCTTTGACACAAATTACTCCGGCGTTCTTGGCGCAAGGCAAGCCCTGAGCAGACGCAGGAGAGCAGCAGACCGCAGCTGCACAACCCTCGCTCCATTACTTAGCCGCTCGCGGCTCGCCCGGCTCTCATAAGAGTGATAAACACCAGACACAGCTGTGCCAGACTCCTTTGGCTGAAGGCTGAGGGCGTGTTGCATTTGGCATCATGCGGAGCGGCGTTCATCATGGGCAAATCCCTACCGCCAATGGAACTTCAACGCAGCTTCTGGAACATGTGGAACGCGTCGACGCGAGAAATCATGGTGGGCGACTCCTCCCTGCGGCAGCAGGAAGTGCTCCTTTGCTGGATCGCAGCGTTTGGCCGCCGGGACCTCAGAATTCTTGACGCGGGATGTGGCGCTGGCTGGCTGTGCGAACGACTGACACAATTTGGCGAGGTCACCGGTGTCGATCTGGCAGACGAAGTTGTGGCGCGAGCCCGGCAGCGCGCGCCGCAGGTCACCTTCATTTCCGGCGACGTGATGGAGATTGATCTTGGTCAGGCAACCTTCGATGTCACGATTTCCCTCGAAGTGCTTTCCCACGTCGCCGACCAGCCCGCCTTTATTGCGCGCCTGGCGGACCTGACCGCGCCTGGCGGCCGGCTGATCCTGAGCACCCAGAACAGGCCCATCCTGCAGAGAAATCTTGATATCGAACCGGTGAAACCCGGACAATTGAGACGCTGGGTTGACAGCCACGAACTGCGCCGCCTCCTGCAGCCGCACTTCAAAATCAGGACGCTGCGGTCTCTCTCACCCAAAGGGCGCGGAGGTTTTCTGCGTCTGGCGAACTCACCAAGGCTTAATGCGATCCTGCGCTTTGCGACAGGAAACCGGGCGGACCGCATGAAGGAGCGCCTCGGTTTGGGTTTTTCGCTGATCGTTCTTGCGGAAAAACGGCAGGATGGTTCCTGCAAAGCACCTGCTGACCTCGGCCGAATGAACGCGCACAGCGCAGACAGGTCGCAATGGGCGTCGGACATGGAATGACCTTTCCCGCCGCCTCTCAGGGCGCAGTGATCTGTGCTCTTGTCCCTGCAGTCCTAGCGCGCTTAGAGCACGTGATAAGCCACTCCTCCGCGCGCAGGGTGCTGCATTTTGTTCCGCACAAGAGCCGCCAGGACACACCCTGCCGTTTGTTGGACCGGTAGGCCCTCAATGTCCGACACCCATTCCCCCCGGACCCAGACTGCGATCAACGAGGCAGTTCTCGATGTTGATCACCTGAAGTATGGGCTCGGGGAGCGAACGGCGCGGGGCGGCGCGATCGTCGTCGCAGCGCAAATCGGCCGGGCGATCATCCAGATCGTAACTACATATTGTCTTGCACGGCTCCTGTCTCCCGACGACTTCGGCATAATTGCCATCGGATACTCCGTCCTGGCATTTATCCTGCTGTTTACGGAGCTTGGTTTGTCGACTGTGGCGATCCAGTCCAGGACACTCAATCAGGACACTGCAAGTGCAATGCTCGCCATCAACCTTGGCATAACCTTGGCCGCGGTTTCGTTCGCGGCTCTTTCGGCCCCGGTCACCGTCTGGATCTTTAAGGATGAGCGGCTTGCCTCTGTCATTGTCTGGCTGGCCGTCTCGGCGCCGATCAGCGCCCTGGGGTCGCAACACACGGCGCTGATGATGCGCAATATGCAATGGATGAAACTTCAAATCATATCTCTGGCCGCAATGGCAGCCGGCTCGGCCGTCGCGGTTCTGACAGCCTGGCTTCTGCACATCGGCTAT
>JBILMQ010000329.1:0-3714 GCA_044375455.1 Caulobacterales bacterium | reverse complement strand
TATCTGGCCGAGGATGGTTCCGGCGAAGTCGTCGAACCATCCTGCAGGTCTTCGCTTTCGCATGATGGAAATGTCGTTTCCTGCTTCCGCTGGACCGGAAGGGCGCATTTTCGCAAGACCGCAACCTTCTCACCCTGCTTGACTTGACCGCCTTGCTCGCGACAGCAGCCTGGCCGAACTCGAGCCGGCGTTGGGCTGCAAGCGCGCCCACGATATGCGGCTGGCATGCCCCTGGCGCCCGCTCTGAGGATCAACGCAGCGTCTTGCGGTCGCTCACCACGCCGCCGTCGACCCGTCCGCCCGGCTTGCCGAGAAAGTCTGCGAAGACCAACCAAATCGCTGCAGGATCCAGCAGCCGAAACACCCGAAAAGCCATGTCGCGGCCAGACAACCCATTGTTTATATGATAAAAAAAGAACGCGCGGCTCCCGGTCGACAGCGAAGGACGCCTGCAGAGCGATTGCGACACGCGCATCAATGTTATGGCGCATGGCATTGCCCGTACGCGGATCAGACACGTCAGCACACGCCGCCGAAAGTACTTGATCAACGCCTGCGCAAAATCGCCGTCGACCAACAAATCCCGGTCGTCGCCACGCGCCAGATCATTTGTCCAAGCGGACTGTCCAAGGCTGCAGCGCGGAGCGGCGGGAGGCCTGTTTAGCGCTTGGTTAGGCTGGGTCTGCTACCAGGGAAGCTCGCGGAGACACGCTTAGGGATTATTCATGTTGCAGACTGGCCGCTCCGTCCGCCTGCCTGTGCTGTCCGCATCACCGGAAACCGTGCGCAGCCTGCTGGCCGCGCGCCGGATTCACCCTCTTGGACTGGCGCTGGTCAACGGGCTGTTCGCTCTTGCCCTTGCCCTGGCCGCAGGTCTGCCGCCTGGAGCCTGCATCCTCTGGTGGGCTGGCCTGCTTGCCCTCGACCTCCTGTCGAACCTTCAGATGCGCCTGCGTCTTCGCCAAGGCCGCGCGGCCTGGACCCCGGGCGCATCGCTACAGATGGTGCTCCAATCGGTGGTCCGCGATGTGCTTTTCCTCGCGCCGCTCCTATACGCAGCTGTGTCTCAGGGCGAAACCGGGCTGCTGCTCGCCGGCTTCGGGCTGGCCAGCCTCGCCCTCGTCAATTTGGGCGCCGCCTCAGCGATGCCAGCGTCTGCGCCCGTCCTGATGGCGCCTGCAGGGGTCGGCGCCGCTGTTCTGATTGGCCTGCCGGACTGGCCCGCCCCAGCCCTCCAGAGCGCACCTGCGGCGCTGGCCTTCGTGCTCTGCGCCGGGCTCGGCGTCATGGTCGCCGAGCGGTCGGCCCGACGACTTCGGGCACGGATCAGGCGCCAGGCAGCGCGCCTCGCCAGACTGGCGGGCGAACGCGATGAGGCGCGCGCGCTGCTCGCCGCCTCGCGTGATTCTGAAGCGCGCGCCCGCAAAGCCGACGATTCCAAGTCGAGCTTTCTTTCGACCATGAGCCATGAGATCCGGACGCCCCTTTCCGGCGTGATTGGCGCGGTTGACCTGCTGAAGTCGCGTCAGCTGGACGCCGAGACCGCCAATCTCGTCAGCGTCATGCAGCACTCCGGCGAACTTCTGCTCGAGATCCTGAATGATCTGCTGGACCTGTCCAAGATCGACGCCGGTCATCTTGAACTTGACCCCCGGTCAGCGGATTTGCGCAGCCTGCTGAGCGCAGGGGCCCGGGCCTTTGAGGCGAAGGCGCTTGAGAAGGGCCTGCGCATCTTCGTCGATATCGATACAAGCGTGCCCCCTGCAGCCACGCTCGATGATCGGCGCTTGCGGCAGATCCTGTTCAACCTCGTATCCAATGCAATCAAGTTCACAGACTATGGAGAGGTGCATCTGCGCGCATTCGCCGCCCCCTGCGGGGAGGGCGCACGCCTTACCGTGCAGGTGCATGACACCGGCATCGGCATGTCCGCGCAAGCGCTGTCGCGCATCTTCAATCCCTTCGTTCAGGCCGATGCAGGTGTATCGCGCAGGTATGGCGGCAGCGGGCTTGGGCTCGCGATCTCCCAGCGGCTTGCCCATCTGATGGGCGGAACGCTGAGCGTTGCAAGCGAAGAAAGAGTAGGCTCAGTGTTCACTCTTACGGTTCCATTGCGCGAGCCGCTTGCGCAAGCGCCAGTGCGCGCCAGCGAAGAAACACGAATTCAGCTGTCTGGCCTGCGGGTCCTCCTGGCTGACGACAATGATGCAAACCGTAACATCGTGACCGCTGTCCTGAACTCCTTCGGAGTCGACGCGGTCGGCGTCGGCGATGGTCGCGCCGCGCTGCTGGCGCTCGGTGAACAGAAGTTCGATGCCGTGCTCATGGACGTTCGGATGCCGGAGATGGACGGGCTTGAAGCAACCCGCCAATTACGGGCGCGCCCAGGGGTGAACCGCTTCACCCCAGTGATAGCGCTCACCGCCAACGCTCTGGATGAGCACCGCCAGCGGTGCGCTCAGGCCGGCATGACAGACTTCCTCCCGAAACCCGTTCGGCCAGCCGATTTGTACGCAGCCCTCAAGCGCGCCGCCGCAAGCCGAGCGCCGGCCTCAGCAGCCTGACCCCGCCATCAGGCCTTGTGCGGCCCGGCCCGCCGCCACGCGCTGCTTGGCGCGCCTGCTCATTCGTCGGGTCTCTTGCGCTCCCGTTCGCGCTTGCGCGCGCGTTCCTCGGCCTTTTTGAGGTCTTTTGCGCGCCCGTCTGCGTCGTCGCCCGGCAGCACAGCGTCGGCGGTTTCCTTGACCACCGCGCCTGTCGCCTTGGCAGCCCCCTGGGCGACGTCAGCCGTAAGGTCGATCGCAGCTCCCGCTGCCGCCGCCGCAAGACAGCCCTGCAGCGCCAATGGCGCCGCCAGCACAACAGCCAGAACAACAAGACGATGCAGCATCGGTTCCCCCCGTTCTTGGAGACGCAACGCCCGCATAGCGGCTGAGGGTCCCTGCGGCAAGGCGATCGCGCGCGCCGCGGCCTGGTTGCAGACGCCCTTAGCCCTCTTGACCGCCAGTCGGCGCGTCCGCTTCCATATTCAGACACATCCGGAGGTCCTTGCGTCGTGTCACCGTGCACACCAGGCTGGGGCAGGCCGGCAGTCGGGCCGCCTCGGGCGCAAGCCGGCGCGCCCGGCCGCGCCCATGTTGATGTCGTGACGCGCGCCCATCCCGGGTGGGGCAGGTGGTGCGTGCGCACGGGATCACCGACAGCAAGTCGGCGGACTCTTGCAGCTTCGCACCGCCGGCGGCCGGATCGATTCAACCCGCATGACGATCAGGCGCGTCTTTGTGACCGGTGGGGCTGGGACCATTGGCTTGGAGCTTGCGCCAAGACTGGTGAAGCTCCGCGCAACCGTGCTGGTCGGCGACCTTAAGCCGACCCCTGAGCGTCTGGCAACATCGCGCTCTATCGCCAGGCAGACCTGAATGATCTGAGCGCCGCCGAACTTCCAGCCTTCGACCCAGAGGCGATCATCCACCTTGCAGGCGCCCCCGAGCGCTCCGGCGAGCAGGCAGGTTGGCTGGACGAGCACTTCCGCCACAACGTCAGGCTCAGTCACCATGTGACGACGCTGGCCCGCCGGTGTGAGAGCGTTCGGCGCGTCGTCTTCGCCTCCTCCTATGATGTCTATGATCCGGCGCTGTATTGCTTGCAGACACCCAAGCAAACGGCCGCAAGCCTCACGGAGGACGATCCGGTGCATCCGGCCGGTCTCTCCGG
>JBILMQ010000081.1:0-12492 GCA_044375455.1 Caulobacterales bacterium | reverse complement strand
GGGATCGGATCCGGTGCGCCGGATTGCAGGCCGTCTCCCGCCTGTGCATCAGGCGCGTCCGGCCCGGCCGGTCCGCAACGGTTCATGCGCGCATACGGGCGCCTAAAATCCAGCTCCCTAAAATCCAGCTCCCTAAAATCCAGCTCCCTAAAATCCAGCTCCTGGAAATTCAGCTCCTGGCTCATGTCGGTCGTGCTTGCCGCCGGTCTCGCCGCCTGCAACCGCGCGGCGCAGGACCCGGAGGCGGCCATTGGAGAGGACGCGGTCCCGCTGGTGCAGGTCGCCACTGTCCGGGCCGCAGACGCGGCCGGCAGACTGCGCGCCAGCGGCCTCGTCGGGTATCTGCGCGAGACGCCCCTTGCGTTTAAGACGCCAGGCGTTGTTGACCGGATCCTTGTTGACGACGGCGACGTCGTGCGCGCGGGGCAACGTCTCGCCTGGCTGCGGCCAACCGAGGTGGCGGCTGACGTGCGCCAGAGCGAGGCCGCCCTTGACACTGCCCAGCGCGATATGGACCGCGCCAGGCTCCTGTTCGACCAGGGCTTCGTATCGCAGGCGCGGTTGGACGCGGCTGGCCTCGCCGTGGCGCGCGCCACGGCGGCGCGCGACGCCGCCCGGTTCACCCAAGCCACTGCGAGCCTCGTGGCGCCGTCCGACGGCGTCGTGCTGCGCCGCCTCGCCGAACCCGATCAGGTGGTGGGCGCTGGCGCGCCGATCCTGCTGATCGGCGACGCCCGTGCCGGTCTCATCCTGCGGGTCTCGGCAGCCTCGGCGCAGGCCGCCCGTGTCAAACTCGGCGACGCCGCCGAGGTGAAGATCACGGATGGACCCGCCCTGTCCGGCACGGTGACCCGCATTGCCGCGAAGAGCGACGCAGCGACCGGCGCTTTCGACATCGAGATCGCCCTGCGCGACGCAGGCGCCGCCCGGTCAGGCCAGGTTGGCCTCGCGCTGATCCGGGCAACCGGAGCGCCCTCGCCCGCCAGCACGATTGTCGAGGCGCCGACCCAGGCTCTGCTCGACGCGCGCGCCGACCAGGGCGTCGTCTTCGTCGTCGACGCCGCCAGCATCGCACGCCGCCGCGCCGTGATCACGCAAGGTGTCAGCGGCGACAGCGTGCGCATCACCGCGGGCCTCAGCCCGGGAGAGCGCGTGATCGCCGCCGGCGCCGCCTATGTGCGCGACGGGCAGGCCGTCAAAGTCGCGCCGGCAAGTTGAGGCCGGCCCATGCGCGCGATCAGCCGGTTTTTCGTCGACCGCTGGCAGCTGACGCTGGTGCTGTTCAGCCTCGCGATGATCCTCGGCTGGAACGCGCTGCAAGGCATTCCCAAAGCGGAAGATCCGATCGCCCAATTTCCAGGCGTCCGCGTCAACGTGGTCCTGCCGGGCGCCGACGCCGCCACCCTGGAGAAGCTTGTCGCGATCCCCATTGAGCAGGCGATGAACCGCCTGGACGACGTGCGCGAGATCGACTCCGACATCACCAACGGCGTCGCAAGCATCGGCGTCGAGTTTGTCTGGGGCTCGGATCCGAACGGCAAGTATGACGAGGTGGTGCGCGAGGTGAATGTCGTGCGCCCCAGCCTGCCTGCCGGCATCGTGGAATTCAGCTACCGCAAGTTCAATCCGGCGGAAGCTGCGATCGCCCAGCTGGCCCTGATCTCAACGACAGCGCCGCCGCGCGCTCTGGAAGCGATCGCCAAGGATCTGCGCGACCTGATGGAACGCGCCGACGGCGTGCAGGAGGCCCAGATCTGGGGAGCGCCCGCCTCCGAGGTGCAGGTGGCGGTCGACCTCGACAAACTCGCCAATTACCGCATTCCGCTTGCCGCCGTCGCCGACGCACTGCGCCGCGAGGGCGTGGATGCGCCGATCGGCGCAGTGGAGGCCGGCGGGCGGCGGTTCAACGTCGAAGCGACCGGAGCGTTCGATTCGCTTGCCGAAATCGCCGCCACGCCGCTGCGCGCGGCCGACGGCCGGCTGGTCAGCGTCGGCGACGTCGCAAACGTCGCCTGGGGCAATGACGAAGCCCGCCACATCACCCGTTTCAACGGCGAACGCGCCTTGTTCCTGACCGTCAAAGGCAAGCTCGGCGAAGATATTTTCAAGCTGCTGAACCAGGTGCGCGCCAAGACAGAGGAGTTCCGCGCCCAATTGCCGCCCGACGTCAGGCTCGAACTCGCCTTCGACCAGTCCCTGACCGTGCGCGATCGTCTGGGCAAGCTCGGCCGCGACTTCCTGATCGCCATCTTCCTGGTGCTGATCACGCTCTTGCCCCTGGGTTTGCGGGCAAGCTTCATCGTTATGCTGTCGATTCCTTTGTCGCTGGCGGTTGGCGTCACCGCCCTAAACGCGCTTGGCTACTCGCTCAACCAGCTGTCAATCGCCGGTTTCGTCCTGGCGCTCGGACTGCTCGTCGACGATTCGATCGTGGTGACGGAAAACATCTCCCGTCGCCTGCGCGAAGGCCTGCCCCCGCGCGACGCCGCCCTCGCGGGCGTGGAGGAAATCGACGTTGCGGTGATCGGATGCACGGCTGCGCTCCTGTTCGCCTTCCTGCCGCTGCTCAATCTGCCCGAGGGCGCCGGGGAATTCACCCGCTCGCTGCCGGTTGCCGTCACTGTGACCATCGCCGCCTCGCTCGTCGTCTCGCTCACCATCATTCCCTTCCTGGCGAGCCGGCTTCTGTCGCGTGGGGCGGCCGGACATTCCAGTCTCGTGCTTGACGCCACCATGGGCGTCATCCACGGCCTCTACCGCCCCGTGCTTCACGCCTGCCTGGCCCGCCCGCGCGTCACCGTGGCTGTGGCGCTTGCGGCCTTCCTCGCCTCTCTGGCGCTCGTCCCGCGCATCGGCTTCAGTCTGTTTCCCCAGAACGACGGCCCCTACTTCATGGTGGATGTCGAACTGCCCCAGGGATCGGCCCTGTCGGAGACAGATCGAGCGGTGCGCTTCGCCGATCAGGTGCTGGGCGGCGACCCTGACGTCGAGTGGCGTTTCGCCAACAGTGGGCGGGGCAATCCGCAGATCTACTACAACGTTATTCCGGCCAACACGCAGCCCACGGTGGGCGCGATCTACGCCAAGCTGAAGTCATGGGATCCTGACGACAGCCCGCGCAGACTGGCCGCGCTGCGCACCCAGCTTGAGCGCTATCCCGGCGCGCGCATCTCTCTGCGCCGTTTTGAGAACGGCCCCCCGATCGCCGCCCCGATCGAAGTGCTCATCAAGGGCAAGGACTTGGCGGCCCTCGCCGATCTCGCCGCCCAGACCGAGGCGATGGTGCGCGCCACGCCGGGCGCGCGCGACGTGAAGAACCCGCTCGCTGCGCGCCAGGTCGACATCGCCGTTGCGGTAGACGCCGCAAAGGCCGGACTTCTTGGCGTACCAGCCGGCGGCGTGGATGAAACCCTGCGCATCGCCATAGGCGGCCTGCAGGCAGCAACGATCCGCGATCCCACAGGCGACGGCTACCCGGTGCGCCTGCGCCTGGCGAGCGATGGCGCCGCCATGCCGGCCGCAGCGCTCGATCAGGTCTATGTGTGGACACAGAGCGGCGGGGCGACGCCGCTGTCCGAACTGGCGAGGGTCGAGTTTTCCTCCAGCCCCACGACCATCAAACGGCTCGACCGCGAACGGGTCGCAACGATCACGGCTTCTGTGCGCGACGGCTTTCTCACGTCCCGGGTGACCGCAGAGGTGAGCGCCGGTCTCCAGAAACTCAAACTTCCGCCCGGATACACCATTGAATTCGGCGGCCAGGCTGAAGCCCAGTCAGAAAGTTTCTCAGGTCTCGGCGCAGCCATCCTCGTCGCCGTCTTCGGGGTCCTCGCGGTCCTGCTCCTGGAATTCAAGACCTTCGCCCAGATGACCGTCGTGGCCTTTGTGATTCCGTTTGGCGTGATGGGCGGCCTCATAGCGCTGTTCATCTCGGGCCAGTCGCTGTCCTTCGTCGCCATCATCGGCTTCGTCGCCCTCATCGGCATCGAGATCAAGAACTCCATCCTGCTCGTCGACTTCGCGAACCGATTGCGCGGGCAGGGCGTGGGGTTGCGCGAAGCCGTGGAGCAAGCGGGGGAGTTGCGCTTTCTGCCCGTGCTCTTGACCTCGGCCACGGCCATCGGCGGGCTGACGCCGCTGGTGCTGGAACAGTCGCCGCTCTATTCGCCCCTCGCCATCGTCATCATTGGCGGCTTGATCAGTTCGACCTTGATCGCGCGCATCGTCACGCCGGCCATGTATCTGCTGCTCGCGCGCCCCGACGCGCGCGGGCAGGCGCAGGCCTGACCCAGGCCCACTGCCGCCTGGCGCAAAACCGGAGACACTTCGACCCGAAGCGCGCTAAACTCGCGCCGGGCAGCGCTGCGGCAGCGCCAGCAGAGGAGAAGAGACATGACGGTTGACAGGGCCTGGCGCGGGGCGATCGCCGCCGCGCTTGCAGTGGCGGGACTGACCACGCTCACGCCTGACGGCGCCGCGGGTCCCAGAAAGCCAGCCGCCCCGCCGCCGATCGATCTGTCGACCTCTCAGGGCGCCTTAACGGCGCAGCGCAAGATCCAGTGCTCCACGATCGAGTCCAAGCCAGAGATCTATTGGTGGGAAGGCCAGGCCTTTTCACGCCGGCAGGGCGAGCGCGACCGACTTCTCTTCACCGTGGAAGGCATGAACATCCGCGCCTGCACCTCGATCGAGGATCCCGTTCGGGGCAAAGGCTTCCGCCTCGTGTCACGCGAAATCCTGCTCTACAAGGACCCGGTGACCGGCGCGCCTTTGTCGACATGGACCAATCCGTGGACCGGCGAGACCGTCAACGTGCTCCACATCGCCAATGACCCGGTGAACAACAGCATTTTCGAGCGGGACCGCGACGGCAAACCGTCTGCGTTCCGGCCGCGCGAACGGGCCGGCGAATGGTACCAGACCTCCACGGTGCCGCTGTTCTACCGCAACCCGTTGACCGCAGGCTATGAGGCCGAGGTCGGCGGAACCTACCACGCTACGGAAATGTTCCATTTCCTGGGCGATATCGGCGACCTCACGGATCCGACGAAAGACAGCGCCACGGTGAAAATAGCCTGGGTGCGCATGTCGGACTGGCTGCCTTGGATGAAAATGAACGGGCGCGAAGGCCTGATCTACTTCTCCACCGCCGGGGTGAAGCTTGATGACTTCAGCCAGCTCAGCGACACGCTGAAATCGGAGATCGCGGCACGCTATCCTGACTATGCGAGCCCGCCGCCAGCGGACGACAAGCGTCCGAACGTCACCAGCTGGAGCTACTACCGTGACATTGCAGAGGGCAAGATCACGCCGCCGAAGCGTGATTGACGCATTTGCCCTTAACGGCAGGCTTGGTCCTGCGCCAGAGCGCCGGCCTCGCGCGCAAGCGCGGGGTCGGCGCCCTTCAGCTCATCGGTGAGCGCCGACAGCCCGCCGCGCGCGCGCGACGCGGCGCAGATATCCTGAAGCACGCGCCCCCGGGCCTGCGGATCCAGTTTTCCCCACAGCGCGCCGGCAAGCGCGACGCGGCGATCAAAGAGGTCTGGCGCTATGGGCGCGCGGGCGTAAGACGCAGCCAGAGTTGCTGGCGCATCCGCCACCGCGCCGGCCAAAGCAAGAGCATGGCGCACCTCGGCCAGCACAGCCATCGGCGCCGGATCGAGCGGCGCGTGCGCCGCAGCCGTCTGCGCGGCAGCCTGGGCCGCCTGCAACAGTGGTGCTGACGGCTCCGCGAGACCGAAGCCGACCGACTGAAGGAGGCGCACCTGCGCGAGCAGCGTATAGGCCTGCGATCCTGACGGCGACAGCGCAGCCGCCGCCTCCGCCTGCCGCGCGGCCTCCTCGAGCAGCGAGTAACGTTTTTCGCCGAAGGGCAAACCACCGGCGACGTCGATCGCATGCTGCGCTGCGGTGAGGACCCCCTCAAGAACGACATGGAAAACAGCGCCCGCCGCGAGGGCGAACGCACCCGCCCCCGCCACAGCGCAGATGATGCGCGACCTCAACTGTTCAGTGGACGTAGTAGGCGCGATAGGTGGCATGGTAGTAGCGGGGGTCATTGTAGATCAGTCGCCCAAGCGGCCCGGTGTTGACCCCGTCCAGCACCACGCCGATGACATTTGCCCCGTGATCTTTCAGGATGGTGAGGCAATTGCGCACAACATCGTGCGGGGTCTTTCCCCAGCGCGCAATCACCAGGACGCCATCGGCAAGCGGGGCCAGCACGCGCGCATCGGCGATCGGCATCACAGGGGCGGTGTCCAGGATGACCACGTCATAGGCTGACTTCAGTTGGTCTATCACAGTGCGCATCGCGTCGGAGGCGAACAGGTCGCGCGACGTGAACTCCGTCTGAGCCAGCGGCACGACGTCAAGGTCGCTTGCCTCGTCCTTGCGGATCACATCGCGCAGATGGGCGGTGCGGAACAGCACCTCCGTCAGACCCTTGTCCACATCCATGCCCAGGGCATAGGTGGCGCTGCGCCGCCGCAGATCGCAATCGACCAGCACGGTCCTGGAGCCCGCCAGGGCCGACATCCGCGCCAGGCCGATCGCCGTCGTGGTCTTGCCCTCCTCAGGCAGGGACGAGGTGACAGCCAGAACCTTTACGTTCCGGTCAGGGCGCGAAAAAAGCGCCGTGGCGCGAATGCCGCGCAGCGCCTCCCCGAACGCCGAAAGCGGCCGTTTCAGGACGAAGTTCTCCGGCGTCACCAGGCCGCCGTCGACGAGGCGGGTCTTGCGGTCGAGGAACGGCACCATGCCAAGGCAAGGCGCGCCAAGGCGCAGCTGGACGTCCTCAGGCGTGCGCAGACTCCGCTCCAGGAACTCCATTACCAGCGCCGTCGCCGCACCGGCGACCACGCCAAGCAGCACGCCCAGAATGAGGCTGAGGGGCACGTTCGGCGACGAGGGCGTCAGCGGCGGCATTGCCCGCGACATGATGCGCGCATCTGCTTCGGTGATCCCGGATTGCTCGGCCGTCTCCTTGAAGCGGTTGAGGAAGGCTTCATAGAGCGTGCGCGTGGCCTCCGCGTCGCGCTCCAGTTCGCGAAGCCGCACCGAGCCCTGATTGTTCTGGACGAGCCGCGAGCGCTGACGCGCGATGTCGCCCTCGATCGAATTGACCCGATTGCGGGCGATGTCCACTTCAGCGCGCAAATTGCTGATGATGCGGTTCACCTCGTCGTTGAGACGGCTGTCGATATCGGCGCTTTCACGCTGGAGACGCTGCAACTCGGGATGACGCGGTCCATAGCGGGTGCTGGCTTCGGCGCGCTGGCGGGCGAGATCGGCCTGCTGGGCGCGCAGGTCGCCCACCACCCGGGAGGACAGCGCCTCGCCGAGGGACTCCGGACCGCCCCCATTGGCCACCGAGCTGCGCACTGCCTCCAGGCGCGCTTGGCGCTCGGCCAGATCCTGGCGGCTGGTGATCAACTGCATGTTCATGGCCGCCATCTGACTTTCATTGAGGGTCTCGCCGGCAGCCGCCAGCAGGCCGCTCTTGGCACGGAACGCCTCCACCGCCTGTTCCTTTGCACGCACCTCATCGCGCAAAGCGTCGAGACGGTCAGACAGCCACTCATTTGCCTTGGTGATGGCCTGGTATTTCGTGTCGCGCTGCGCGTTCATATACTGGTCGGCGTAGGAATTGGAGAGCAGAGCGGCGAGGACGGCATCCTGCGACGACACCGAGACACTGATCATGAAGGTTGCGCCGGTGCGTTCGACGGTGACCCGCTCCAGCAGGCGTGAAATTGCAATCTCGCGCGCAATCCGCGCCTGAACCGCCGGATCCGGCGCGCCGACCGGCGCGCGGCGGAACAGCATGGCAAAACGCTGCAGCAGGTTCGGCGGGGGCAGCGGGGGATTGAACTCCGGGTTGCCGGTCAGATCGTTTGCATCGACCACCCGACCGGCGATATCGCGCGACCTCAGGATCTCCGTCTCAGTATCGACCACCGCGGAGCTGGCCGGCAGCCCTGAGACAACCGCTTCGAGGTCGACGACCCGGCGCTCACGGTTTTCGATCAGGATCTGGGTGGTCGCGGTGTAGACGGGCGGCCGCGAGAGCGTCTGCAGCGCCATGGCGAGCGCCACGACGCCAGCCACCGCAGCCATCAGCCAAAGGCGTCGGCGGAACATGTCGAAGGCGGACTGAAGACCAACATCCGACGCCGACCGACCCGTTTCACCCACCTGGACCGACGGAAATCTGAATTCGCCCGTATCCGGCATTGCACCATCTCCCGGTCGCTTCGCCAGGAGACGTTGCGACGTTTTGCATCAAGGCTGGAACGTCAATGACACCAGCGCCCGGGTGGCTGCGTATTCCGGGCCAGTAAGACGACCGCCAGACGTTTCATGCGTGTAATCTACCCCAGCGCCCAGACGAAGCCTGCGATTAATCAAATACGTTGCATTAAAGGCTGTGCGAACGAACGCGTCGCTGCGATCAATTCCGCGGTAGTCCCGTGAGCCAGTTTCCAGACGCAATCCGATCAGAAGATTACGCCGCACCTCCTGATTGAGATTGGCCCCATACGTGGTCGTTTCGGCGGAGGCCGAGCGCGGATCCCAGGACGGTTCGTTGGCGCGCGCGGCGAAGGCGCCGATCGTGGTCGTGCGCGAGGGGAACCAGTCCACTGCTGCTCTCAGCCCGAGACCGTCCTGCGAGGCGACGCCAGGGGCCTCGTTCTCCTGCTGCAGCCAGCCAATGGCGATCTCCCCACGCATCAGACTGGCGACATCGAAGTTGGCCCCGGCCAGGAGTTCTGTGTTGCGATAATCTCGAGTCGGACCGCCGAGTTCGCGAAAGTCCACGCGCGAGGAGGATGCCTGAGCCAGCAGGGCCGTGTCCGGGCTCAGCGCATACTCGATGCGGCCGCTGAAACGATTTTCCTTGCGATCACGCAAGCGCTGGTCGAATGCGCCCCCGCCAAGGCGCGGCACAGGATCGTAGGTAAACTCGCCAGAACTCGCCTCAGCGCTCAGGCGCACTCTGCTGACGGTCGTGACGACGCCTGCAGACCCCGTGAATGAGGACGACTTGCCAAGCCGGGCGGCCTGCTCGGGCGCAGGCAGGAATGCCCTGCTCTCGCGCTCATCGGCATAGCGCAGGGCGAGATTGACCGCCGTTGAGGCGCCGATATCAATCCGGCCCTGGCTCGCAATGAACGTGTTCGTGCGATCGTCGCGACTGAAATCGCTGTGAAAATTGCTGTCCACGCCTGCCTGCAGTGCAAAGCCATGCCGCGACCAGGTGGAGTTCAGGTCAATCGTGGGCGCGAGCGTTATGATCGTGTCGCTCTTCGCCCTGCCAGAGTCCGCGTATAGAACGTTGGAATTGCTTTCGATCCGCGTGGTCAGGCGGGGCGCCCACTCAAAGGCCCCCACGCGGATCGGCGCGGCGTCGTATTCGGGACGCGGACGGTCCAATACGCCTGTGTTCCGCCCGCGGTCACCCGTAACCTGCGCAGTTGCGATCGCGGGCCCCGCGATATGGACCACTCCCAGGGCGATCACGATAGCGTTCTGGATTTTCATCAATGCCTCCTGTGCACCCGGCCGCTCTCGCTGGCCGGGCGATCCTGCTGTTGGCGCCTGCGCGCCTGCCCCAAACGATACGCAACTCCCTGCCGCCTCGGTTCCCTGCTCTGAAAGCAGGGCAAAAGGGACGAACCCGCCGGCGCATGCGCGCGTGCATGCGCGTCCACACTGACAGCGACTTAACGCTGCGAATGCCCACTGCGATTTGGCCGGACGACCATCGCTTGATCCGCCGGCGGACGCCAGCACATGAGCCCGACAGGCGAACCCGCGCGGGGCGGACCCGAGCGCCCGCCGACGACGAAGGTTGCGGCGCTGACCGGCGCCCTGGCGCAGCGCCCGACATCGTGGACTGCACCATCACCGGCATGGCGGCTCCATCCTGAGCGCCCCGGTGCGGCGTCAGCGGCAGGTCCGCACTGCGCACGTTCAGAAAAACCGCTCCGCGACGCGGATTGCGTCGCCGGGCTGCACAACAAGGTCTGGCGTCACCTTCAACGCGCGCTCCGCGATCTCGCCCTTACGCTTGATGAAGATCCGGTTTTTGTTCGCCCGATACGTCCAACCGCCGGCCATCGCCACAGCGTTCTGCAAAGTCATGCCATCAGAAAATGCATATTCGCCCGGGGCGTTCACCTCGCCCAGGATGTAAAATGCACCTTTCGAAATACGAACGGTATCGCCGGGCAGGACGAGCGCGCTCGGTCCGAGCGCAAGTTCGACCTCGGTCTCGCTGCCGGCCCGCTTGATGTAGACCCGGCGCTGATCGGCCAGCGGTGTGAAACCACCGGCCCGCGCCACCGCGTTCAACGCCGTCAGTCCGGTTGAATAGGCAAGCTCGCCGGGTTCGCGCACCTCGCCGAGGATATAGAACGGCCGATAGGTCAGAACCTCGATGCTGACGCGCGGATCGTTGAGGTAGCCCTGCCGCAGCGCCGCCTCGATCGCGCCCTCCAGCTGGCGGGGGGTGAGCCCCTGGGCCTGTGCTTCGCCGATCAGCGGCAGCGCGATCCGGCCCGAGGCGTCGATGGAGAACTCGCCCGACAGGGCTTGCTCGCCGAACACGATCAGCCGCACGCGATCTTGTGATCCGAGGACGTATTCCGCTTCCGCGGATGTCGACAGGGGCGCATCCGTGCGCATCTGGGGCGCGGCCGGCGCACTCGCCCCGAAGCCGTCAGAGACATTCTGCGCCTCGGCGCGCGGCGCTTCAGCCGCGGCGATCACAGGGGCAAGCATGATTGCCCCGACCGCCACCAGGCCCGAGATCTGCACCCCCGCGATCCGGCAGGCCAGCATGACGGGGGCGAGCGCCAGGGTGAGGGCGGATCCGCCCGCGCGCGAACCACGGACAGATCGCAGAACTCTGAGCAGAATCGTCTTCATTGAACAGCCTCTGTACAAGCTTCCCGCCTACTGATCTCAGGATATCGCGCCGCCGGGCTGAGAGGTCGCCCGCCTAGGTCGACAGGATATCGACCGCAGCTCCCTCCAGCCGCACCGCTGACAGCCGACGCGTCGCATAGGCGCCGGTGTCGATGCCGATCCGCCGGTGATCATGATGCACACACGCCGTGGGCGTATGTCCATGCACCACGACAAACGGCCAGCTTGCCGAGCTGCGGATGAACGGATCACGGATCGACAGCATATCGGCTTCATCTTGTTGCTCCAGCGAGCGACCCGGGCGCAATCCGGCATGGACAAAGACATAATCCGCATAGCGCGCGAACAGCTCCAACCGGTGGAAGAAACGCATATGCGAACTTGGCATGGCCATGCGCAAGGCGTCGCGCGTCCGGTTCAATACGAATGGATCGGCAAGATCGCCCGGGGCCGCCAACCCGTAGGAGAACAATGTCTCGGCGCCGCCGAGCCTGAACCAGTCCGGCCCGGTCTGCGGCGCGTCCAGGAACCGCAGCAGCGCGGCCTCGTGATTGCCCTTCAGAAAGCGCAGCTCCCAGTCTTCATCAGACAGCCGCAGCACAAGGTCGATCGTTTCGCGCGCCTGCAGGCCCCGGTCGATATAGTCGCCGGTAAAAACGAGGACTGGCGGATCCCTGTCGCGCGCGGTCTCCCGCGCGTCGTCCTCAATGCTCCGCAGCAGGATCGCCAGCAGATCGGCGCGGGCATGGATGTCGCCGACCGCGTAGATCCGGCGACCCGCCGGCGCCTGGGCTTTCTTGCGCGTGGAGAACATGGCTTACCGACCAGACCGGCGCGGCTTCGCGCGCGTTGACGCATCCGCCCGGCGTCGCGATGCGACGCCGGGACGACACTCATGGCTGCACATCACCACAACCGAACGGGGGCGCCTCATGCTCCGCCACCCTGACGCCCACGCCGCACTGCGTGCCGCGACGCCCCCCATGATGCGCCCTGTGAGTAGCCCTGTGATGCGCCCTGTGATGCGCCCTGTGAGCAGCCCTGTGACTGGCCCTGCAGTGGGCCCCGCAGAAACGCCGCCCCTGAGGAGCCCCCCCGCGACGCAGCGAGCCCCTCCGGCGTGCGCAAACGGACATAGTGCGGCAACGCGACCGCCCCGACCCACAGCAGGGTCTGCGACGTGCTTTGCGGCCAGAACGCCTCGACTTCCACCCACGACCGCATCGCGACCATCAGCGCCACCGACCCGTAAAATGCCGTTACGAAATCCGGCCGCTGAAACAGGCAGCGAAAAATCGTCGTGTAAATGAACACGAACGACACAAGGACAAGACCGAGGCCGACAATTCCCAACCCGACCCCATACTCGATGTACGTATTGTGGAAATAGACGACAGAATTATTGTCCCAACCCAGATACTCGCGCCATGTTCCGGCGCTGGCGATGTTCCAGATCGCCTGATATCCCCAGCCGAGCCAGGGCCGTTCCTCGATACGTTCAAACCCGTACCGCCATATGATGTCGCGCCCGCTCAGGCTGCGCTCCTTGCCGAGCGCGTG
>JBILMQ010000080.1:0-12526 GCA_044375455.1 Caulobacterales bacterium | reverse complement strand
AGCGCCGGCCGTGGCGAGCAGCCACGACAACCGCCGGTTTTGCTGTCTCGATCGGCCTGCTCCTCGCGACGCAATTCATCTTCGACGCGCTCGACGAAGTCCTTGACCACGCATTTTTTCGCGCGCAACGCTGGAGCGACATCACCGCCTTCGCGGAGCCCCGCGACATCACAGCGGTCCGTGCCGTCGCACGCCTGCCGGGGGTGCTTGCGGCCGAACCCGTCCGGGTGGTCCCGGCGACCCTCACAAGCCCGCGGCATCGCGAGCGCATGGCGCTCACCGGTCTTGACCGTGATGCGGCGCTGGCCGGACCACTGAACGAAAAGGGCGGGGCCATCCTGCTCGCAGGCGAGGGCCTCGTGATTTCGCAGGCGCTGGCCAATAAGCTCGGCGTGAGCCCCGGTGAGAGCGTCCTCGTGGATATATCCGAAGGACGCCGACCAAGCCTGCATCTCACCGTGCGCGCGCTTGCAAAAGACTATTCGGGACTGTCCGCCTACCTGGAACGGCGCGCCCTCAATCGCCTGCTCAAAGAGGGCGATATCGCCACCGGCGCCATGCTGATCGTCGACCCGTCTGCACGCCGGGATTTTTACGCAGCCCTGAGCAACACCCCGATGATCGCCGGGGCGTCGTCGCGCGACGATACGGTCGCGTCCTACCGTGTGACGATGACGCAGGCCTTTCGCTCCACCATCCTCTTCTACGCCCTGTTCGCAGGCGCCATCGCACTCGGCGTGGCATACAACGCGGCGCGCATCTCGTTGTCAGAGAACGCCCGCGATCTCGCAACGCTGGAGGTCTTGGGGTTCACCCACGGCGAAATACTGCAGATTCAGCTGGGCGAACTCGTCCTGCTCGCGCTGGTATCGATCCCGATCGGGGTGGTGCTGGGGTGGGCGCTCGCGAACGGCGTCTCACTGGCCTACGGCCGCGATGAAATGCGCATCCCCGCAACCGTCACCCCACGCGCCATCGGGTTTGCCGTTCTGGTGTTCGCCGCAGCAGTCGCCGCCACAGCGCTGCTCATCGCGCGCCGCGTCACACGGCTTAATCTTGTGACGGTCTTGAAGACACGAGAGTGAAGATGGCCTTCGGACTGAAGCTTACCTGGCGCACAGCGCTCGCCGCAGCCGCCATCTGCGTGCTCGGGCTGGTCTTTGCATTCAGCCCACGCCCGATCGCCGTGGAGACAGCAGCCCTCGCACGCGGCGGGATCGTCGACGCCGTCACCGACCAGGGGGCGATGCGGGTCCGTGAGGCTTTCATCGTCTCAGCACCGGTGGGAGGACGCCTGGAGCGTCTGACGCTGAAGCCCGGCGATCGGGTGGCAGTCAAAGGCGAGATCGCGCGCATCCGCCCGCAGGCGGCCGACTTCCTGGACCCGCGCGCCGCCGCCCAGGCGCAGGCTGCGATCCGCGCCGCCAGCGCAGCAGTCGGCGCGGCGCAGGCAGGCGCACACGCCAGTGAAGCGCGCCGCGCACTCGCGGAAGCGGAACTCGCACGCGTGCGCACGCTTGCGCAGCGCAATGTCGCCTCACCGCGCGCGCTGGAAACAGCCGAGGCGCAAGCCGCAGCCGCGCGCGATGAGGCCGCCGCGGCGAACGCCATGGTGCGCGCGCGCCGCGCGGATCTCACGGCTGCACAGGCAGCGCTGACCGGGCCCGGCGCCGCGACAGGCGATGCGGTTGGCGTGCGCGCACCCATTGCAGGGATCGTGACGCGCGTCTTTCAGGAGAGCGAGCGCTCAGTGGCGGCAGGCGCGCCTCTCGTCGAGATCAGTGATCGCCAGGGTCTTGAGGCGGCCATAGAATTCCTGAGCCAGGACGCCGTGCGCATCGCGCCCGGCCAATCGGCCGAAATCATCGACTGGGGCGGGCCGGCGGTTCCCGCCCGGGTGCGCCGCGTCGAACCGCAGGGCTTCACCAAGGTCTCAGCGCTGGGCGTGGAGGAGCAGCGCGTCATCGTGCTCCTGCAGCCGGAAGGCCCCCCTGGCGCCTGGCAGGGACTTGGCCCCGGATACCGAGTGTGGGGACGGGTGCGGCTGCGCGAAACGCCCGACGCCCTGCTGGCGCCGATCGGCGCGTTGACGCGCGGCCCAGATGGGTGGGCCGTCTATCGCGTCGAGGGCGGCCGCGCCGTGCGCACCCGCGTCGAGGTCGGCGTACTCACAGATCAGTCAGCCGAGATAAGGCAAGGTGCGAAAGTCGGCGATAAAGTCGTCGTATTTCCCTCCGACCGCATCGTCGACGGCGTGCGTGTGCGCCCGCTGACCAAACGCTAGAGCCCCTGCGCACAGACCGGGCGGGAACGACGCGCCAATGGCGCGCATTCCCGGACATCACCGCGGCCCTGACTCTGAGGCCTGACTCTTAGGCCTGTCTCTGAGGCCTGTCTCTGAGGCCTGTCTCTGAGGCCTGGCGCTCTGGAGGCGCACTGAGAAGGGAAGCTCTGGCAGGGCGGGGCAAGGGATTATCCCGCCGGGCGTCCAGCCCGCGCCTCACGCAGCCGTCCGCGCAGCACCAGGCCGTCGACATCGCCAGGATGTTCGATCAGCAAAGCGCGGATATCCGCCTCAGCGGCATCCAGCTGGCGAAGCTCCAGATAGGCGCCCGCCCGCAGGCGCAGCGCAAGGCCGTCGGAAGGCCGCTTGCCAAGAGCCACAGTCAGATCGTCCGCCGCCTTCTGCCACGCCGCCGCCAACGCATGGGCGCGGGCGCGGTCAATATAGCTGTCGGCGCTGGAAGGGTCCGCCGTGATGGCGGCGTCAAGCGAGGCGACAGCCTTCGCGGCGTTGCGCTCCAAGAGCCAGACATTGCCTGCCTGGGCATACATCATCGCCCGGGTCCTCGCGTCAGGTATGTCCTTGGACGCAGCGAGCACATCCAACTTCTCAGCGGCGTCGACGGTCCGATTGAGGCCGATCAAGGCAAGCGCCACGCAATGCCGCGCGGCGCTGCCGCCACCCTCATTCTGCCAGATGAGACCGTCTTCATAGGCCTCCTCGGGTCGGCTCTCCGCTTTGGCGGCGCAGGCGTCGTGGCGCAGGATCTCCTCCCGGCTCCACCCAAGAGCGGCCGGAGCCGCGCAGGCGAGGATCACCGCAGCGCCGGAAGCAAAAGACGCTGTGCGCAGCAATGGTGCGACCCGCTCCGGCGCACCAGCGCCCCAGGACCGCCCGGGGCTGCCGATCCGCTGGCAGGCGGTCTTGATGTCATTGGCAGGGCGGCGCATGGGTGACCCTTTCACAACTGCGCTCTCCGCGTAACGCCGGGACGCGCGGAGAGCAATCGATGGCTGCAGGGTCCAGTCTATTGTGTCTTGGATACGGCTATTCGGCGGCGGCGCTGGCGCGTCGGCTCATGCCGGAGGGCTGGACGGTCATCGGCACAGCGCGTCGGCGCGACGATCTCGCAGCGATCGCCGCCGCCGGCGCGATCGCCGTGCCGTTCGATGAGGCCGAAGAGGCCGCCCGCAACGTCACCCACGTGTTGGCGTCGGCCCCTCCGGATATGGCCGGCGATCCCATCCTGCGAGCGCTCGGACCGGCTTTGCAGCAAGGAGGTCTGAAGTGGCTGGCCTATCTGTCGACCACTGGCGTCTACGGCGATCACGCCGGAGGCTGGGTCGATGAAACAACGCCATGCGCGCCGATCAGCCAGGAAGGTCAGCGGCGTCGGCAGGCGGAAGACCTCTGGCTGGCCAGCGGATTGCCGGTCCACATCTTTCGACTGCCAGGCATTTACGGCCCCGGCCGCAGCGCCTTTGACCGACTGTCGGAGGGATCTGCGCGCCGGATCGTCAAGCCCGGCCAGGTCTTCAGCCGGATCCACGTTGAAGACATCGCGCGCGCGCTGGCCTGCTCAATCGCTCGCCCGAACCCACCCCGGATCTACAACATCGCCGACGACGAACCGGCGCCGCCACAGGATCCGATCGCCTTCGCCGCCGCCCTGGCAGGACTGCCAATCCCGCCGGAAATACCCTTTGAACAGGCCGACCTGAGCCCAATGGCGCAGCGCTTCTACGCTGAATCGAAGCGGGTCTCGAATGCCCGGGCGAAAGCCGAACTCGGCTGGTCGCCGACGTTTCCGAGCTATCGCGAGGGGCTTGCTGCAATCTGGGCGGCGCGCCAGGAGACGGCCGGCCGGCATTGACCTTGCCGCGAAGGCCTGTAGCCTCCGCCGGCCCTTCAGCCACACAGGTGCGTCTCTCCCATGTCTGATACCTATGATGTCGTGATCGTCGGGGGCGGCCCCGGCGGATACAATTGTGCGATCCGCGCGGGCCAACTCGGGTTGAAGACAGCGATCGTGGAAATGCGCGGCGTACTCGGCGGGACCTGCCTCAATGTCGGCTGCATCCCGTCAAAGGCCTTGCTCCACGCCTCCCATTGCTACGAGCAGGCGCGCCAACACTTTCCCGCGATGGGCGTCGAGGTCACCGGGGTTAAACTCGACCTCGCAAAGATGATGGCGCACAAGGACTCCGCCGTGGACGGTCTCACCAAAGGCGTCGAGTACCTGATGAAGAAGAACAAGGTCGACTACCACAAAGGGGTCGGCCGTCTGGCGTCAACGACGACGGTGGAAGTGACCGGCGAAAACGGCGCGACCAAAATGCTCGCTGCGCGCAATATCGTAATTGCGACCGGATCAGAAGCAGCGGGCCTGCCCGGCGTGGAGATCGACGAGGAACGCGTGGTGACCTCCACGGGCGCCCTCAAACTTGCGAAAGTCCCCGCCAAGATGATCGTGATCGGCGCCGGTTATATCGGCCTTGAACTCGGATCCGTTTGGCGTCGGCTCGGCGCTGAGGTGACGGTGGTGGAATATCTCGACCGCATCACGCCGACGATGGATGGGGAAGTCTCCAAGCAGTTCCAGCGCACCCTGCAGAAGCAGGGCATGACGTTCGAACTGGGCATGAAAGTGACGGGCGTCGAGAAGCTGAAGACCAAGTTGAAAGTGGGCGTCGAGCCGGCGGCCGGGGGAGCAGGCAAAACCCTGGAAGCCGACGTGGTGCTGGTCGCCATCGGCAGGCGACCCTACACGCGCGGCTTGGGGCTGGAAGCGGTCGGCGTCAAGCTCGACGCGCGCGGCTTCATCGAAACCGACCACTGGCGCACCAGCGCGCCCGGCGTGTACGCAATTGGCGACGTAACAACCGGCCCAATGCTGGCCCATAAGGCCGAGGAAGAAGGCGCAGCCGTCGCCCAAGTGATCGCTGGCCAGTGGGGACACGTCAACGCCGACATTATTCCCGGCGTCGTCTATACCCATCCAGAATGCGCTTCGGTCGGGAAAACGGAGGACGAGCTCAAAGCTGCGGGCGTCGCCTACAAGGTCGGTAAATTTCCGTTTACAGCAAATTCCCGCGCCCGTGCGAACCACGAAACGGATGGCTTCGTGAAGATCCTGGAACATGCCGAAACACGACGCATCCTCGGCGTGCACATGATCGGCGTGGGCGTCGGCGAGATGATCGCGGAAGCCTGCCTCGCCATGGAGTTCGGCGCTTCGGCAGAAGACATAGCCCGAACGATGCACCCCCACCCCACCATGACAGAAGCCATCCGCGAAGCCGGCAAAGCCGTTGACGGATGGGTCATGCAGATGTGAGCGAGCCACGCGGATCAGCTGTAGCGTCGCTCGAGCAGTGCATAGACCGCGCGCAGACCCTGCGCGTCTCCCCCCTGGGGTCGGCCCGGACGGTCCTTTGGGTTCCAGGAATAGACGTCCATGTGGACCCAGGAGGGAGCCGCGACGAAGCGCTTCAGGAACAGCGCCGCTGTGATCGAGCCGCCCATCGCCCCCCCTGAATTCTTCATGTCGGCGATCGGGCTCTCAAGTTCGCTCTGGTAAGCGTCCCACATGGGCATCCGCCACAGCGGATCGCGCTCAGCAGCGCCCGCCGCCGCCAGTTCCGACCACAACGCATCATCATCCGTATAGGTCGCCGGCAAGTCGGGACCAAGGGCAACGCGCGCAGCTCCAGTCAGCGTGGCGAAGTCGACGACAAGCTCCGGGCCCAGTTCGCAGGCCCGGGCCAACGCATCAGCGAGAATGAGCCGGCCTTCAGCGTCGGTATTGTCGATCTCCACTGAAAGTCCCTTGCGACTGCGGATAATGTCGCCAGGCCGGAAGGAGTCGCCGGAGATGGCGTTTTCGACAATCGGCACGTGAACGCTGAGTTCGACCTTGAGGTCTGCATCCATGACGGCCTGGGCAAGAGCCAGTGCATGCGCAGCGCCGCCCATGTCTTTCTTCATCAGCCGGGAGGAGCCGCCCGTCTTGATGTCGAGCCCCCCACTGTCGAAGGTGACGCCCTTGCCGACAATCGCCAGTTTCGCGCCGCGCCCCTCGCCCCACACCAGCTCCACATATCGCGGTCTTTGGGCGGCGGCGCGCCCGACCGCGTGGATCAGGGGATAATTCTGGGCGAGCAGCTCATCGCCGACCACCACGCGCGCCCTGGCCCCGCCGGCCGCCCCCACCTGCAGAGCCGCCTCGGCCAGCGCCTCAGCGCCAAGATCATTGGCAGGCGCGTTCACAAGATCGCGCACAAGGCATTGCGCAGTCCACAAACGCTGCGCCCGCGCCATATTGAAACCGGGCGGCGCGACAAATTGCACGGCGCGCGCCTCGCGCGACTTGTAGGCGGCGAACCTGTAGGCCCCGAGCGCCGCAGCGAACAGGGCCGCACCGACATCAAATCCAACCGGTGCGCTGCGCACCCCATAGACGCCAGCCGGCAGCCGGTCCGTCAGATCGCCTGCAGCCCAAGGGTCGCGCCGCGCACCAAGTCCGACCCAGGCGCACCAGGCCCCGCCACCACCCGGCGCCATGAGCACGCGTCCCGGCTGCGCACGAAAGTCCTGCAGAACGGCCAGCTGGCGCGCCAACGGATCGCAGGCCGCAAGCGCCGCCTCCAGATCGCCGTCGGAGATGAAATCCAAGGCCGTGACCGGGCCCTCAGCGGCGGAAATGATGGCGAAGGCGGACATGGTCGCTCCTGCAGAACCGGCGCTGCCGGCCCGTCTGGTTAACCGAATGTTGACGCCGGCGCATCGACTTTATGTGGCGTCTCAGGATCACACTCATGTCGCTTCGCGCCCCTCTGCTCCTCGCCGCTGCAGTCATTGCGCTTGTCGCACCAACCCACGGTGAAACCGCATCAGGCCGCCCGCTCATCGCAGCCCCCGCCCGGGCTGAACGCACGCCCTTCGGCTTTGGCGCACGCGATGGCGCGAAGCCGGAGGAGCCGCGCCGCGGGCGCAGATCCCATGACAAAGGCGAGGCGGAAGCGCCCGCCAAGCCAGCCACGCCCGCGCAACGCGCCGCTGTCGCGCAGCAGGATCGCCTGAGCCAGATCGCGTTCTGGGACCGCGAACTCCTGATCGCGCCCAACGATCTGGAGGCGGCGCAGAAGTTAAGCGAACTCCAGCGGCTGGAGGGGCAAAATGATCGCGCTGCAATCACCGCCATGACCGGACTCGCCGCGCATGCGGATGATCGCGCCTTGCTGCTGAGCGCCGGTCGCGCCTTCCTGGCGCTGTCGCGCGGCGCACGCGCGGCGCCGTTGTTCCTGCGGTTGACCCAGTTGGATCCGCAGGACTGGCGCGCCTTCTCGCTGGCGGGCGTCGCCCATGACTACATGGGCGATCCAGAAGGGGCGCGCAGACTTTACGGGCAAGCGCTTGCCCTCCAGCCGAACGAGCCGTCCGTGCTTGCCAATCTCGCTCTGTCACACGTCCTGACCGGCGACCCGGCCCAGGCCGAAGCGATCCTGCGCGGCGCAGCGCTGCAGCCCGGGGCAGGCGCACAGGTGCGCCAAAACCTGGCGCTGGTCCTCGGACTTCAGGGCAAATTTGAAGAGGCCGAACAGATCGCCCGTCAGGACATGCCAGCCAATTTCGCAGCTGGAAACATCGGCTATCTGCGCGACATGGTCGCGGGCGCAAGACGGTGGGAGTCCGCAACGACCTCGCAACGATAGTGCAGGCGCTAGCCGAAAACGCCAGGCGTACGACCAATCCTGATCGCAGCCGGACCAAGGATGACCATAAACAACACCGGCAGGAAGAACAGAATCATCGGCACCGTCAGTTGCGCCGGCAACGCAGCAGCCTTTTTCTCCGCCGCCATGATCCGCAGTTCGCGGTTCTCCTTGGCCATCACCCGCAGCGCAGATCCGAGCGGCGTGCCGTAGCGCTCAGCCTGGATCAGCGCAGTTGCAACCCCCTTGACGCCAGGATGATTGGTGCGCTTGGCCAAATTCTCATATGCCTGGCGACGGTCAGGCAGATAGTTCAGCTCCGCCGTGGTCAACGACAACTCTTCGGCAAGTTCGATCGAGGCAGTTCCGATTTCCTGCCCGACGCGTTGAAATGCGAGTTCAATGGACATGCCTGACTCAACGCAGATCAGCATCATGTCCAGTGCATCCGGAAACGCCTTTACAATGGAGTCGCGCCGCTTCTGGATCACATTGGACAGCCATATCGTGGGCAGATAATACCCGAACGCGATCGCGCCAACCACGGTCGCGAGCCGCTGCATGTCGGTCAGGCCCGCAGGCTTCACGACCAGAAGCCAGGCGATAGCGATGGCAGCAAAGGCAAACGGCAGTGAAAAGCGGAAAAAGTAGAATGTAGCCGTCGGTCCGGGGCCGCGCAGACCAGCCTGCAGCAGCTTTCCCTCAAGCGTGTCGTCCTCCAGCAGTTTTTGTAGATTGAGCTTGTCGACCGTGTCCTTCATGAAGCCCTTGGCTTCACGGCGCAGGCCTTTCTGTTCCAGGCTCGCACGATGGCGACGGCGCAGCTCCTCACGACGCGTGGTGACGGATTTGAGGCGGGCCTCAAGACGACGGTCGCCCAACATCGGCGACGCGACGGTCATGATGGCGGCGAATGCAGCGACCGCAGCCAGAACACTCGCGATGAAGGTTGGGTCAGTCAGCCCCCCAGCAATGTCCGGCATATCCATTGCGCGCCCTCAATACTTAAAATTGATCATTCGCTGCATCACAAAGATGCCGACGCAATACAGAACTGCAGAGGCCCCCAAAATCATGTGCCCGGTGGGATCGGTGAACAACTCCGAAATATATGACGGCGTCGACACGTAGATGAGAATCATCACCGCGAATGGCAGGGAGCCGATAATCGCCCCGGAAGCCACCGCCTCCGACGACATAGCTTTGATCTTTTCACGCATCAGCTTGCGCGCCCGCAGAACCCCGGAAAGATTGCCAAGCGCCTCCGACAGGTTGCCGCCAGCTTTCATTTGAATGAGAAGGACCGTGTTGAAGAAGTTCACCTCAGGCAGCGGCATACTGTTGTAGGAGCGTTGCAGGATCTGCTCCATCGGCGCCCCAACAGCGATGCCGTCGACCACCCGCAGGAATTCGGTGCGTACCGGCTCTGGGCTCTCCCGGGCGATCACTTTCAGACATTCATTGAGCGGCAGCCCTGACCTGACGCCCCGCACGATGATGTCGATGGCGTCGGCGAAGTGCTCCAGAAATTTCTTCTGGCGCGCCTGGATCAGGAATTGAAGGAGCCAGCGCGGCACGCCCAGACCCGCCCCGACGACGCCAGCAAGGCACATCAGGGGATGCGCACCGGTGAACAGAAGTCCGCCGCCCGCGAGCACGCCGAGGCCTGCGGAGGCACACCAGAAGATTGCGATGTTTGGCGCCAGACCTGCCTGCGTCAACTGCCCGGAAATCGACAGGCGCTGCGCGCGTGCTTTGCGCTCCTTCTGCTCAAGGTCCTTGATCGCGTCAGCGAACTGCTTTTTGCGCTGAGCGCCTGCGTCCTGAGCGCTCTTGACCAGCCGATTGCGCTTTTCATTAACAGCGCGCGACCACGTCTTGGCGCGTTTCGCAGCCTTGGCCGCCGCCGGGTCACCGCCAGCGAGGGCCCAGCCAACCCCGCCGATGGCCAGGAAGGTGAGCACTGCAAGCATGAGTCCGGTTGGGTCCATTCCTCAGCGCTCCGGTTCTTCAAGCGCGTCAGTCAACTCGCGCTCAAGGCCATAGTAGCGCGCACGCTCCCAGAACCGCGGCCGGGCGATACCCATCGAGCGATGCTGACCAACGATCTTGCCACTCTTGTCCTCGCCCGACATTTCGAAGGAGAACAAGTCCTGGGTGACAATGACTTCGCCCTCAAGGCCCACCACCTCAGTCACCTTGACGATCTTGCGCGACCCGTCGCGCAAACGCGACGCCTGTACGATGACGTCGATCGATCCGACAATCATCTCCCGGATCGTCTTGGTTGGCAGCTTGAAGCCGCCCATCGTGATCATCGATTCAAGGCGGGACAAAGCTTCACGCGGATTGTTCGCGTGCAGTGTGCCCATCGATCCGTCATGGCCCGTATTCATCGCCTGCAGAAGGTCAAACGCCTCTGGTCCGCGCACCTCGCCAACGATGATGCGGTCCGGTCTCATCCGCAGACAGTTCTTCACAAGGTCGGTCATCGTCACCTGACCCTGCCCCTCGAGATTGGGCGGGCGCGTCTCAAGCCGCACCACATGCGGCTGCTGGAGCTGCAATTCAGCCGCGTCCTCGCAGGTCACAACGCGCTCATCAGGCGCGATGAAGGCAGTCAGGGTGTTTAATAGCGTGGTCTTTCCCGAGCCCGTGCCCCCGGATATCAGGACATTGCAGCGGCAGGCGCCGATCACCCCCAAGAGCTTTGCGCCTGCCGGACTGATCGAGCCAAACTCGACCAGGTTCTGCATTTTCAGCTTGTCTCGTTTGAACTTCCGGATCGTCAGCGTCGGCCCGTCGATCGCCAGCGGCGGCGCAATCACGTTGACGCGGGAGCCGTCAAGCAAACGCGCGTCGCAGATCGGAGAGCTCTCATCTACCCGCCGGCCAACCTGACTGACGATCCGCTGGCAGATATTCATCAGCTGCGCATTATCGCGGAAGCGGATCGCCGTGCGCTGGACCTTGCCGTTGACTTCGATGAAGACGTTGTTGGCGCCGTTTACCATGATGTCAGCAATGTCATCGCGCGCCAAGAGCGGCTCAAGCGGACCGTAGCCAAGGACGTCATTGCAAATATCTTCGAGCAGGCCCTCCTGCTCTGCGACACTCATGACGACGCTCTTGATCGCTATGATTTCAGAGACAATATCGCGGATCTCTTCGCGCGCGCTTTGTGCGTCCAGTTGCGCGAGCTGCCCCAGATCGATCGCATCGATCAGGGCATTAAAAATTGTTGTCTTTATCCGGAAATACTGCTCGGTTTTATTTTCCTCATAGGCCGCGACAGGCGGCGGAGCAGCAGGCTTGATCGGCGGCGCCACAGCGCCAAGGCCGGCGCCCGACGGTTGGTTCTGGGAAGCCGAGGAGCGTTGTGCGGCAGGCGCAGCTTGGGCGCGCATAGCGGCCGGCTCAGCGGCGAAGCCCGTTGCTACCTCCCCAGAACGCTTGCCGAACATCGGCTAGACCCTCATGGTTTTTTCAAAAAGTTCGGGAGCGGAAGAATGGCTTTCTTCGGCTTCGGCTCCGGCTGGCGACCCGTCATGACGCAGGCCAGGAACTCCAGCCCCTGCGCCGATCGCGACTGGCGCGCAGCCTCGCAGATCATCTGGCCGTTATTGGTCGCTGCGCCAAAGACCGCGGGCTCGTAGGGCAGCACCAGGATAGGCTCAAGTCCCAGCGCTTCACCGAAATCCTTTACCGGAATCTCAGGGCGTTTGGCGACGCCGACCATGTTCAACACAATCTTGACTATCTGGTCGTTGCGTCGGAGCGCACGCAGCATATCGACTATGTTTTTCGTATTGCGCAGCGCCGCAAGCTCCGGCGTTGCAACAAGAACGATTTCATCTGCATTGACCAGCGTCTGGCGGACCCACTGCGACCAGCTATGGGGCATATCCAGAACCACGAACGGAACGCCGCGACGCACCCGCTCGATCACGACCTCGTAGGCCTCAAGGTCGTAGTCGAATATGCGATCAAGCGATGAAGGCGCCGTGAACAGAGTGAGCTTGTCGGAAACACGCGACAACAGCCGGTCCAACACCACGTCATCGACGCGGTCAGGACTCGCGAGCGCTTCCGCGATCCCTTGCACGGCCTCCTGATTGAAGTCGAGCGCGGTCGTGCCGAACGACAGATCAAGATCGACAAGGGTCGTGTTGACCTGCACATGCTCGGCCATGCACCAGGCAAGATTGTGGGCGATTGTGGACGACCCCACGCCGCCCTTGGCGCCGATCACAGCGATCGACCTGCCGATGAAAGGTTTGTCCGGATCCAGATAAAGCGCAGTCACCGAGCGGATGAACTGCAGCGGCTGCACGGGGGATACCAGATACTCACTCACCCCGCGCCGCATCAGCTCGCGGTAAAGCATGATGTCATTCGTCGCGCCGAGCACAATGACCTTTGTGGAGGCGTCGCAAAACCCTGCAAGCGCATCCAGGCCACGCAGAAGCTCCTGGTTCGATTGGGCCGTTTCAACGACGATCAGGTTGGGGGTCGGCTGCGATCGATA
>JBILMQ010000328.1:0-3745 GCA_044375455.1 Caulobacterales bacterium | reverse complement strand
GGGGCGCAGGTTGGATCGCCGATACTCTCATGCCAGGCGCTTACGCCAAGATGCGATGCCTCATGAGCGCACCCAAGGTGACCACGCCATCGAGACAGTACGTCGAGCCGTCCGGACTCATCGCAGGGTGAGACCCTGCACCACTGCAAAACAAACGGCTTTGCACAACGCTGACCTCCCTCACTCCACGCTTCCCGCCGCCAGATAAAATCCCGTTGACGTACTGTCTTCCCTTAAACCACCGGTCCGCCCGCATCCTTGGCGGCCGCCAGTCAGACTGGCCACGGCACGAACCCCATAGGCAGCCAATCATCCGCGGCTGGGTTCAATCTGCAGTGGGCAACCTGGTCTTAGGGATTGACCCCATTCGAGGCCTGCCTGGAGGGCGACGTCCGGCAGTTCGCCGGCAGCGCGAACGCTATGATCTGCATGCGCATGGCCCTGTCCGTGACGCTGCGCGTTTCGGGCGTCCGTCCGATGTGTCAGCCGGCACGGGGGCCGTCGTCCCCGACCACCCGAAGGGCTCCTCGTGGTGCGCCCGCTCCAGCCCTGGCCCCGCAACGGCCGGGAAGCGGGCCGTCGCATCGCCGCCGCTCCGTCACCGCGGCAGCGGCGATCTGACACGAAGCCCGGCATGGATTTGGCGGGCAATCCGGGTTAGCACGTGCGTGGTCTTTGCCGCACGCCGGATGCTGCGCGCGTCCCATCGCGGCCCTGACCCTGTCCCAGGCGTACCTCCATCCACATGATGCAAGCAGGCGATGCACGCCCGTCGATGGCATGCCGCCGGCAGGAGAGCGGCCATGACCGGCGCCCGGCGATCCACCCTGGTCGTTCACGGCCGTCTGGCCATGCGCGAGGCTCGTCTGCGCGCTGCGCGCAACCGCACGCATGGCCTGCAGGTCCTGTCGATCGAGCAGGCCGCTGTCCGGCTCGCGGGCGGCTTCGTCAGGCCGCTGGACGCTGAGACCCTGCGCGGAACCATTCAGGCCGTTCTGCCGGAAACGCCCATGGGCGAACTCGAACGCATCAAGATGCTGCCCGGGATGGCCGCCGCCGCAGCCGACACGCTCGACAAGGCGTGGCGCGCAGGCATCGACCTCCAGGCGCAGGCCGGCGCGCATCCCAGGCTCGACGCGATGGCGCGGCTCGAGCAGTCCGTCCTCGGCGCTCTGCCCGCCGGCATGCTGCGCCCGGCCGACATCGTCGCCGCCGCGATCGCCCGCATCGCCCACGCGCCGGCGGTTCTGGGCGCCGTCGAACTCTGCGGCCTCACCGAGCTGTCACCCTGCTGGCGGCCGCTGCTGCAGGCGCTCGCCGCCAGACTTCCGGTGACCTGGGCAGCCGGCCCGCGCAGCACCCCGGCCTGGCTGGAGGGCATGGGGGTCACGGTCACCCGCGCCCCGGCGCACACACCGGCAGTCACCGCAGTCAGCGCTGCGACAGCCTATCACGAGGCGCTGGAGGCGATGCGCTGGGTGCGCGAACTGCTCGCATCGGGCGTTTCGCCGCGTGATGTCGCGCTCGCGAGCGCCTCCAGCGCCGAGTACGACGACCATCTGCTGGCGCTGCGCGACGAGGCCAGCATCGATCTGCACTTCGTCCACGGCGTGCGCGCCGTGACGACCCGGGAGGGCCAGGCCGCGGCGGCGCTCGCCGACATCGTCGTGCGCGGCCTCTCGCAGTCCCGGCTGCGCCGTCTCGCGGCGCTGTGCCGCGACAGCGCCCCGTTCGCAGGCCTTCCGGAGGGCTGGGTGCGCGTCCTGCCGGCCGACGCGCCTCTGGCCACGCCCGGGGCCTGGGGCCGCCTGCTGGCCCGGCTGACGGCGCAGGACTGGCCGGACGGGCGCGATCACGGGGCCACGCTGCGCGCCGCGGTCGCAAGCCTCTCCCGGGGCCCCGGCGCGGCCGCAGAGACTGGCGAGGCGTTTCTGCAGGGCCGCGCCCGTGACATGTGGCGCAAGGCGCTCGCCGCCGGCCCGGCCGGGTCGGTCGACGCGACGCTGGAGGTCATGAAGCAGGATGACGGGCTGGAGGCCTGCGTCAGCGTCGCCTGGATGCCGGCAAGCGCGCTCGCCGCGTCGCCCCGCCGCTTCGTGCGCCTGCTCGGGCTCAATGCAGGCCGCTGGCCGCGCGCCATCGCCGAGGACCGGCTGATCCCGGACCACATCATCCCGACCGCCGCGCTCGATCCGCTGCCCGTCGCCCTGGCCGACCGTCGCGATTTCGCAACAATCCTCGCCACCACCGAAGGGGAGGTCGTTCTGTCGCGCGCCCGGCGCGACAGCGACGGGCGGCTGCTCGGCCGCAGCCCCCTGCGCGCCGCTGAGGGCGCGGAAACCTTTCTGCGCCGCAATGCGACGCCGGTGCATGCCTTCAGCGAGGCCGACCGCCTGATGGCGCGCCCGCATGAGTTCGCCGCAGATCCGCAGGCGGTCAGCGCGCGAACCTGCTGGCGCGCCTGGCGCCAGCCCGACGTGACGCCGCATGACGGGCTGGTGCGGACAGACCATCCGCTCATCCTCGCCAGTCTCGCGCGCACCCAGTCGGCGACCTCGCTGCGCCGCCTGCTGCGCAATCCGATCGCCTTCGTGTGGGAGGCCGCCTTCGGCTGGCGCGAACCGGAGAGCGCCGCTGAGCCGCTCGTGCTGGACGCGCGCCAGAGCGGCGACCTGCTGCACGCCGTCCTGGAGCACGCGGTGGGCATCCTCGAAGCCGGGGCCGGACTGGCGGGCGCGGATGCGAATGCCATCGCTGCGGCGGCGGGCCAGGCCGTGCGGCAGGCGGCGGAGGAATGGAGCAGCCGTCATCCGGTTCCTCCGGCGGTGATCTGGGCGCGCACGCTCGACGAGGCGCAGGCGCTGGCGACCCGCGTTCTGTCCCAGGACGATCTCCTGCCGCCGGGCGCGCGCTCCTACGCCGAGGTCGCGTTCGGCGGCGCACGGGCCAGCGCCGGCGGCGCGGCTCCCTGGGATCCTGCAGCCCCGGTCACCATCCCCGGCGCCGGGTTCGCGATCAGAGGCGTCATCGACCGGCTCGACATCTCGGCCGACGGCCTTCGGGCGCAGGTGCACGACTACAAGACCGGGCTGGCGCCAGAGAAAGAGTTCCGGATCGACGGCGGGCGCGAGCTGCAGCGCGGCCTCTACGCCTTTGCGGTGCGCGCACTGCTCGGCCCCGACGTTGAGATCAGCGCGTCGCTGCGCTACCTGCGCGCCGCCGTCACGCTGCGCATCGACGATCCCGACGCGCTGATGGACGACATCACACGCCATCTCGACGCGGCGCGGCGCAGCCTCGCCAGCGGCGCCGCACTGCCCGGCAAGGACGCCGGCGAGGCTACGGACGGGCTCGCCTTCGCGCTGCCCGCCAATCCCGGGCAGGTCTACGCCGGGCGCAAGCAGCAGGCGGTGCGCGCGCGCCTCGGCGAAGCCGCCGACGTCTGGGAGGCGGTGTGATGGCGACAGCTGCCCAATTTCTGCGCGACGCAGCCGCACGGCGCGACGCCATCAGTCTCCACGACCGCTCGCTTCTGGTCGAGGCCGGCGCCGGATCGGGAAAAACCGCCATCATGGCCGGGCGCATCGCGCTCATGCTGGCCAGCGGCGTGGCGCCGCGCTCGATCGCCGCGGTCACCTTCACCGAACTCGCCGCCAGCGAGCTGCTGGCGCGGATCCGCGCATTTGTCGCCGACCTGTCGGCAGGCGACATCGCCGCCGAACTGCGCATCGCCCTGCCCGATGGT
>JBILMQ010000327.1:0-3748 GCA_044375455.1 Caulobacterales bacterium | reverse complement strand
GCCACGATCGCATACACGATCGCCAGGATGATCCAGCCGATGACGTCGTTGGTGGCGGCGGCGGTGATCGCGATGACCCCGACAGGTGTCCGCGTCAGCCCGTATTCGGCGAGGATTCGTCCAAGAATTGGGACCGCCGTGATCGCCATGGCAACCGCAGTGAACAGGCTGAAGGCCAGCGGATCTACTGCCGGCGCAAGGATCGGCGCGGACGCGTGACCAATCAAGAAACCAGTGACCAGTGGGACACTGATGCTCGCGGTAGCGACCATCGCCACAGCCCGCGAGTGCTCGTTCCTGCGAAGATGGCCAAATTCAAAATCGCTGCCGATCTGAAACATCAGAAGGATGAGGCCGATCTGTGCAATCATCCACATGGTCTGAGCTGCGTCCGTCGGAAACAGCGTCGCTGAGAGATCGGGGAAGAAGTAGCCGAAAAGAGAAGGTCCCAGCAGCAGGCCAGCCACGATTTCGCCGACGGCGCGCGGCTGGCCAAGCCTGGCGGCCGCCGCGCCCGCCACACGCGCGACCATGATGACGATCGTGATCTGGATGAGGATCGAGGCGAGGATTTCCTCATTGGTGTGGATCGAGGTGGTCATCTCGCGTCCTGCTTTTTGAAGATCCGATAGGACCAGGGGGCAAGGAAAAGCGTGCTCTCTGGCGTGAACCGGATGGGCGCCGCGCTGAAAACATCAAGATATTCGCCATGGTGCAGCCTGTTGGCGAACGTCACCTGCTGGGGCGCATCGCTGAAATTGAAGACTGCAAACACCCCGCCATTCGCGTCGAAGCGGGTAAAGCTGAGAACATATCTGGGTGCGCTGTTTATCACCGGAATCATCCGTGCGCCCGCAGCACCGTTCCACAACGCAGGGGTCTCGTGCTTCAACGCGATCAGCCGGCGCAGAAGCGCGCCGTGGGGATGTTCACGCCAGACGATCGGGTCGCGCTCGAAAAACTCGAGCCGGTTGTCGTTGCCCGCCTCCTGGCCGTTGTATATCGAGGGAATTCCTTCACCGACGAATTGAAGCGCCATCGCGGCCTCCACAGCCGGACCGAAACGCTCAAATTCGGTGGCGTCCCAGGCATTCTGGTCGTGGTTGCTGGTGTAGACCATGCGGTACGCGTCGCGCGGCCAGGCGCTTTCATTGCCCGAATAATAGCCAAACAGGGCGCCGACATCCGCGCGCCCCATCGCAACCGCATGCATGGAATTGTTCCACTCCCAGGCATAGGTGGCGTCGAAGGCGCGCGCATGCACGTCGCGCTGATCGAATTCAGCAAGCATGAAGACGGGTTTGATGGCCTCGAGCTCGCGACGCACATTCTCCCAGAAATCGAGCGGCACGTAGCCTGCCACATCAGCCCGAAATCCGTCCACGCCGGCTTCGCGAACCCAATACGCCATAGCCTCAGTCATATAACGGCGCAGGCCCGGCTGGTCATAGTTGAGATCAATGATGTCGGACCAATCCCACCAGGGAGTGGGATGAAAATCGCCCTTCCAGTCCCGTTCATACCATTCGGGATGACGGCCAACGAGCGGATTGTCCCACGCGGTGTGGTTGGCGACCCAGTCCAGAATGACGTACATGCCGAGGCTGTGGGCCTCATCGACAAAGGCGCGCAGATCCGCCATGGACCCGAATTCAGGGTTCACGCTGTAGTAATCGCGGACGGAATAGGGGCTGCCGAGAGAACCCTTGCGGTTTTTCTCACCGATTGGATGGATTGGCATCAGCCAAAGAATGTCGACGCCAAGCTCACGCAGCCGCGCCAGCTGGGCCTTAGCGGCAGGGAGATTGCCTTCATGTGTAAACTGACGGATGTTGACCTGGTAGATCACCGCATCGCGTGACCAGTCCGGGTGTCTCAGTTGCACATAGGGACGCGGCGCATACGGATCCTGCAGGGGCTTGTGCTGGCAGGCCCCGATCGCCAAAGCCGTCAGAACAACGAGAAAGAAAGATTTCAGCATCGTCATGCTTGCACTGCCGCCGGGACCGCATCGTCTTGCGTCTCGCGCACAAACAGCACTGCGCCCGCGGCCAGAGCAAATGACACGCCAGCGATTGCGAAGGCCCAGATCGGTTCATTGTGGAAGAACGTGCGCAGCAGGAAGCCAAGCAGCGTGGCGGCGACCAGTTGGGGCGCCACGATAAAGATGTTGAAAATTCCCATGTAGACGCCCATTTTCTGCGCCGGCACCGAACCCGCCAGTATGGCGTAAGGCACCGAGACGATCGCCGCCCAGGCGATCCCGACGCCGATCATCGGCGCCCACAGCGCACCAGGATCGCGTATCAGCATCATGGCCGCAAACCCTGCCGCCCCCATAAGGAGGCAGGCCGCATGCAGGAGGCGGCGGTCGAGCCTCGCTGCAAGCCAGATGATCAACAAGGCGCCGATCGCGGCCACCCCATTTCGGATTGCGCCAAGGACGCCCCACCAATTGCCGGCCTCCTGGTAAGCTGCCGAGGCTGCATCGCTCGCCGCATAATGGTGCGCCGCCACCGCCGGGGCGCCGTAGATCCACATCGCGAAGAGGCCAAACCAGGTGAAGAACTGCACGATGGCAAGTTGGCGCATGGCGGAGGGCATGCGGAACAGATCGCCCACCACTTCCATGAAGCCGTTCTGATCCGCACCGGCCCGGCGCAGGAGTCCTGCCGCGATCTGGACCAGGCCGAACCCGGCGATCAGACCCGCCAACACGTAGAGGTCCTGACGAAACTCCGTCGAACCAAGGAAGCCAAGGATCTCCGGGCGCGGCTCAAGGCGCGCGGCGAACACGAACACGCCAACGGCTAGACCGACGATAAGCCAGACCAGGCCGCCGGTGAAAAAGGCCCTTGCGGTGCGCATCGGCGCTGCGCTGGGGGCATGCGCCGCCCCAGCCTGTCGCGTCGCCTCAAAGGCTGCGATCTGCTGCGGTGAATATTCCTTGGTCGTCAGGATGTTCCATAATACAGCGAGCAGCAGCGTCGCCCCGCCGACATAGAAAGCGAGGTGAACGGTCTGCGGCACCACGCCTGGCGCCGCCGTATTGGCGACGCCCATCTGGGCCAGCGCCCAGGGCAGCAGCCCTGCCAGCACCGCGCCTGTGCCGATGAAAAAACTCTGCATGGCATAACCGGTCGTGCGCTGCTCGTCTGGCAGCATGTCGCCCACCAAAGCCCTGGTCGGCTCCATCGTGATGTTGAGCGCGGCGTCCATGACCCACAGCGCGCCCGCGGCGATCCACAAGGTGGGCGCGTTCGGCATGACAATCAGCGCAGCGCTCGCCAGTATGGCGCCGACCAGAAAGTAAGGTTTGCGCCGACCCAGCCCGCTCCACGTCTTGTCGCTCAGGTGTCCAACGATCGGCTGAACAAGGAGGCCAGTGAGGGGGGCGGCGATCCACAGGATCGGCAAAGCGTCGATCTCCGCGCCGAGGGTCTGAAAGATCCGGCTGACATTGCCGTTTTGGAGATCAAATCCGATTTGGATCCCGAGAAAACCGAAACACATATTCCAGATCTGGACCGCGCTCAGCTTCGGTTTGGCCTGCATCGCTTCCTCCCCCGCTTATTGTTTGACTTATTCAGCGTCTGCCTGGCGCCCGCGTGTGAGCAGAAAGGTCAGTGGATCGCGCAAGCGCGCCCGCCATGCCGTCTCGTTGTGGTCGGCGCCATCGTAGACCCTGGTCTCAATGGTGCGTCCCTCAGCATAGCCAAGACTATAGAACACCTGCGTCAGCGCCTCC
>JBILMQ010000079.1:0-12613 GCA_044375455.1 Caulobacterales bacterium | reverse complement strand
CGTCAATCTGCATTAGGGTGGCCGCAGCGGGGTGTCCTGTCGTCTGAGGCGCAGCGCCGGGGCGTGCCGCGGCAGGTCACTCTTCCAGGCCGAGGTCTGCTGGCGCCAAACGGCGTGACCGCGACCCGCCGGTTTCAGGGGCCGGCGCCAGGGACGGGCGCCAGGGAGGGGCGTTAGGGGATGACAAGACGCGCCATGAAGAAGCCGTCGGCGCCGCCGATGTCCTGCAGATCATCCGGAAATGTCCGCAGATCCCCGGCTGCGGTGGGATGGAAGCCGGCCGCCTCGTCCTGCGTGATCGCCTGTCGGCGGGCCAGACCCTGGTCCAGCACGCTCCCGACCACGCCTTCGCCTTCCTCCGGCTCCAGCGAACAGACACAGTAGAGCAGTCGCCCTCCCGGCTTCAGCCAGGCGAGCGCACGCTCCAGCAGCCGGCGCTGCAAGGCGGCCAGCCTTGCAATGTCACGCGCGTCCTTGATCCACAGCACTTCCGGGTGGCGGCGCAGGGTTCCGGTCGCCGAACAGGGCGCGTCGAGCAGCACGGCGTCGAAGAGCTCCTGCGGCGTCCATTGCATCAGGTCGGCGCAAACCACATCCGCTGTGAGCCGACAGCGCGCGAGATTGACGCGCAGGCGCTCCAGGCGGGGGTGTGATCGGTCAACGGCAACCACCGAGGCGCCTGCCGCGGCCAGCTGCAGCGTCTTGCCGCCCGGTGCGGCGCACAGATCGGCGACCCGCTCGCCAGGACGCACGGCAAGCAGATGCGCCGGCAGGCTTGCTGCGACATCCTGGACCCACCATGCGCCGTCGTCATACCCCGGAAGTCGGGCGACCTCCGGCGCGCCCTGGACCAGACGGGCTGTGGTTGGACCGACGCGCACTGCGCCAAGCTTGGCGAGCCAGGTCCAGGCGTCTGCAGGCGCCGTCAGATCCAAAGGCGGTTGGGTGCGGGCTGCTGTCAGAATTGCGCGCGCCTTCGCTGCGCCATAGGCCGCGCGCCAGCGGGCGACCACCCAGTCCGGCGCGTCGGCCTCCGGCGGGGCCGCACCGAACATGCCCGCCCCTTCCTGGGCGATCCGACGCAGCACTGCGTTCGCCAGGCCCGCATAGGATCGCCCGCCCGGCGCGGCCTGCAACACCGAAACGGCGGTATGCACGGCTGCGTGGGCCGGCGCGCCCAGCACGAGAAGCTCGGCCGCCGCGCAGCGCAGCACGGCGCGGGCGAGGCCGGCCTTTGCCGGCAGGGGCCGGGCCATGAACGCGGCCAGCACATTGTCGAGCGCGCCGAGGCGGCGCAGCGCAGCGCTGACGATGGCGCGCGCAAAGCTGCGGTCCTCGCCCGCCAGACGATCAAAGGCGCGCTGTCGGGCGAGCGCCTCATCCAATGCGACGCGGTTGTCCAGCACATCGCTCAGGACGATGGCGGCGGCTTCGCGCGGGGCTTGGCCGATCACGACAGGATATGGCGGCGCCGAAGCTGACATCGCCGAGGTGATGGCGCCCGCGGCCGCGCGGCGCAAGTCGGCGCCGACCTCGCATTGCCTTGCCGGCGGCCGCGCGCCACAGTCGCCGGCACAGACGAATCGCAGCCTCGGCGCTGCGCCAGAGGCGCGCAGGGCGCGGCATGCGGCGCCAGCGACTGGCGTCAGTCGCAGGCGGCAAGAGTGCAGACAGCAAGAGTGCAGACAGCAAGAGTGCAGGCAGCAAGAGTGCAGGCGGCAGGAGTGCAGGCATGAGCGACGGCATATTCCTTGGCGCAGGACCGGGCGGCGCGGAGCCGCAATCCCTGCTGCTCAAACGGGCCAACCGGCATGGTCTGGTCGCCGGCGCCACGGGCACCGGCAAAACGGTCACGCTGCAAGTGCTGGCGGAGGGCTTCGCGCGCATGGGCGTGCCGGTATTCGCCGCCGATGTGAAAGGCGACCTGTCCGGCGTCGCCCTGGCTGGCGATCCGCCGCCCAAATGGGCAGCCGCGCGCGCCCTGCAGATCGGGCTTGCGGACTATGCGCCGGAAAAGCCGCCAGTGGTGTTCTGGGACGTCTATGGCGAAAAAGGCCACCCCATCCGGGCCACTCTGCAAGAGATGGGGCCAATGCTCACAGCGCGCCTTCTCGAGCTGTCTGAGGCCCAGGAAGGCGCACTCGCCGTCGCGTTCAAAGTGGCCGACGAAGAGGGACTTTTGCTCCTGGACCTCGCCGACCTGCGCGCGCTCATGACCTACGTCTCGCAGAATTCAGACACGATCAACGCGAAGTACGGGCTGGTCAGCCCCACCTCAGTCGCCGCCGTGCAGCGTCGCCTGCTCCAGCTCGAGCAGCAGGGTGCAGAGAAGTTCTTCGGCGAGCCGGCCCTCAAGCTTTCCGATTTCATGCGCATCGCCGCCGACGGCCGGGGGGTGGTGAATATTCTGGCGGCCGACAAACTCATTCAGGCCCCGCGACTCTACTCGACCTTTTTGCTGTGGCTGTTGTCCGAACTGTTCGAGGAGCTGCCTGAGATCGGTGATCCTGACAAACCCAAACTCGTCTTCTTCTTCGACGAGGCGCACCTGTTGTTCAGCGACACGCCGCCGGCGCTGCTGCAGCGCATTGAGCAGGTCGTGCGGCTGATCCGGTCAAAGGGGGTGGGCGTCTACTTCGTGACCCAGAATCCGCAAGACCTTCCGCCGACGGTTCTGTCGCAGATCGGCAACCGGGTGCAGCATGCCCTGCGCGCCTACACGCCGGGCGAGCGCAAGGCGATCAAGGCTGCTGCGGACAGCTTCCGCGAAAATCCGGGCTTCCGCACGGAAGAGGTTCTCACCGAGCTCGGCATTGGCGAGGCGCTCGTCTCGCTGCTGGATGAGAAGGGCGCCCCCACGATCGTGGCGCGGACACTGATACGTCCGCCAGCCTCGCGCGTCGGGGCCCTCAGCGAGGCGGAGCGTCAAAGCGTGATCAAGGCAAGCCCTCTCGCGGGCGTTTACGATAAAACCAAAGATCGCGAGAGCGCCTACGAGATCCTCTCCGAGCGGGCTGAACGCGCCGCTGACACGGCCGAACGCGAGGCGCGTGAGGCCGCCCGTGAGAAGCAGGAGACCAAAGCCAAGCGGAGCGGCGGCGGTGGTGGGCGCCGGCGTCAGACGGTGGTGGAAAAGGCGGCGGGCTCAGCCGCGCGCGAACTCGGGCGCGGCCTTGTCCAGGCTCTGATCCGCGGCGTGCTCGGCGGCATGAAACGGCGCTGACCGGCAGGCTGGCAGGTCGCCCCCGCGTGCTGATCGTGCTGCGCCCTCCGGATCTGCGCGCATCCCGCCGCAGCCTTTCAGGCCTGCCGCCTGTGGGGCGCGCAGCCCGCTTCCTGGGCGGCGCGCAACGCGCCCCAGCTGTCCCCTTCGCACGCCGCTCTGAGGCGGCCCTCCCAGGCTGCCCTCTGCAGCGGCCCTCTGCAGCGGCCCTGTACAATTGCCCTGACGGACCGGGCGAACGGACTGTCCGCGCGGACGACCCTGCTGGACGAGCCCGCTGGCAGACCCCGCTGGCAGACGCCATTGGACGACCTTGGCAGGCGCGCACGGTGCTGAATCAGGCGATGGAGGCAACGCCGGTGCGCGCACCGTCTGCACCGACGTCGCGCAACGGATGGACCAGACGGTCGATCATGTCCTTCGGGATGATCTGCCAGAACCGCCCGCGTTCAAACGCCCAATTGTCGAGGATCTCCTCTGCCCGGGCCGACCGGGTGAGTTCATAGTGCCGTTCAATGAGTGATTTGAGCCGGCTCTCCCAATACCGCGCGCCGATCCGCGTCCAGCTGATCGTGTCGGGATTGGCGCGGCTGGCGAAGTGATCATCCGGGTCCCACAAGAAGCCGATGCCTCCCGTCATGCCGGCGCCGAAGTTCTCGCCCACCGCGCCAAGAATGACAGCCGTACCGCCCGTCATGTATTCGCAGCCATTTGCTCCGCACCCTTCGACCACCACATCGGCCCCGGAATTGCGCACTGCGAAGCGCTCTCCGGCCTGGCCGGCGGCGAACAGCGCACCGCTTGTCGCGCCATACAGAACCGTATTGCCGATGATCGTGTTTTGCGGCCCGACCAGACGATCCTCCGGCGGCGGACGCACCACGATCGTGGCGCCTGACAGGCCCTTGCCGACATAGTCGTTGGCCTCGCCGATCACATCGAGGAACAGCCCCTTCACGCTGAACGCGCCGAGCGACTGTCCGGCGGATCCTTCAAGCCGGATCGCGAGCCGACCCTCTGGCACGCCATCCATGCCCCAGCTGCGCACGATGTGGGCTGACGCGCGCGCGCCGATGGCGCGGTGCGTGTTGCGCACCGTGTAGGCGAGCGACATTTTTTCCTGGCGCTGGAAGAATGGCGCCGCGTCGCGCAGGATCTGCGCGTCGAGCGTGTCAGGCACTTCGGCTCGGCCGGTTTGAACATTGTAGGGCGGGTGGGGGCTGTCGACGCGCACAAGGATCGGATTGAGATCAAGGTCGTCGAGGTGGCTGGCGCCGCGTGAAATCTGGCTGAGCAGGTCGGTGCGCCCGATGACGTCCTTGAGGCTTTTGAAGCCGATCTGAGCCAGGATGTCGCGCACTTCCATGGCAAGGAACGTCATCAGGTTCACCACATGGTCCGGGCTGCCGCGGAAGCGCTCGCGCAACTTCGGATCCTGCGTGCACACGCCGACCGGGCAGGTGTTCGAATGGCACTGGCGCACCATGATGCAGCCCATCGCCACCAGGCTGGCGGTGCCGATGCCGTATTCCTCGGCGCCAAGCATGGCGGCGATGACGATGTCGCGCCCGGTGCGCAGCCCCCCGTCCGTGCGCAGGGTCACGGAGTGGCGCAGATTGTTGAGCGAAAGCACCTGGTGGGCTTCCGAAAGCCCCATCTCCCAGGGCGCGCCGGCATATTTGATCGAGGTCTGCGGACTTGCGCCCGTGCCGCCGACATGGCCCGAGATCAGAATGACGTCGGCCTTGGCCTTGGCCACCCCCGCCGCCACGGTGCCGACGCCTGACTGCGACACGAGCTTCACACACACTTTGGCGTCGGGGTTGATCTGCTTCAGGTCGTAGATCAGCTGGGCGAGGTCCTCGATTGAATAGATATCGTGGTGGGGCGGCGGCGAGATCAGCATCACGCCCGGCGTCGAATGACGCAGACGCGCGATCATGTCGGTCACCTTGAACCCCGGCAGTTGGCCGCCCTCGCCGGGCTTGGCGCCCTGGGCGACCTTGATCTCGATCTCGCGGCACTGGTTGAGATATTCCGCCGTCACCCCGAAGCGGCCGGAGGCGATCTGCTTGATCGCGCTGTTCGGATTGTCGCCATTGGGGCGCGGCGTGTAGCGCTCCCGGTCCTCTCCGCCCTCGCCGGAATCCGACTTCGCCCCGATACGGTTCATGGCGATGTTGAGCGCGCCATGCGCCTCTGGTCCGAGCGCGCCGAGCGACATGCCGGGTGTGACGAAGCGTTTGCGGATCTCGTTGATCGATTCCACATCATCTACGCACAGCCCAGGGCTCAGCCCCGCACGGATTTCAAGCAGATCGCGCAGCTGGATCGGCTCCCTGTGACGCCGGTCGCGCACCGCCATCGAATATTTCAGATACTCGGCGTAGGAATTCGTCTGCACCGCATGCTGCAGCTGATGGATCATCGGACCTTCAAAGGCGTGCCGCTCGCCGCTCGCGCGCTGGCGGTACACCCCGCCCACCGGCAAGGTGACGATGTCTTCATCGTAGGCGCGCTCATGCGCCTCAAGGACGTTGCGCGCGATGCCGGTGAGCCCGATGCCTGAGATGCGGCTCGCCATGCCGGGAAAGAATTCGTCAACGAGCGCGCGGGACAGGCCAAGCGCTTCGAAATTGTAGGCCCCTCGATAGGACGATATGACCGAGATGCCCATCTTCGACATGATCTTCAACAAGCCCGCTTCGACCGCCCGCTTGTAATTGAGGCAGGCTTTGCCGAGCGCCTGGGCCGGCAAAAGACCGCGGGCGTGGCGGTCGGCGATGGTTTCCTGGGCCAGATAGGCGTTCACGGTCGTGGCCCCGACGCCGACGAGAACCGCAAAATAGTGGGTGTCAAGACATTCTGCCGAACGCACGGTGATGGAACAGTAGGAGCGCAGGCCAACCTTGACGAGATGGCTGTGCGCGCCGCCGGTCGCCAGGATCATAGGAATCGCTGCGCGCAAGGCGCTTGTGCGCTCATCGGAGAGGACGATGTGCGAGCGGCCGGCGCGTACCGCGTTTTCGGCTTCGACGCGCACCCGGTCGAGCGCGTCGCGGAGCGCCTCTCCTGCAGCGCCTGGATCAAGCGGTCGCTCGAAGGTGCAGTCGATGATCTCGACGGACTCCCCAAGGACCCTCAGCATGCGCTCATACATGCCGGTGGTGAGCACGGGGCTTTCGAGCAGGAAGACATCTGACGGGTTCTTGTCTTCCAGCACGTTGTTGAGATTCTTGAAGCGTGTCTTGAGACTCATCACGCGGTCTTCGCGCAGCGGGTCGATGGGTGGATTGGTGACTTGGCTGAAATTCTGCCGGAAGAAATGGCTGAGCGGGCGATAGCGGTCGGACAGCACGGCGAGCGGCGCATCGTCTCCCATCGAGCCGACGGCCTCTTTGGCGTCCTCCGCCATCGGCGCGAGAATCAGCTCCACGTCTTCGAGCGTGAAGCCGGCCGCGGACTGGCGGCGCAGAAGGTCCAAGCGCGATGTGGTGATGCGCGGCTCAGGTCCTGGTCCGATGCGCGGTTCCAGTTCGACGACATGCTCCAGCCACTGGGCATAGGGCTTCGCGGCGGCAAGCATGTCGAGTACGTCTTCCTCGCCGTAGAATTTCGCTTCCTTGACGTCGAAGGCGATCATCCGCCCCGGGCCGACCCGCCCGCGCTTGATCACGCGGCGGTTTTCCAAAGGGCACATGCCGGCTTCCGAGCCGACGGCCAGCACGCCGTCGTCGGTGATCGCATAGCGCATCGGACGAAGGCCATTGCGGTCCATGCCGGCGACGGCCCAGCGGCCGTCGAATATCGCGAGCGCGGCAGGCCCGTCCCAGGGCTCCATGATGGCTGAGCAGTAGGCGTAGAGGGCGCGGTGGGCCGCGGGCATGGTTTCGCTCTTGGCCCAGGCCTCCGGCGCCAGAATGGCCTTGGCCATCGGCGCGGAGCGCCCGGCGCGCACCATCACTTCAAACACGTTGTCGAGTGCGCCGGAGTCTGACATGCCGGGCAGGATCACCGGCTTGATGTCTTCTTGATGGTCGCCGAAGGTGTCTGCGGCCATCTTGATCTCATGCGACTTCATCCAGTTGACATTGCCCTTGAGCGTGTTGATTTCACCATTGTGCGCAAGCATCCGGAAGGGTTGGGCGAGGCGCCACTGCGGGAAGGTGTTGGTCGAGTAGCGCTGGTGATAGATGGCCACGGCCGAGACGAAGCTGGGGTCGCGCAGGTCAGGGTAGAAGCGATCAATGTGCTCGGCGAGGAACATGCCTTTATAGATCAAAGTTCGCGCCGAAAACGAGCAGACATAAAAGTCATTGATGTTCTGCTCGCGGCAGCGCTTCTCGATCCGCCGGCGGCACACATAGAGCACGCGTTCGAGCGCATCATCGTCGCGTCCGCGCGCGTCGGCGAACAGGATCTGTTCGATCTCGGGCCGGGTGGCGTTGGCTTTTTCCCCAATCACGGAGATGTCCACCGGAACCTGGCGCCAGCCGAAAATGTAGAAGCCAAAACGAAGGATCTCGGTTTCGATGACGGCGCGCACGCTTTCTTGCGCCCCGAAGTCGGTGCGCGGCAGGAAGATCTGGCCGACAATGATGGCGCGCCCGCCGGGGTCATGGCCGGTGCGTGACACCTGTTCTTTGAAAAACGCCTGGGGCACGTCGAGCCTGATCCCGGCGCCGTCGCCCGTCTTGCCGTCGGCGTCCACCGCACCGCGATGCCAGACATTCTTCAGGGCGCTGATCGCCATTTCGACGATCTCGCGTCGGGGTTCGCCGTCGAGCGCGGCCACGAGACCGACGCCACAGGCGTCGTGCTCATCGCGCGGATCATAGGCGTGGGCTGCGATCAGCCGATCGCGGTTGGCTTCGTAACGGGTGCGGAAGTCGTCAGGCTGGCTCATGAGGCGGTGTCCAGGGGGTGATCGCGGAAGGCTTTGCTGCAGCGCGCCAGCGGGGCGGTGATGGCGCCTTGGGCCGCGAGGTCAAAGCCGCTTTGTGGATGACGGCGTGTGTGGGCGCCTCGCGCGCCACGGCGCTCACTCGGCCGCCACGCGCGCGGCGGATGTTTTCGCCGTGAGATAAGCGTGCATGGCGGCGGCTGCATCGCGCCCGTCACGGATGGCCCACACGACGAGCGAGGCGCCGCGCACGATGTCGCCGGCCGCAAAGACACCCTCCAGGCTCGTCATCATGGAGCGCCGGTCGATGCGCAGCACGCCGCGGTTGCTGGTGCGCAGCTCCGGTTCGCCGAAGGCGGCGGGCAGATCGTGCGGATCATAGCCGAGCGCCTTGATCACAAGATCGGCTTTGAGGTCGAAATCCGCGCCGGGAATTTCCTCCGGCGCCTGGCGTCCTGAGCCATCGGGCAGGCCAAGGCGCATGCGCGCGGCGCGCACGCCCTTCACCTTGGAGGCACTGCTCAAAATGGCCTTGGGCGCGGCGAGCCATTCAAACCGCACGCCCTCCTCTTCGGCATTGGCCACCTCCCGCAGGCTGCCGGGCATGTTGTCGCGATTGCGTCGGTACAGACAGGTGACGCTCTTGGCGCCTTGGCGCACGGCGGTGCGCACACAATCCATCGCCGTATCGCCGCCGCCGACGACAACGATGTGGCGGCCGCGCGCATCGAGCGGGCCTTTGTCGAAGCCGGCGACTTCATCTCCAAGGCCGCGTCGATTGGCGGTGATCAGATAATCGAGGGCGGGAATGACGCCGGGCGCGCCCGCGCCGGGACATTCGAGCGGGCGCGCCGCATAGACGCCCGTGGCGATCAGCACGGCGTCGTGACGTCGGCGCAGCTCGGCGAGCGTCACATCGCGGCCCACCTCGACATTGAGGACAAAAGTGACGCCTGACTGGGCGAGCCGGTTGGTGCGTCGTTCCACCACCGGCTTCTCGAGCTTGAAATTCGGGATGCCGTAGATCAGGAGCCCGCCGGCCCGGTCATAGCGGTCATAGATCGTGACCTGATAGCCTTTGCGACGCAGATCCTCTGCGGCTGCGAGGCCGGCCGGCCCGGCGCCGATCACGCCCACCGTCTCGTGGCGCTCGCGCGGCGGCGCGATCGGGCTGATCCACCCATTGTCCCAAGCAGTCTCTGTGATGTAGCGCTCCACGGCGCCGATGGTCACCGCGCCATGGCCGGATTGCTCGATCACGCAATTGCCTTCGCACAGCCGGTCCTGGGGGCAGATGCGGCCACAGATTTCGGGCATCGGATTGGTGGCGCTTGAGACCTCATAGGCTTCCTGCAGCCGGCCTTCGGCGGTCAGCTTCAGCCAGTCGGGGATGTTGTTCTGCAGAGGGCAGTGGGTCTGGCAGAACGGCACGCCGCATTGCGAGCAGCGCGACGCCTGATCGCTTGCCTTGCGCACAATGTAGTCGCGGTAGATCTCCTGGAAGTCCTGGCGGCGCTCCGCGGCGGCGCGCTTAGCGGGCGTCTCCTGCTCCAGCGCCACGAATTTCAGCATGCGCTCGACCATTGCGCGCCCCTCTGTGTGTGCTTCGGCTCAGGCCTTTGCCTGGGTCGATGCCTGGGCCATGGCCTGTGCCTGGACCCAGTCGGAACGGGTTTCTGGGGCGCCCGATATCCCCCGTCAATGGAGAATCCGACATAAAAGAACCGAATGGTTCCTAAATTAGGGGCCGGTGATCAGCCAAACACCCAAAACCGGCGAAACTCGCCGCCAAGAAAAGCTCCAGATGGTTCTTAAATAGCTGCGGCGCAGCGGCGGTTGTGTCCGTGTGGCAGGCGGACTGCCATCAGCCTGTCATGTCGCCGTGCGAGGAAGGCGCCGTGTCCAAACTGTTCCTCCCGGTTTTCATAGGTCTTGGCGCTGTCCTGGCGCCGATCGCCTGCACGTCCATGCAAGGCCCCGCGCGCGGCGATGGCGCGGCGGCGGTGGGGCCGCTCGACGGCTTCCCACAGGCGCCGGCCTCGCCGGTCCTGCCGCGCGAAGCCCTGACGCGCATCGGCCTCGCCTCATGCGCCAACGAGGAGCGCGCCCAACCAGCTTTCACTGCGCTGCGAGCGGCGCAGCCGGACTTGGTCATACTCGCGGGCGATAACGTCTACGGGTCGTCGACGCCAGCCGATCCGCAATTGTCGGATTTGCGCGCTGCCTATTTTCAGCAGTCCCGACGACCGGAATTCGCGGCTTTGGTCTCGCAGGTCCCGACGCTGGCCGTGTGGGACGATCACGATTTCGGCAGCAACGACGCTGGCGGCGATTTCAAGTACAAGCATCTGGCGCAGCAAATGTTTGATGCTTTCTGGCGCATCGCGCCGGACGACCCGCGGGCTCATTCCGACGGCGTTTTCGGGTCATGGATCATTGGACCGGTCGGCCGGCGCACGCAGATCATTCTGCTCGATACCCGCTACTGGCGCTCGCCATTGAAGAGATCGGATGCGCCCGGCGCGCCTGGCAGGGAGCGATATCTGCCGGACGAGGATCCAAGCCGCACCATGCTTGGCGCGACGCAGTGGGCTTGGCTCGCCAAGGAATTGCAAAAACCCGCCGAGCTTCGGCTTGTTGTGTCGTCCGTGCAGCTCGCCGCCGACGGCCATGGGTGGGAGCGCTGGGGCAATTTTCCCCACGAGCGCCAACGATTTTATGATCTCATCAAGGCGTCCGGGGCGAAAGGCGTGGTCGTCCTGTCGGGCGACCGCCATCACGCATCTATCAATGTCGGCGGCCGCGACACGGTCGGTTATCCGGTTTATGACATGACAGCTTCATCGATCAACATGCCCTGGAGCCTCGGTGCGGAGGAGGCGGGGCCGAACCGCGTTGCCGGTCCCATTGGTAAGGAAAATTTTGGTTTCCTCACCATCGACTGGGCATCGCGCAGGCTGACCCTCGAGGTGCGTGATGCGCAGGGCGCTTCGGCGTTCTCGCGCGCTGTCGAGTTCGCAGAAATCGGGGCTGGCTGATGCGCCCGCCTGGGCGCGCTTGACCGACTGGAGAGGCAAAGGCCTGGCGTTTTTCTGCACCAATCCTGCGACGGTGCGTGCCGCCGCGCGGCGCCGGGGGTGCGCGCTGCGCAGGCGGTGTGTGCGGCGCCTGGACCGCCTTGATTTTGCTGGCTTGGCGGCCTATCCGGCGCAGGAAGATGCAGCGTCCATGGCGCGGCGCGCGGCCTTTCGGTGGACCCATGACGGCGACACGCCTGACAGTTCTGGCTCTGGCGGCGATGGCTGTCAGCCTTGCGGCGTGCGCCCCGTCCCAGCCGACGCGCCCGCCGCCGCGACCAGCCGCGCCAGGCCCGAGCGGGCCGGCGTCGCCGGGTGCGGCGCAGCCAGCCGTGTCATCTGCCGCGGCCGCGGTGAGGCGCGGGCTCGCAGAGGTGTGCCTGCCGGCGGTGATCGCGCCTGCGCCGGTGGCGCACTATGCGCGTGGGCCGGCGTTCCTGCCGGGCGCCAGCGCCCCCGGCGAGCCGGCCGACACCAGGGTTTGGACGTTCGGGCCTGCCGAGGTCGTGGCCCATCCGAACGGGCGCTGCTCGGTTCGCACCAATGCTGGCGAGGCCGATGACTTGCGCCGGGTTGTCGCCGAGGTCGTGGCCGCCAGGCCGGAAGGCTTTGTGGCCGTGCCCGCGCCGGCTGCGGCCGGGCGCGAACGCATGGCCTTTTGCTCGGACCGGACCGGGCGCGTGTTCGCGCTCGCCGTCACGCTGCCTGGCGCCGCAGCCGCGCCCGGGCCGCGGTTTCAGGCTACCGTGCTGGAAAGCGTCGCGCAGGCCGGCGCGTGCGCGCGCATGGCCGGACCGTCCCGACCCTAGGACGTAACCTGCAGGATTTCACAACCCGAAACGCAATCGCAAAACAGAAACGGAACTGCTCCGATGTCGGATAAATTGCACTTCTCGCTGGTCTCCCCGGAACGCGAGCTCTATGCTGGATATGTTGATCAGGTGATCGCGCCCGGCGAAGCCGGCGAGTTCGGCGTCCTCGTCAATCACGCGCCCTTGATGTCCACCCTGTCCATGGGGCTTCTCAAGGTGATCGATGCCGGCGCGGAAAAGCGCTTCTTCGTGCGCGGCGGTTTTGCAGACGTGACGCCGGCGGGGCTGACGGTGCTTGCCGAGGAGGCCATTGATCTCGCCGACGTCGATGCTGCGCGCCTCGAGCAGGAAATCCGGGACGCTGAGGAGGACCTCAAGGACACGCGCGATGACGCGCAGCGGTCGCGGGCGGGCATTGCGCTTGAGCGCCTCAAGGCGCTGAAAGCCGCCGTCGCCTGAGCGGTCGCAGCTGAGCCGTCGCAGCTGAGCGGTCGCCCCGGAACAGGCGCCCCGGAACAGGCGGACACGCGCTGTCGCGCCTGCCCTTCGGGGCCTGACTTCGGAAACCTGGCTTCTGCATGTTTCCCGGATCGGGGTC
>JBILMQ010000078.1:0-12626 GCA_044375455.1 Caulobacterales bacterium | reverse complement strand
CGCCCTCGACGGCGTTGCGGGTGGTCAGGTGAACGTATTTCCGGACCCGTTCGCCCGACTGGTTGAGGATGCCATCGCCCAACGCGGCGATCGCATCCTCAGCGCCCCCCATGGCTTGCTCGCCGAATTGGTCACCGCCTTCCTCGCCGCGCCAGGCCGGCCGGCGGCGGTGCGGCGCGAAGTTTGAATAGTCAGCCCCCGAGGCCGCGACCATGCGCCAGTTTGGCGCGCAACGGCCGGGAGGCATGCCCATGCAGCTTGGAGACCGGGGCCGGCGCATTCAGCCCAAATCACGGATCAGTGCGCGCCAATATGTGCCCGCTTTCTGGGTGACGATGGCGGCAACCCTTCTCCTGCGAGAGATGGCCATGTCAGTGTCGCCCGGGCTCGTCCTGCGCGCGCCAATCGCGGCGCAAGAGCTCCTGGCGGCAAGCCTTGCTGCACTCGGCGCAACCGTGTCGAGCCTGATGCTGGGCGGCCTGATGGCGGCGCGCCTGCGCGACGCCGGGCGTCCAGGCTGGCCGGCCTGGACAGTGCTGTCCGCAGCCTTTTTGCCAGGCACGCTCAACCAGTTGGCCGACCTGGGCATCGGACTTGACCGCCCCCCGGGGCCATTGGCGGTTGCAGGCCCGCTGTTGCTGCTGTGCCTGGGCATCGCCTATGCGCGCCTCGAGGCTGCGAGGAGCCTGGATGTATCCACGATCAAAGCATTGTAGACCGGCTCTATGACCCAGTCCGTCCTAGAACTGTCACACGTGACCAAGCGGTATGGCCTGCAAACAGCCGTTGACGATCTGTCGTTCTCGGTCGCCGGCGGCGGAATTACCGGTTTTCTTGGGCCCAACGGCGCGGGCAAGTCCACCACCCTGAAAATGATCATCGGCATCCTCACGCCGGATGCTGGGCAAATTCGTGTGTTCGCAGGGCCGCTTGACCCGCAGAGATTGAAACGTATCGGCTATCTGCCGGAAGAGCGCGGCCTGTACCGCAAGATGACCCCGCTGGCCGTCATCACTTACTTCGCCCGCCTCAAAGGCATGAAAGGAGGTGATGCAAGGTTGCGGGCGCGCGATCTGCTTGAGCGCTATGGTCTTGGCGATGCGATGCAACGCCCCGTCAAGGCCCTGTCCAAGGGCATGGCGCAGAAGGTCCAGATCCTGGCGATCCTGGCCCATGAACCGGAGTTTCTGATCCTGGATGAGCCATTTTCTGGTCTCGATCCGGTGAACCAGCAAACTCTTGAGGACCTTGTTCGCGAGCGCGCAGCGCGCGGCGCGTCGGTTCTTTTCTCAACCCACGTCATGCAGCACGCAGAGCGGCTCTGCGATCGCGTGGTGATGATCGGCGCTGGTCGCAAGGCGTTTGACGGCACGGTGCGTGAGGCGGTGGCGCGCGCTCCGCGTGCTGCGCGCATTGAAACCGACCCGGATGCGGATCTGTCCGAAGCGCTTGGCGCATTCCGCGCCCATCGCGGCGAGCGCCCAGGCGTTTGGGTGATAGACGTTGAGGACGACGCGGAAGCGGCAGCGGCCCTCACCAGGGTCGTCGCCCATGGCGCGCCGGTGCGCCGCTTTGAACCTACACGGGCGAGCCTGCACGACGCCTTCGTTGCGATCCTAGGGCAGGCCGGGAGCGATGGGAGCTGACCAGATGCATGCGGCATATCTGATCGCGCGGCGTGAATACCTTGCCTATCTGATGTCCTGGGGCTTCTGGGTCTCGCTCGCGCTCGCCCCTGTGTTCTTGCTGCTCGGCATGGGCGTTCCAGCCCTCATGGAGCGCGTCCAGCCCTCGCGGGTTTTCGTCGTTCTGACCGATGAGCCTGCGCTGAGCGCGGCGATCGACCGCGCGCTGGCCGGCAACGCGCGCGCTGCGACCAGATCAGCTTTAAGCGCCATGGCTCTGGGGCTCGCCGGCGACGAGGGACTGCGCGCCACCCGCGCCGCCTTCGACGCAACGCCGGAAGGCGATGTGGCCGGGGCGCTCGCTGCATTGCGCGCGCTCAGCCCGCAGCCATTGCCGTCCTTCACGCCGCCGCGGCCAGAATTTGTGCGCATTGGCGCCGATGCGTCGTTCGAAACGCTGCGGGCGCGCGCTGCGGCGCGGCCTCGCGATGATGCACAGGCGCTCTACGCGGTGGTGCGCCTGTCGCGGATGCCAGACGGGGCGATCGATGCGCAATACTGGAGCCGGAACATCACGAATGATGAGCTCTCTTCGCTCATCGAACGGGCGCTGACCCAGCAGATGCGCCGGGAAGCGCTGACCTCGGGCGGCGTTTCACCCGAGACAGTTGCACGCGCAGAGCGCCTGTCGGCAGATGTGCGCACATTTGATCCGGCCAGGCCGCCGGCGGCTGCCGGCGAGACGGCGCGCGAAGTCGGCATTGCCGACCGGATGCCGTTTCTTGCCGCCTTCGCAATGTCGGTTCTTCTGTTCTCCGCAGTGCTCGGCGTCGCCAACATGCTGCTGATGGGCGTTATCGAGGAGCGCTCCTCAAAGGCGCTCGACATGCTCCTCGCCGTCGCGCGCCCGATAGATATCCTCATCGGCAAGTTCGCTGGCGTGGCGGCGGTCAGCGTCACGCTGATTCTGGCCTGGAGCCTGGTCGGCCTCGCCTTCGTCTCGGGCCTCGGGGGAGCAGGCGGCGCCGCGGGCGGGATTGCGACAAACTTCATCGCAGCCATGTCCCACCCAAGCCTGGTGCTGACATTCTTGGCGATGTTCGGTTTCGGCTACCTCATGTATGGCTCTGCTTTCCTGGCCCTGGGTTCGCTGTGTGAGACGATCCAGGAGGCGCAGACATTGATGACGCCGATCATTCTGCTCCTTCTTGCGCCCATGCTGGTGCTCCCCGGCGCGGTGCAGAACCCTGATTCCGGAATCCTCAAGGCATTATCCTGGGTTCCGCCTTTCACCCCGTTCCTGTTCATGGCGCGCGCGCCCACTGGGATCCCGGCGGGCGAAATTGCCGCAGCGCTGGGTATGATGAGCGTGACGTCGGCAATTGTACTCTGGGCGAGCGCGCGGGTTTTTCGGGCTGGCGCTCTTCGCCAGGCCAATGCGCACGGGTGGTGGAAAGCGCTCAGCCAGGTTCGCTGATGCAGCCGCCGGCGCAGATGCGCCCGGTCGGACTGCAGCAGCGAATCGCGTATCATTTGCGAACGAGAAGACATTTTCGTTAGCAATTGTTAACGGCCAGCCTTAGGAGTTCCGGGGTAGATTTCCCAGATTTGGCGCCCATGGGCGCCCTCCCAGGGTCCTGCAGCAGGGCCTGCAGAGGAGGTGGGGTCTTCAGTCAGGCACTGCGCGCATCTCACGCCGGACGCATGGTTCGCAAGCTAGAGCGGGCCCTGCAGGTCACCACGTCACCGCCAGCGGGCTATCCTGCATTGGTGCTCAACGCGGATTTCCGCCCCCTTTCCTATTATCCATTGTCGGTCTGGCCGTGGCAGGAAGCTGTCAAGGCCGTGTTCCTCGATCGGGTCGATGTCATCGCAGAATATGAGCAGCTTGTGCGCTCACCGTCTCTGGAAATGCGTCTGCCCTCGGTGATTTCGCTCAGGGAGTATGTCAGCCAGAACCGCCCGCCCGCCTTCACGCGGTTCAATGTGTTCCTGCGCGACGGATTTCAGTGTTCCTATTGCGGCTCACCCGCAGATCTGACCTTCGACCATGTGACGCCGCGATCACGGGGCGGGCGAACCACCTGGGAAAACATTGTGGCCGCCTGCAGTGACTGCAACCTGCGAAAGGGCGGCAAATCGCTGAAGGATGCCGGACTGCACCTCGCAAGGAAGCCGTTCCGCCCGACCATGTGGGAGCTGCAGGAGATGGGCAGGCGCTTCCCGCCCCACCACCTGCATGACACGTGGATGGACTATCTCTATTGGGATGTGGAACTGGACGGGTGACGCCGCCAATGCGGCGCAGGTTCGACGCCGCAGCTCGCGCAATCCGATAAATTCTTCAGCTCCTTGTGAGTAAAGCCCCCTGGATGAGGGCGCCCACTTCGCGCATGAGGCGTATGGACGGCGGGCCTGTGGCGCGCAGCACACGCAGTATGGAAATTCGGTGCGCAGCCGGGACGAAATATCTGTTCCCCGGCCCGCGCGCTCCGCATAAATGGCGACATCGCACGATCGGGTTACCGCACGACCGCAAGTCAGAACTTGTGGCTGGCAGGGGGAGACATCGCATGCAGATCGATCAGCACAAGACCACCCATGTCCTGCTCACCGTCGCAGGCGCCCTATCGGCAGCGGCCGCCTCCATGACGCTGTTCGCCGCACCGGCGTTGGCGCAGCAGGCCGCGGCGGAAGAAAATGGGGTCATCATCGTCACGGCCCAGAAGCGGGAAGAAAACCTGCAGACAGTGCCGGCTGCTGTGTCAGTCATCTCGGCGGATCTCATCGAGCGCTCGGGTGCGATCAACATCGAAGGTCTGCAATCGGCGATTCCGACCCTCAATTTCCGGAAGGGCGGCACAACGCTGAATTCCTCGCTGTTCCTGCGCGGGGTCGGCACCATCAATTTCTCCATCGCAGCTGAGCCGTCGGTGTCGACGGTCCTGGATGGCGTCGTCTACGCACGCTCCGGCGAGGCGTTCGGCGACCTGGTCGACATTGAGCGCATTGAGGTGCTGCGCGGCCCGCAGGGCACCCTGTTCGGCAAGAACGCATCGGCAGGCGTTGTCAATGTGGTGTCGAAGCGGCCTTCGAGCACGTTCGGCGTCGAAACCGAGCTGTCTGCCTTCACCGACAACGAATACAAGGCAAAGGCGTCGATCGACGCGCCCCTGTCGCCCACCCTGCGCACCCGTTTGACGGCGTTTGCCGGCAGCTATGGCGGCAACATCGAAAACATTACGACCGGAAAGAAGATCAACGGCTATGACCGGTGGGGCCTGCGCGGGATCGCGGTGTGGGATGCGAGCGAGAAGCTGCAGGTCACCCTGATCGGCGACTACCGCAAGGCGGACGACAATTGCTGCGCGGAAGTGATCGGGACAGCGCCGTCCGGCGTGAACGGGGCTGCACTCAACGGTCTGCTGGCCGGGGTTCTTTTCCGGGGCGATGAAACACGCGGCGTGCGCCACAACCTGGTGACGAAAACAGAAGAGACGTCATGGGGGGTCTCGGCGCAGGCTGATTACGAGTGGCGCAACCATACCCTCACCTCGATCACAGCCTACCGCTCCTGGGACAACACGGAAGTGCGGGAAGGTGATTGGCTGGACCGCGCCGCCGCCTATGTCGGCACCGGATTTGCGCAGCTGCATGACAGAGGACCGCAGGAATCGACCACGCTGACGCAGGAGTTCCGGATCACCTCACCGTCGGGAGAACGTTTGGAGTATGTCGGCGGGCTCTTTTACTACCGCGCCGAAGCAGAGCGCACCTTCCGTCGCGACGTCACGTCGTGCACAGCTTCGACGCTGGCCATCGATGCGACGGGCCAGCGTCCGTGCACGCCGGCGGCCTCAACCATCGTCTCCGCCTTCAGCCAAGCAGATTTCGGGTCAACCTTCGAGAACTGGGCGGCCTATGGCCAGGGCAGCTTCGCACTCAGCGATACGGTCAAACTCATCGCCGGCCTGCGGTACACGAACGATAAGCTGGACTACTTTCACAACCGCATCCCGTCTGCAATCGCGGGTCTGCCCGGCATCCGCACGGACACGACGGGCTTTACTGGCGATACGGACGAAACGAATCTGTCCGGCAAAGTCGGCGCACAGTGGCAGGCCACTGACGATATGATGGCGTACGCTACCTATTCGCGCGGCTACAAAGGTCCTGCGTTCAACGTCTTCTTTAACATGAACTCAACACAGCGAAACGTCATCGAGGCCGAGACGGCGGACGCGTACGAGGCTGGCCTCAAGACGGCATGGTTTGATAACCGCTTCGTGGCCAACCTCGCCGCATACTATGCGCGTTACGAAAACTTCCAGGCGAACAATTTCGACGTGCTGAACGGCGTCGTGATTACGCGGCTGACGAATGCGGGCGAGGTGTCGACCAAGGGCGCTGAACTCGATTTCTCCCTGCGGCCCGGCGCCGGCTGGACCATCAATGGCGGTCTCGCCTACACGGACGCTCAGATTGAGAAGTTCCGCGATGCAGCGGGCGTCATCACAGCCGCACGCAAGGGCGAGCCGCTGCCCCTGGCGCCGGACTGGAAGGGCGCCCTGGGCGTCGAGTACTTCCTGCCGCTTGGCGAAGGCGTGCCCTTCGACCTGCGTTTTAATACGCAATACGCCTACACCTCAGATCAGTACTCCGACCTTGGGCGCAACCCGCTCCTGCAGATCGGCGCAACGGGCATCTGGGACGCATCACTTGCGTTGGTGGACCGTAATGAGCGCTACACGCTCACCTTCATCGCCAAGAACCTTACAGACCAAAGCTACACCTCGCTGATCACGCCGGGCGGACCTGGCGGGTCGCTGCGCTATCTTATCCCGCGTGAAGCAGACAGCTATGTCGGCGTGGCGCTCCGGACCAAGTTCGGGGAATGACCTTGCGGGCGCGTGACGCCGCTGTGACGCGCCGGCGGGCTTTGCTCGCCGGCGCGGCCTTGCTGACGACAACGGCCTGCGCCAGGGATCAGCCAAAGACGGATCTGGTGCGGATCGGCTATCAGAAGAACGGCGTGCTGCTGCTGGCAAAACAGCGCGGCGGCATCCTCCCCGCCCTGTCCGGGGCCGGGATCAAGCGCGTCGAGTGGGTGGAGTTCCAATCCGGTCCGCCGCTTCTCGAAGCGCTCGCGATCGGATCGATTGACATAGGCTCATCTGGCGACACGCCGCCGATCTTCGCGCAAGCGGGCGGTGCGCCAATCGTCTATGTCGCATCACAACGCCTGTCCGGCGCTGCCGGCGGCGTTCTGACTCCTGCCGGCTCATCGTTGCAGAGCCTGCGCGACCTGAAAGGCAAGAAACTGTGCTTTACGCGCGGATCCAGCGCGCACAATTCGGCGATCGTCGCCCTGGAAAGCGTCGGCCTGACGCTTGATGATATCGAGCAGGTCAACCTCAGTCCGGCTGACGCCGCGGCTGCCTTCAGTCAAGGCGGCCTCGATGGCTGGGTGATATGGGATCCCTATTACACCCTTGCCATCCGCGACCAGAAGGCCCGGCCCCTTGTGACCCTGGCGCAGCTGGGCGGCGGACAGGCGTTCTTTTTCGCCAACAAGACGTACGCGGCTGAGCGTGCAGACACAGTCCGGGCCGTCTTGGAGTTCCTTCGCGCCGAGGGACGATGGGCAGAAGCCAACCGAGATGCCGCAGCTGAAATCATCGCCCGCGAAACCAACATGTCGCTGGATCTGATCAAGGACACGACACAACGGGCGGATTTTGCCGTCGGCCCCATGACGCCTGACTCAATTGCACTGCAGCAGACAGTGGCGGATCGCTTCGCCACCCAGGGCGTCATCCCGAGTCCAATCAAAATCGCGGACGCAGCCTGGACAGGCTGGAGCCCGACCTGACCCCGCCCCCGGACAGACAACAGGGGTGGATATCAGGGTTGGAAATCAGGCATCGCGACCATAGCGGTCGGCGAATCGGTCAAGGGCGGTGGCGACCTCGTCAGCCCGCGCCTGCGCAACCTCGCGGATGTCTCGTCCATGGGTGAAGACATAAAACTCGCCTGCCGCGAGTTGCTCATGGATGCGGCGCGCCGCGAGGTCAGGGGCGAGACCGGAAGCCGCAAATTCAGCAGGCGCCGACGTCAGCGCGCGCGGCCCGCCGAAACGCGCAGGTCGCGCGCGCGCGCTGTTCCAAATGGCGGTTGCAACCAGCCCAGGGCAGACGAGGCTCACACCAAGGGCGGTGTTGGCGAGGTCACGCCTCAGTCCGGCCGCCAATCCGTGCACGGCATGCTTCGAGGCTGTATACGCCGTGGCGAGACCGCCACGGCTGGGAAGTCCGATCGCATGCTCCGATGCGGTGAGCGCGATGCGGCTTGGCGTGGCTTGCGCAAGCATGCGCGGCACAAACGCCCGGATGCCGTGGAACAGGCCGCTGACATTCACTGCAAAGACCCAATCGAAGTTCTGCGGCTTCATCTGAGGCAGCGCTCCGCCAGCACCCACGCCAGCGTTCAAAACGACCAGGCACACTTCGCCTAAACCAGCAAAGGCCGCTTCTGCAAGTCGATCAGCGTCGGCGGCCTCACTGGCGTCATAGGCGATCGTCAAGGCTTCTGCCCCGAGCGCGCGGATCTCGGCAGCAGCTGCAAAAACGCCGTCCACATCAACATCCGCCAGCATGACCCTGGTTCCGGCCTGGGCGAGTTCGACCGCCACGGCCCTCCCGATCCCGGAGGCCGCGCCAGTGATCACGGCTGTTGCAAAAGCTGGTGGGCTCACCCTTCGTCGCTCCCCTCGTCTTCGAAGCCGTAGTCCCAGTCCCACCAGAAGAACCAATGGGTTTGCCCGACCAATTGACCCGCAAGATCCTCCAGCGATGTCGTCAATTCGCCGATCAGTTCCGGGCAATAGAGCTCGAATTCCTGCGCGAGTTCATAGGCTTCTTCAAAGGATTGCGGGGGGTCGGCGACCTTGGCCTCCAGCGAATCGCCGGTGATCGCGACAATCGTGGCGCCGAAGCGCTGCGCCCAACGCCGCCAGATGGCCACATGCTCTGCCGGGTAGGGCGACTCACCCCAGCCGCCGAAACGCAAAAGACCGGGCGCCTCATAATTTTTATCCGTCGGCAAAATACAAATCGCGACGACCTTGACCGGCTCGCCGGTCTCAGGATCAAGGTGGGCAACGAGTTCGCGCGGCATGCCAGGGGAAGCGCCTGCGTCGTCGCCCTGCTCATCGTCGCCGTCGTCAAGGACATCTGCGTCCTCGTCTTCATCCCACGCATCCGCCTCAAGATCGAGGGCAAGCCGGTCTATCAGCGAGGGACTCACGGCGGCGCTGGCTTCAAAAAACTCACGGCGCGCGGCAAACCAGTCTTCGACGTCGAGATCCTGCGCGACTTGCAGGATCTCATCGACCTCGCGGGCTTCGCGTTGGGGAGCGCGGCTGGCGTCATATCGCTGGAACGCTTCGATCGCTTCCTTTGTGAAGACGTCAGCAGCTCCGCCCAGTTCCTCCTGGAGCGCCTCCAGCGCTTCGGGCGGGACCTCGTCACCCTCCGGCGCCGCCTCGAACATCTCTTTAACAACTGCCGCATTTTGCGGGTCGCCGAGGAGGATCGCCGTCCGGCCTGAACCGGATAGGGCGGTTGCCTGCTTTGCGGCGGCATGGCCTGGCGCGGTGACAATACGGTATGGGAACGCCATGACAGCTCCTGGACGTGGCTCTTCGGCTCCCCGTGACACACACTGCACGTCTGCGCCAGCCGGCGCCGTGTCATTTCACTGTCGTCGCGTCGCCTGCCCGCGGGCTAAGTGTGCCTGCGGGCAGGCATGGCGTTCAAGGCCTCTGCGCCAACAGCCACGGCTATCAGCGTTTCTTGCTGCCCTAGCCTTGCTCAACGAGCGCGGCCGTGTCGCTTGCTGCGGCCAGGCGCGCTCAAGCGGCGCCGGGCGCGAACAAGGTGATGACCCGCATACCGGCGATGATTCGCCCGGAATTGAGATCTCCTGTCATGACGTCCTTGCAGCAGCCGCCGGCGCCTGCTGCAAGGATGAGAGCACTCCCAGGAAACCGCACGACGCCGCACTGCCTGTGGCGGCGCAACACGACGAGCTCAGAATGGGATCTCGTCATCGAGATCCGCGCTAAAATCTTCTTTCGGGCGAGCACGGGGAGAAGCCTCCGCGACGCGCGCCGGAGCGCGCGCAGCGCCAAAGTCTTCTTCGACGCCAGCATAACCGCCGCCCTCCCCGCTGCCGGCGCCCGACCTTCCGTCAAGCATCGTCAGCTCGCCACGGAACTTCTGCAGCACGACCTCAGTGGAATATCGCTCTTGCCCGGACTGGTCCGTCCACTTGCGGGTCTGAAGAGATCCTTCAAGGTACACCTTGGAGCCCTTGCGCAGATATTGCTCTGCAACCTTCACAAGGTTCTCGTTGAAAATGACGACCTGGTGCCACTCGGTCTTTTCTTTGCGCTCACCGCTCTGGCGATCGCGCCACGTTTCTGACGTGGCGATGCGAAGATTGGCGACCCGATCACCGCTATTGAGCTGCTTGATTTCCGGATCTCGTCCGAGATTGCCCACCAGAATGACTTTATTGACGCTGCCGGCCATCACCAAGTTCCCCATCCGGCGCGACCGTGTCGCGCATGTCAACCCAGACGGCGATCCTAACCGACTGCCGCCCTGCCCCCAAGCGCTCCACGCCCTTCCAGTCGCCGGAACGCGCCCAAAGACGGGGATAACCTATCGTGTTCTCTTTTTGTTCGCAACTACAATGACAACTATTGCGGAAGTGTCGCAGTCTTTGACCTGCGCACCGCGCAACTGCACCGCAACGCACGAAACATCCCATGTTCATGTCACGTTCCGGTAACGAAACGGCGGCGGCGCGCTAGATGAAGGACGCAACGAGGACACGGCGAGCAATGAGCGAATTGAATGTGATACGGGTTCGCGGGGCCCGCGAGCACAACCTCAAGGACGTGAACGTCGACATTCCGCGTGGTGCGCTGGTGGTGTTGACCGGGCTCTCCGGCTCGGGAAAATCATCCCTCGCCTTCGACACCATCTACGCCGAAGGACAGCGCCGCTATGTAGAAAGCCTTTCCTCCTATGCGCGGCAGTTCCTGGAATTGATGGCAAAGCCCGACGTCGATTCGATCGAGGGTCTGTCGCCCGCGATCTCGATCGAACAGAAGACGACGTCAAAGAACCCGCGCTCTACCGTTGGCACGGTCACGGAAATCTACGACTATATGCGCCTCCTGTGGGCTCGAGTGGGCGTTCCATATTCGCCAGCGACTGGCTTGCCGATCGAGAGTCAGACCGTCTCGCAAATGGTCGATATCGTCATGGAACTTCCGACTGGCGCGCGACTTTTGATCCTTGCTCCGATTGTCCGTGGCCGAAAGGGCGAATATCGCAAAGAGCTCGCCGAGCTGTTGAAAAAAGGGTATCAAAGGGTCAAAATCGACGATGTCTTCCATGAGCTGGAAGACGCACCGGTGCTCGACAAGAAAATAAAGCACGACATTGATGTCGTGGTGGACAGGATTGTCGTGAAGGCCGGCATTGAAGGGCGCCTCGCTGAGAGCCTGGAGCAATCGCTGCGACTGTCGGACGGGCTTGCAATCGCAGAATACGCTGAAGAAAAGGATGAGAAAGGCTCTCCGCGGCGTGTTCTTTTTTCCGAAAAGTTCGCCTGCCCGGTCTCAGGGTTCACGATTCCAGAAATCGAGCCGCGCCTCTTCTCATTCAACAATCCACATGGCGCCTGCCCCACGTGTGACGGGCTTGGCCTGCAACTGAAGTTTGACCCTGAGATGGTCGTGCCAGAGGTGGATAAGAGCCTACGCGACGGCGCAATAGCCCCATGGTCGCGCGGCCCAGCGCCGTCCCCGCTCTACGCCCAGACGCTCGAAAACATCGTCAAGCACTTTAAGGCAAGCTTTACGCAGCCCTGGTCAAAGCTTCCCGCAAAAGTCAAAGAGGCTATCCTTCATGGCACGGATGACGCAATCCGGTTTGTCTATGACGATGGCGTGCGTCGATATGAAACCACAAAGGCTTTCGAAGGGGTCATTCCAAATCTGGAAAGACGCTGGCGCGAGACGGATTCTGCGTGGGTGCGTGAAGAGCTTGGAAAGTATCAGACTGAAGCCAAGTGCCCAGCATGCACGGGCGCCCGTCTGAAACCTGAAGCTCGCTCGGTCAAGATCGCCGGACAGGACATCTCGCAGACGAGCGAGCTTTCAATTCGCGCGGCGCAGGAGTGGTTCCAGGGGGTCGCCAAATCCCTGTCGCCCAAACAGCGCGCGATTGCCCAGCGGATCCTGAAGGAGATCAATGACCGCCTGAAATTCCTGGTCGACGTCGGCCTGGACTATCTCACGCTGTCTCGCAGCTCGGGAACGCTCTCAGGCGGGGAAAGCCAACGCATTCGTCTCGCTTCCCAGATTGGCTCCGGACTGACCGGGGTTCTCTATGTGCTGGATGAACCATCGATCGGTCTCCATCAGCGCGACAACTCCCGGCTTCTGGAAAGCCTTCGGGGGCTGCGCGATCTTGGCAACTCCGTACTGGTTGTTGAGCACGACGAGGAGGCGATCCTCACGGCCGATCACGTCATCGATATGGGGCCGGCGGCAGGGATCCATGGGGGGCAGGTAATCGCGCAAGGCGCACCTGAGGATGTTATGCGGGCGGCAAAGAGCATAACCGGGGCGTACCTTCGCGGCGAACGGGAAATCGCGATCCCGGAAAAACGGCGCTGGACGGATCCCAAAAGGCGCCTGCGGGTCGTTGGGGCCCGCGGCAACAACCTCAAGAACATCACCGTGGATATTCCGCTGGGGGTCATGACCTGTATCACGGGCGTCTCGGGGGGCGGGAAGTCGACGTTCACGATTGAAACGCTCTACCGCGCTGTGGCGCGCCGGCTTAGCGGGGCACAGGACCACCCCGCAGCACACGACCGGATCGAAGGATTGGAGCATCTCGATAAAGTCATCGACATTGA
>JBILMQ010000326.1:0-3782 GCA_044375455.1 Caulobacterales bacterium | reverse complement strand
AGTCCGCCCGTCGGGCGAGGCCCCAGCCAGTCCAAAATGTTTCACGTGAAACATTCCCGACCGCCGCCGGGCGGGGAGCACAAGGCGTTCGATCGCGAGCGACGACAAAAATCCGCGCGGCTGATGACGCCCCCTTAGGACCAATTTGTTTCACGTGAAACACTCCAGGCGGCGGTCGGGCTTGAAGCGCCCGGCGTCTGGGGGGCGACGACGATCTTCAGCCTGTCTGGCAAGGTCCCACCCAGTTCCAAATTGTTTCACGTGAAACATTCCCGGACGCCCGGACCCAACCCGAAGCGGGACCGGCGGCGCCCGATCCCTTCGGCAGCCTTGGCCCGCCCTCGCCCCCGCCGACCGGGTCCCTCGAATGTTTCACGTGAAACACTGGGGCGGAGGTCGCGCCCGGAGCGCTCGTCGTCTGACGGGCGAAGACAACGATCATCCGCCTGTCTGGCAAGGCCCCACCCAGTCCAAAATGTTTCACGTGAAACAATCCGCGTGAGCCCGATGGGCCCCTGGCGCGACGGGAATCGATCCAAGTGTTTCACGTGAAACAATCTGGTCTCTAAGGTCGCGCCCATCGGCCAGGCGATCGCCTGACGGCGCCTGCAATGTTTCACGTGAAACATTCTGACGCTCCGGAGCGGTTGCGCCCCGCCATGGGCGCGCGGGTCCCCCGGACGATTGGAGCACTTGGGGCGCTCCGTCACGCCGACGTCAGGGTGCGACCACGCGAAACAGGCGAAACGCCGGGCGACATCTCGCGTTGGGGGCCGCCAGCTCGGGGCCACAATGTTTCACGTGATACATTCCAACACGGGCGCGGAAAGGCGAACGAGCCTGCTATCCCGCGCTCCGCACGTTCCGGCGAACATGCGCCAGCAACGCGGTCAGCGCACCTGGTGTCACGCCCTCGATGCGGCCGGCCTGCCCCAAGGTTGCCGGGAGCGTGGTGGCAAGCTTTTCCCGAACTTCGTTCGACAGCCCTGCGCGTCGAGGCGGGACGCTGCGCGCGGCGCGCCGCACCGCCCGGCGATTTTTTCGATCGGCTGATGCGGGCCCGGTTGCATCGCCATGAGGGCTCAGGCAATTCTCAGCGGCTGTACCGGCGAAAGCCCCGGTCGGCGCTTCTCCCTGCCGGTCGGACCCCGGAAGCAACCAAGAGGCGAAAATGGTAAGGCGGGCGCCACTTTCGGTTGTTTTTCTGTCGTCCGTGTTGGTGTGCTTCGGCATTGCCACAGCCGCGCGCGCGCAAGAACCGGCGCCGTCGCCGGTGTTGCAGGTCGCCGACAGAGAGGGGTCTTCCGCTGGCGCTCCAGCGCTCTTTCCGATCAGTTCGGATGAAAGAATCGCCAGGCTGGCGGACAAGAACCCGCTGTTTCCGGCTCTGCCTGCCCTGGAGGAGGGAGACATCATCTTCCTGGGCTGGAACGCCGTCAGCCTGATCGGCGTCGCCGGGCGGTGGTCGGGGCCAGACTATGAATTTCAGCATCTGGGGGTCTTCGTGCACGGGCCGGAGGGTCAGCCCGCTGTGGTTCACGCCGCAGGATCCCTGCTCAATCCAGATGGGCCGGTGAAGGCCAGCGCGCTGAGAGAATTCATTGGTCAGGCCGCCCGGGTGGGCGTGTTCAGGCCGCGTGATCCGCAGCTGGCGGCGCGCATGGCGGCGGCGGCAAAAGCGCTGCCGGTGCGCAAGCTGAACTTCGATGCGGCCTTCAGTCTTAAATCGGAGACTGAACTCTACTGCACTGAACTCGTCTGGCGGGTCATGAATGAGGCGCTCGGGCACGATTTCTATCCGGACAAGCCCACCATCATCGGCCGCCTTGCGGTTCCCTTCACGGCTTTCGAAACGACCCCGCTGCTGCGTGAGGTGGCGTTCCTGACTGCGGCGCCGCCGGCCCGTCGCACCCTGCAGAGCCGACGCGCCGCCTCCGGCGCCGCGGACGAGAGCTCTGATGGTCCGGTGCAACGGACCGCAGCGCCGCTCCAATGACCATTCCCGTGGCGGCGCGCGGTTGGACCGACCTCTGCGACGGGCCGGCGGCGCCGGCGCATGCAACAAGGTCTTGCGGTTGGCCGCCAGACATGGCGCCTGCCACTCCATGACGCCGCAAACCGAACTGGATGCGGACGGCTACGGGCCCCGCGACCTTGTCTGCGCCCTGTGCGATGCCCCGCACTGGAGCCTGTCGCCGGGCGTACTGGCGCGACTGAGCGCCTATCGGGCGCTGCTGCTTGATTGGTCAGGGCGGATGAACCTGGTCGGGCCGCAGGAAATGGGCCGTTTCTGGCGGCGCCACGCACTTGATTCCTTGCAGCTTTTATCGCTCGCCCCCGCGGCCTTGCGATGGGCGGACCTGGGGGCCGGCGCGGGTTTGCCTGGACTGGCCATTGCATGCGCCCTGGCCGACCGGCCGGGCGCACGCGTCGTCCTCATCGACTCGGTCGCGAAGAAGGGGGCGTTCCAGCGGGCCGTCATCGCCGCTCTGGGACTTCCCGCCGAAGCGATCACCGCCCGGGTCGAGGCTGTCCCGCCGGAAATTGTGGACGTCGTGACTGCACGAGCCTTTGCGCCCTTGCCGCAACTGATCGGCTATGCGAGGCCTTGGCTCGCCCTCGGTGCGCAGGGTCTGTTCCTCAAGGGACAAGATATTGAGGCAGAATTGACTGCAGCCTCTAAATATTGGAAAGTATGTTGCTCGGTGTTTGAGAGTCGCTCGAGCTCGGGCGGGCGAATATTGCGCGTGGACGGCGTCCCTGATGCAGTCGCCGCCGGCGGCCGGGGGGGGAACTGAGTGGCAGACATTCGCACACGCACGCTGGCGATCGCCAACCAGAAGGGCGGCGTCGGCAAGACCACGACGGCGATCAACCTTGGCACCGCGCTCGCGGCAATTGGTGAGCGCGTTCTCATCTTCGACATTGATCCGCAGGGCAATGCGTCCACCGGGCTTGGCATCGACCGGACGCAGCGGCGTGCAACCACCTATGACATTCTGGTTGGCAACGCACAGATCTCGCACGGCATCATCCCCGCCGAAGTGCCGGGCCTCTTTGTTCTGCCGGGCGACGTCAACCTGTCAGGCCTTGAGCTGGAGCTCGCGCAGGCGCCGCGACGCTCCTTCCGTCTGCGCGACGCGATTGACCGATATCACGCAGATCCCGCAAACCCGCGCTTCCACCACATCCTGATCGACTGCCCGCCCAGCCTCAACCTGCTGACCGTCAATTCGATGACGGCGGCGGATGCGGTGCTGGTGCCGCTGCAGTGCGAATTCTTTGCGCTTGAGGGGCTGACGCAGCTGTTGCACACGATCGACCTGGTGCGCGGCAGCCTCAATCCGAAACTTGAGATTCAGGGCCTGGTTCTGACGATGTATGACCGGCGCAACAATCTGTCTGGCCAGGTGGCGGAAGACGTGCGCCGCCACTTCGGAGACAAGGTTTACGAGACCATCATTCCGCGCAACGTGCGGGTCTCGGAAGCGCCGTCCTACGGCAAGCCGGCGCTCATCTACGACCTGGAGGCGCCCGGGAGCCAGGCTTATCTGCGCCTCGCTTCCGAAATGATCCAACGCGAACGTGCAGCGACTGCGGCATGAGTGACGCCATGACCACTCCGAACCGCCTTGGCCGCGGTCTGTCCGCCCTGTTCGGTGAGTATCAGACAGGCCCCGGGGGCGCTGCTGCGACGGGCGGGTCGTCTCAGACCTTCGACGGCGGTCCGGGGCCGCGCGGCATCCCGATCGATCTCATCCGGCGCAACCCGCACCAGCCGC
>JBILMQ010000076.1:0-12776 GCA_044375455.1 Caulobacterales bacterium | reverse complement strand
GATGTCGACGTTCGCAGTTCGAGCCAGAAGCCATTTGCATCAATGAATGCGCGATCACGCTCCCCGGTCGATCGATCTGCGCCAGCGGTGCGAACGCCACCAGGATGGCGGCTCCACCCGACCGTGCCAGTCAGAAACCCGGCGGCGCCTTCAAGGTCAGAAACCCACACTGTCGCATGATCGATCCTGACCGCCGGCGCCTGCTGCCCCCCCGGATTCATCGACACGCCAGCACACCCCGAAAGGCTTGTGGCAAGGAGACCAACTGCGAGGCGCTTGAACATGACCTGAACAACTCTGCCGAACATAAAGAGACATCTCGCCCGGCGTGCCGGCGCCTTTGCGACCGGCCGACCGAGCCTCACAGACTCCAGTCAGCCGATCGATCCGCCACCCCGCCTCTCCCGTATCTCAACGCCGTCACCAGTTGTACGATATGCTGGCGCCAAACCAGCGCGGCGTTCCGGGAACATCTTCAAGGGCGCCAAAGTCCCCGCTCGTGTCGAAGGAATAAACCCTGTAGTATTGATCTGCCAGGTTACGAACGAAGACCGCTGCGCTCCACTTCTCGTTTTGATCTGTGTACGCTATCCGTGCATTGAGGAGACCGTACGCTTTTTCCCGTAGAGCGGGAGTAGGCACGAGATTGAAGGTGACATCATCCTTCCAATTGCCATCCATCTGAGCTGACAACGTCCCGTCGAAGGCCGGCCATTCATACCGGATGAGCCCGTTGAGCGTCATCTTTGGGGATATCGCAGCCTTTTCAGTTCCATCCGAAACGGCGAGCGGAACATCTCGAACCTCGTTCTCAAGGAAGGATACGCCCAGCACAAGCTCAAGACCGGAAAATGGACGCGCGACGAGTTCGGCCTCACCGCCATACATTTCGGCATTCACATTGACCACACGTGCAGCAAGACCGTCAAACGAGAATGCTTGGTAGCCGTCGTAATCATAATAGAAAGCCGACACGTTGAGCGTTGTCCAGTTTCCCAGGCTGGACTTAAATCCAGCCTCATAGGAGGTCAGAACCTCGCCCTCGAACTTGTAGAGATTCGCCGGGGTCGGGAACAATGGATAGTTAAATCCGCCTGCTTTAATGCCACGATTCACCCCGGCATACCAAAGCCAGTCGTCGTTCGGCCTAAAGTTCAGTTGAAGTTTTGCCGATATTCCGTCGTCGGTAAATGTATCCTTCAAGCGGAAGGGTCCTGGAGCCACGAGCCCAAAGACGTTTGACGAGTCATAGCTGAAATCCTTCTCGTCCCGGCTGTAACGACCACCGGCAACCAATTTCATCCTGTCACTGAGCTTAATTTCTGACTGGCCGAAAATTGCGATTGAGGACGTTTTCTGATCAACGACGGTCAATTCCGTTTCGCTGCCAAAGAAAACATCTCCAGTCTGCTTAGTCCCATAAACACCGTCGATCAGCAGGTAATATCCTCCAACGACGAGATCCAGCCTCTGGTCTGAATAGGATAAGCGCAATTCTTGCGAAAATTGATCAACGTCGTTTGTTTTTTCGTAGTGGTACACATTGTTCGGAGAAACATCCGAGTCTTCGCCGAACCCATCCTCGATATTCTGATAGTTGGTCACTGAGCTTACGACGATGTCTCCAATTGTCCAATCCAAGTTCGAGGAAAGATCCATGATCTCGGACTTTTTGTAGCCGGCAAAGTCGTACGACCCTGTGTAGGGATCGCCATCCACATCACGATAGCCGAAGAAATCCTTCAATGCCGGATTCGAGGAGACGCGGCCATTGCGGGCGACGACATGTGCATAGCCGCCCTTTGCGCTATCCTCGTTTGAATACTGCGCACGCAGCAACCAACTGAGAGCGTCATTCGGCTCAAAGAGAAGCTGGCCACGAATGGAATAATCATCGGTCTGCATTTGATTCGGGCCTGTGTTGTTTCTGATCAGGCCATCGTTGCGGTTAAATACACCTGACAGCCGTCCAGATACGCCCTTTGTGATGGCGCCCCCGACCGCCGCCTCAACTCTCCTGCGTCCGGTCTCGCCGACCTCCACATCGATGAAGCCGCCGGCTTCATCAGACGGACGCTGCGTTATATAGCGCACCAAGCCGCCGGTTGCATTTCGACCGAACAGCGTTCCTTGCGGACCGCGCAGCACCTCCGCCCGCTGGATGTCGAACAGAGCAAGATCGATCATACTGTTCAACGCGAGGTAGGAATCATCCAGATAGACAGCGATTGGAGATTCAAGGGATGCTGCGAAGGCATTTTGCGTGACGCCCCTGATGTTGAAGCCATTATTCGTGCCGGCCCCAGCGCCTGACACCTGAATGCCGGGCACCTGGTTCACGATGTCAATTCCGCTTGAAACCCCCAGTTCAGAGAGCTGTGTACCGCTGATCGCCGTTATCGAGATGCCGACATCTTGAAGATTTTCTTCGCGTTTCTGAGCCGTTACGATGATTTCTTCGATCGGCTCTGCGGCTGCTACGCCCGTTGAGAGCAGTGCAAAGCCGACGACAGACAGGCAGGTCGTCTTTGTCCAACCTGATAACGCTGAACGGTACATGTTCACGGTGACCTCCCCCGGGCGAAGCTTGGCGCACGCCCCCGCGACGCACTCCTGCTCTCTTGCGCAATTCTTTAGGCCGAGGGACTAAAATGTCAAGGGGCGCCTCTGCCTGCGCGTTGTGAGGTCGCTGACAGCGTCTCTGTGGCCTTCTGAGATGCGCCCTCACGCAACACGCCCGAATGGCCATTTGTTTGTTTCCCCGCGTCATCCCCAAAACGACGCAAAGCGCCGGGCGGCTGCGTTCTTATCTTCATGAGACTTCAGGGGCCGGGCGCAACGTTTGAGCCGCACCGTCTGGTTTGCACTACCAGGCGGTGCGGATAGATGCGCCGTTGTCGACAACAAACTCTGCACCCGTGACGAATCGGGAGTCGTCTGATGCAAGAAAGAGCACCATTGCAGCAACGTCGATAGGCGCGCCGACTGATCCTTTGCGCAAGATCCCCTGCGGTACAATCCGCGGGTCGTTCGGGCGTCCTTCAAAGTGCCTTTGCATTGGCGTTTCTATGTCGCCAGGATGCACGGAGTTGCACCGGATCTTGTATCCTTTGTCCTGGCACATGGCTGCAATCGCTTTGGTCATAGCAGACACGGCGCCTTTTGCCGCCGCATAGGCGAGAACATCCGCATAGCCGCGCATGGAGGCGATCGATCCGATATTGATAATTGACGCGCGTCCGCTGCGCCTCAAAAGCGGCAGCATGACTTTGCAGCCGAGGAAAACGCCCTCGTTCATGACAGCCTGCGTCCGGCGAAACTGCTCAAGCGTCTGCGTCTCTGCGTTTCCGACCAGGCAGATCCCGGCGTTATTGACGAGGATGTCCAAGCGGCCGTAGGCCTTCTCGACAGATTTCGCTGCGGCCGCCCAGGCGACCTCATCAGCCACATCCAGCGTCACAGGCGTGGCCCTGTCGCCAATTCCCTTCGCAACCTGTTTCGCGGCCGCAGGAACGACATCCGTCACGATCACATGCGCGCCTGCTTGCGCAAGAATTTCGCAGTCGGCGGCGCCAAGGCCGGAACCCGCTCCGGTTACAAGCGCAATTCGTCCTGCAAGCTTATCCATTGTTTTGATTTAGGCCGCCGAACTATTCTTGTACAGCCCCCCCCATGGATTGCCAGGCAAATTGGCGGAGCCCAGGCTGATTGTTCTTTATGCTGCCGAGGAGAAAGAAAATGTTGTCTCGCAAGTCACTCATTGTTGCGGTAATTTCTGCAGGTTTATCAGCGCTTGGCACAGCTGCGGCGACCGGCGAACTTGCAAATCCGTTTCGCGGCGGGAGCGAAGCAGCACCACGCGTTGTGCACAGTTCACTCGCCGACCTGGACTGGGAGCCTCTGCCGGAGTTCGGCGGACAGCAGGCGATCTTGTATCAGTCGCCAGATGGCAAGCGGGTCGCAGTCGCCTTTCGCGAAAGCGGCGCTCACTCATTCACCTATCCGTTTGATGAGTTTCTGTATGTCACGTCTGGGCGCGCGCAGGTGCGCGTCCGCGGTCGCGACTCTTTTGGACTGCGAGCAGGCGACATGGCCTACTTCGAAAAGGGCGCCGTCGTTGATTTCCACTTCAGCGAAGATTTCGAGGACGTGACGATGCTGGTGGATGAGCGGCCTGTGAGCTGGCGATAACGGCAGGCGCCCTTCTTCCGGTCCGGGCCTTCGCCACGCCTCAGCCTGAAACGCCGTTACATCCGGATTTTCGTCATGGCCAATCGCCTCATCGGCTCTCACCACTGGCAGCGGTCGCCCCCTGAGCAGGGACTGAGCAGGGACTGAGCAGGGACTGAGCAGACCCGCCAGGCAATAGCCCCGACAAGGAAGAGGCCGGGCAGATGAGGGTCAGGCCAGACCAGCGCGCCGCATGGGCCCAGGACCGGGTTAAGACCGTTTGCGGGATGAGTTGGCGACCAAGCCCCCCCGCTTCTACGTCCCTCAGTCAATCGACGCGGCGCTAGAAATCGCCGTCTGCGAGGTCAGACAACACCGCGCCACGGCGCTTGAACCAAAGGCAATTCAAAAAACGAGCAGTACGGCTTGGCCCCGGCAAAGCACCGCACCCTGCCAAGATGGACCATGACGGCGCAGGCCCTGCGCGCGGTCATGCACCTTCGGCGGCTATGGCGGCGTTGACGCAGGGCGGCTTGCAAACCGGGCGAGCGCCCGCCCCCGGCGTCCTGGCGCGGCGCGCCCGCCGAGGGCGCATGGGGCGCTTCTTGGGACCGAGCCCGCGACAACGCATCCTAGAGAGCATATGACCGCGGGCCCCGAACAGACCTCAGGCGTGCGGCGTCGGCGGCATCGACCTTCCCCTCGCCCCGATCACGCGCCTGCCTCTCATGGCCCTCACAGCATGCGCGGTCGCTTTCCAGGTCCGCATTTTGGCTTCGCTCTCTCACACCCTTTTAATCTAATTGCGATACCACTCGCCTTTCCGGCCTCTTTGGAATGGTCATGCCGCAGCCCCAGCCGATGAACGACCTGGAACAGCAGCTGAGGGATCTGCGGGTCATCCAGGCCTTCGCCTCGACTTTGCTGCATCACAGCGACAGCATTGACGACATCCTGTGGGACCTTGCCCAGCAGGCGGTCGCCCGCATCGGACTGGAAGACTGCGTCATCTATCTGCTGGATGAGGCATCGGGCGATCTGATCCAGCGGGCGGCGTTTGGCCCGAAAAACCACGGCGATCGGGAGGTGAGAGACATTTTGCGCCTGCGCTTGGGCGAGGGAATTGTCGGGTGTTGCGCCGCCGTCGGGGAGCCGGTGCTGGTTGCCGACACGCGCGAGGACCCACGCTACATCACGGATGACGCACCGCGCCTGTCGGAGCTTGCGATCCCGATCTTCAGGGATGGCGCCGTCATCGGGGTCATCGACAGCGAAAACAGCCAGCCGGGGTTCTTCACGAGCTGGCATGTGGACATGCTCACGACCCTTGCCGCCATGACGGCAAGCCGCATTACCGCAGCGCAGCTCGAAGCCAAGCGGATTGAACTGGCCACGCGGGACTACCTGACCGGATTGATGAACCGCAGCGAATTCTTCGGCGCCTTAGAGGCCCGCATTCAGCGCGGCGAGCGCACGGGATGTCTTCTCCACTTCAACATTGATCATTTCAGTTCCGTCAACCAATGGGTGGGCTCCTCCGGCGGCGACGAGCTCTTGCAGACGGTGGCTGAACGGCTCTTGGGCGCGTGCCCCTCCGGAACGCCCGTGGCGCGCCTTGGCAGTGATGAATTCGGCGTCATACTGACGATGCCGGCGACGGCGGCGCGCACCATGGGACGCGGGTTGCTTGACGTCATCTCGCGGCCAATTCGCGGCGGCGTGCTTGACGGCCTGAAGATCGCCGCAAGCGCCGGACTTGCAAGTCTTGATTGCGCCGCAACCGGGCCGGAGATCTCCAATTTTGCGGCTTTGGCGATGCGCGAAGCGAAGGAGAGCGGCCGCGGTCGTCTGCGCAGCCACGACGCGCGAATTGCTGAAAGAAAGCGCCGCGAGCAGAGGATTGCGATTGATCTGTCTCGCGACCTGCAAACCAACGCAAGCGGGCTGGCCGCCTACTTTCAACCGATCATCAGTCTACGCGACAACCGAATTGCTGGCGCGGAGGTTCTTGCGAGATGGCGCCACCGCGAGCTTGGCGATGTATCACCAACTGAATTCGTGCGCGCCGCCGAGGCGTCCGGCAGCATTCATGATCTCGGCCAAGCGATAACTCGCAAAGCCCTGGAAAACATACGCGCGTGGGGCGCTCCCGCTGGCGGACTGACCTTCAACATCAACGTTTCTCCCCTGCAAATCCAACGTGACGGCTTCCTCGGCCGCCTGATCCGATTGCTGGACGCTTCCGGCCTCAATGCCGAACGCATCGCCTGCGAAGTGACGGAGAGCACGCTTCTGGCTGACCAGCAGCAGTCCTCACGCGTGCTCGGGGCGCTGGCGGAGAGAGGCGTCAGGCTGGTTCTTGATGACTTCGGCACGGGCTATGCATCACTTGCGACGCTCACGCGCTTCGCCTTCTCCGGCGTCAAGATCGACCGCAGCTTCGTGAAAAACATCATCTGGGACCGACGCAGCTCCGCAGTTGTGCGCTCGGTCATCGCAATGAGCGAAGACCTCGGGCTGACGTGTACGGCCGAGGGCATAGAAACGATTGCTCAGCTCGATCATCTCAGAAATCTCGGGTGTGGACTTGGACAGGGCTGGGTGTTTGCGCCTGCTCTTGCCCCGGCCGCATTTCTGGGCCGCCTGTCAGCCGGGGCGCAGTCGGCCGCCTGACCGGAAAGCGATGCCTGATGGAGGCAGGCACTGGTCCTTGCGTGGGCGGACGGCGAAGCGCCGGCCTGCAGGGACCGCCCTCACGAGCACGATGCTCCGCCCAGAACGCAGAACTTGGCGCAATGCGGATGGTTGAGGGCCAGCGGCGCTGCGGTCGCCTCGGCGAGCGTTGACCCCAGAGAAAACCTGCGATCATACGCGATGAGCGTGCAGGCCAGCACCTCGGCGCGAGGCGCGCCCTGGCGTCGTGCCACCATCCGCGCCGAGGCGCACATCAGGCTCGCAGGGCTCTTGGCGAGTATGCCCCAACAGGCGGTGGTAATCTCAGGCGTGTCGAGGCGATCGTTCATCTCTGGAAACAGGACAAGCTGAGCGGGATTGGCGCAGTCGAGCGGCCAGCCTCGCCTGGCGCACAGCGCGCCATAGCCGGCGCGCGCCTCAGCCTCGCTCTCACCCCATATGGTGCGCCCGGCGAGCGCAACCCGGAAGCCCGCTTCCGTCACCCAGTCAAGGCCTTGCGCGGTCTTGTCAAAACTGCCGGCGCCACGCTCGCGGTCGTGGAACTCGGCGGACCAATGGTCGAGGCTGACGCGCAGGGTCAGGCGCGCACCGAAGCGCGCCTTCAGTTCCAGGAGCCCGGCCTGCACTCTGGGACGCAGCATTGGCCGCATGGCGTTGGTGAGCACCAACGCCTCATGTCCGCGCGCCAGTGCGCCGTCCAGCAGCGCAATGATGTGGGGATTCATGAACGGTTCCCCGCCGGTAAAGCCGATCTCGATCGGCCCGGTCAGTTCGTCGAGAAAGGGCGCGACATCATCAGGCGTCAGGTAGATCAGCCGATCATTGCGCGGCGAGCTCTCGATATAGCAGTTCGCACAGGTGATGTTGCACAATGTCCCGGTGTTGAACCAGAGCGTTCGCCACCCCGTGAAGGTCACGTGCGCACGTTCCTCGCCTTTGGCGGTGCGCCAGGGATCGGCGAACTTGGCGGGATCAAGCAAACTGGTTTCGGGCATGAAGAGCCTCTGCTTTGCCAACCGGACGCCCGCAAGAGCGCCCGGGCGCACACTCTGCCATTGGCCCAACGGGAGACAAGGCCGGCGCCTCAGTCGAGACGGGGCATTTGCCGAGCGCGCCCCCATGGGCGAACGCATCGCCCGCCACACGCCGCCCAAAGCCCCCCGCCATCCGTGGGGCAGTTCTGCGACAATCAAGATAAGAGGCGCGCGAAAACGGAGCGCCTCGATCCCCTCTCAGCCGCGCGCCCGGCAAGACGCAGGCGCTCGACAGGACGCAGGCGCTCGGCGCTCCGGGCGATGCCGCGGCGCAGGGGGCGACGCCGGACCGGCGCACAGGCTTGGCTGCCTCTGGCGCGGGCACGTCTGGCGCGGGCGCGTCTTTCCGGCTGCCCCTGGCCTCTGGTACAGTTGCGTGGACACAGGAGACCCAATGGCCGAACGCGATATCTGGACGAACGCCCCGCGGGTCCGCGCCTGGACCAAGACCGATCAAAGGACGTTTGAGACCGATATCAAAAGCCTTGGCAGGCCCGCTGTGCTCAAGGGGCTGGTGCGCGACTGGCCTATGGTGAGGGCTGCGGCGCATTCGTCGGACGCTGTCTTCTCACTGGTGAAGGCAGCGGCGAACGACCGGCCGATCTCTTACTTCGAGGCGGCTGCGCACATCGCAGGGCGATACGCTTACGCGCCTGACTTTTGCGGCTTCAACTTCGAGCGGCGCGCCGGCAGCTTGCCGGCCTTTCTGGACCGGCTGCTGAGCGTGGCGGGTGAGCTTGATCCGCCATGTCTTTATGCGGGAGCGGTCAACGTACCGGCGCACGCGCCGGACCTCGCAGACAGCCATCCTATGCCCCTTCTGGCGGGGGTGGAGGAGCGGCTGGTGTCGCTCTGGCTCGGCAATCGCGGCCGCACACCAGCCCATTGGGACCTCGCCCAAAACCTTGCCTGCGTCATCGCAGGGCGACGCAGGTTCATCCTGTTCCCGACTGACCAAGTGGCAAATCTCTATATCGGCCCGCTCGACGTCACGATTGCAGGTCAGCCGTCAAGTCTCGTTGATTTCCGAAATCCTGATTTCACCGCCTTTCCGCGCTTCCGTGAGGCCATCGCTGCAGCGGAGGTTGCAGACCTCGAGCCCGGCGACGCGTTGTACCTGCCGAGCCTGTGGATACATCACGTTGAAGCGCTCGATCCCTGCTCAGCGATGATGAACTTCTGGTGGCGGGACGGCCCCTCGCATCTGATCACGCCGTTCCTGACCATGCTCCATGCTGTGCTGACGTTGCGCGGCATGCCCGAGACCGAACGCACTGCCTGGCGAACAATGTTCGATCACTTTATTTTCGAGCGAAATGGCGACCCGTTTGCGCATCTGCCGGAGCATGCGCGCGGGGTTTTCGGCACGGCGACGCCGGAGCGCCTGCAAGCCGTGCGGGAGCGGCTGCTGCGAACCCTGCTGCCGCGGTCATAGGCCGCGAAACAGGCGCAGGCCGTCATCTGGCGTTCGTCAGGTGGTCATCAGGCCGCCTGTCGGGCGGCGCAGTGGGCCGCGATGTAGGCCTCATGCGTTGGCGCGGCGTCCACCGCCCGTGCGATCACTGCACTCATGTCGGAAAGGAAACGCTGCAGGTCGGCGTCTGAGAGCTGATCAGCCATGGGATGGTAGCCGACGGGGTCAAGCCCCTGGCCGAACATCACCTGAAGCCAGCTTGCCTCTGCAAACAGGTCCTCCTGCTCCCGATAGATCACGCCGTTGGCGGCGAACAACGCCATCTTGCGCGCGAGATCCTCTGGCACGGCCATATCCCGGCGCTCCTTCCAAAAGGCCAAGTCCGCGCGTTCATTGGCATGATAATGCAGGATGATGAAGTCGCGGATGCGCTCGAACTCAAGGCCACATTGGCGATTATACTCATCGATCTCTGACTGATGGATGCCGGTGTGCGGAAAGAGCGCAATCAGCCGGCTCACGCCTGATTGTATGAGGTGAATGCTGGTCGACTCCAGCGGCTCGAGAAATCCGCTGGCCAGACCGAGAGCAACCACGTTCTTGTTCCAGAATTTGTTGCGCCGACCGGTCGTAAATTTGATCAGCCGGGGTTCTGCGAGGACGGCGCCTTCAACATTGGCGAGCAGCACGGCGCGCGCCTCGTCCTCGCTGATATGTGCGCTACAGAAGACATGGCCGTTCCCGGTGCGATGCTGCAGCGGGATCCGCCATTGCCACCCTGCGGTGTGGGCGATGGCTTGGGTGTAGGGGCGCAGTCGCCCTGTGTTGCTGGTGGGCGCCGCCCAGGCCCGATCGCAGGGAAGCCAATGCGACCAGTCCTGATAACCGGTTTTGAGCGCGCCCTCGATCAGCAATCCACGAAAGCCTGAGCAATCAATGAACAGGTCGCCTTCAATGACGTCGCCTTTCTCCATGCGGACGCCGGTCACGAAACCGGTTTCGCCATCCTGCACAACATCGACGACCTTGCCCTCGGTGCGCGTGACGCCGCGCGCCTCACACCACCCCCGCAGGTACAGGGCATAAAGGGCTGCATCGAAATGGAAAGCGTGCGCGATGGACATGCTGCGCCCAGCCATTTCAAAGGCCGAGCGCGTGAACTTTCCTCTCAGGCAGGCCTGCGCGTTGGGACTGAACGACCACAAATCATCAAAACCGACATGGCCGGCCTGACGCGCGCGCAGCCAGTAGTGGTGAAACGGCGTGCGCGCCAACGGCATGCCGTTCTCGCCGAAGGTGTGAAAGTAGGAATGACCGGCACGACGCCAGTTCCGGAACTCAATTCCCAGCTTGAATGTGCCTTGGGTGGCCCGGATGAATTCATCCTCGTCGATGCCGAGAGCGGCATTGTAGGTTCGGATCTGAGGAATGGTTGCTTCGCCGACGCCAACGATGCCGATCTCCTCCGACTCGATCAGCTGCACATCGACGATCCCGCCCAGCAATTTGGCGAATGCGGCCGCAGCGAGCCAGCCCCCGGTCCCGCCCCCGACGATGACCACACGCCGGATACGTCCCGGCTTCGCTGCCTGCCCGGCGAGGCCGGCAGCGCTTTTTCCCGTCAATCCCGTCTTTTGCATTCCGACCCCCGACTGGCGCGCCTTGGATGCGCGCCCGGGCGATCCACGCGGCCCGGCTTCGCGCACTGCGCCGACGATTTATTCTGCATTGGATATTCTGTACTGGGGAAGTCTTTCAGGGAAGCAGCCTCCCCATAAAGAAACGCCCCTGCCGAGATCCTCGGCAGGGGCGTGACACGCGATGCGGGGAAGCGATCCTCAGCGACGATAGCTAATGCCCAGCAGATACGTCGCGCCATAGCTCTGATAGTCTCTGACACGACGCTCATCGCCATCGACATAGCCGGAGAAGGGCTCGTCGGTGATGTTGTAGGCTTGCAACTGCACCGAGAACCCGTCGAGCGGTCCTTCTCCGAAGCGATAGCCGAGCTGCGCGTCGAGCAGGGATTCGCCATTGACGAACCGTAGTTCACGTCCAGCCCCGAAGCCAGTGACTTCGCCGAGGAAGTCCGAACGGTACCGGTTGCTGACCCGCGCCTCGAAACCGCTCCGCTCGTAATAGAGGGTCGTATTGATGACCGTCTCGGACAGACCCGGCAGCGAATTGCCGGGCGTGTTCGGCGGCTCGATGCTGCTGTCGGTCGCCGATGCGTTGAGCACGATGCCGAACCCGTCGAGCACAGGGCTCACCACACGGCCGGGAATGTTGGCCGTGAACTCGACACCCTGAATATATCCGCCCTCCCCGTTCTGCGGGGCGCTGGCGAAGCCCCGGAAGGTCGCCGGCACCGCCGTCCCGTCGTGGGATGGGAAGCCGGTGAAGTCGTAGGGGATCGTCTGCGGATAGATGAACGACTCCAGATCCTTGTAGAAGGCCGCGACCGCAATGTAGCCACCGGTATCGCCGAGGTAGCGCTCGAACGAGATGTCGAATGCATTGGCGATCCACGGCCGCAACAGCGGGTTGCCGCCGCCGCCGCCCCAATAGGAGGAAGACGGGGTCGGATTGGCGTTCAGCAATTGCGAAATATTGTAGCCGACCTCAAAGCTCGCCCGCATTTCATCCATGCGCGGACGCGCCAGGGTACGAGCAAGGCCCACCCTCAGGAAATTATCGGGCGCGAGTTCGAAGGCGAGGTTCACGCTCGGCAGGACTTCCACATAGGTGTCGCCCTTCTTGACCGTGACCGCACCGCGCGGCCCGCGCACACCGCCCGTCGAGCTCTGATCCGTGCTGACGACCTGAATGCCGGCATTGCCGGTGACAGGCCGACCGGCGAACTCTGAGTCGATATTCACCTGCCCGTAATAGACTGTGACGTTCTCCTCCACGCCCCAGCGCTTTGAGATGACGTCCGCGTTCGAGTTCGGACGCAGGATGTAGAGGCCTGGCGACGCGAAGACGGCGAGCGGATTGTAGGATACCATCCCCGGGATGCCGAGGAACGCCAACGCCGTAGGCTGCAGGCGCAGCGCGGTCGGGATCGGGACGGCGCACTGATTGTTCGGGGTCGTGCCGGGACAATCGAGATCACCAAAGCTCTCGATGCTGTCCTTGTTCTTCTCGCGGCGGCTGAAATTGATCCCCAGCTCCACCGAGCTGAACGGCCCCTTGTCCAGCGACCGGGTCGCACTGAGACGCAGCGCCGACAACTCATCGGTGATTTGCGGCTCTTTGATGTAGCCGGCCTGCCCCCAGCCCTGCGGGTCAGTCAGCAGAATGAGATTGGGATCGGCATAGTTCAGGTTGGAGCCGAGGATGTAGCTGCCATTGCCAGTGCGGAAGCTGAGCGCCGCGTTGGCGCCCGCCGAGCCCGGCCCGGTGCCGCTGTAGGTCTCGAGATCGAGATCGTTGCGATCGACCTTGGATGTGCTGACGTCGAC
>JBILMQ010000075.1:0-12830 GCA_044375455.1 Caulobacterales bacterium | reverse complement strand
CGATACGGCCCCCCGAAACGCCCCCCCGAAAAGGCCTGCCGCAAAGGCTCTGCGCGAAGACCCTGAGCTTGCACCCAGGCACGCCCGCTTATAGACCACGGCCGCCGCAGCGCCAGTCAGGCCGACTGCATCGTTTCAGGACCGCATCGTTTCAGTCGTCATGCGCCAGGACTTCACCCGGCTGCGAAAGATCCACGATGAGGCCCTCAAGCTCAACGATGGGCCGCAGCCGGCTGCGATCAGTCGTCCAGTCGCCCGTCATCTCCATCCACCCGGCGACGCCCATCCGGGCGCGGTAAACGCCGGGGCGATTGATGGCCTCGCGCCGCACCAGATCGCCGGCCAGCTGACGCAACGGCGCGCGCGCCAGGCTCTTGGCGTCAAAATCGCCACGCGCGGTGTTGATTTCCACCGCCCCGATGCGCCCGTCGTCGTCCACCCAGAAATCTACGACCGCCTGCAGGCGTTCATAACCGGGGGCAGGCGATGTCGGCATGAAATAGGTCCACATGTCCTTCACTTCGCCGACCGCGCCGGCCGGCGGCCGGCATGCCGGATCGGGAGCGTACCGGCGGCCCAAAAATGACTGGCGCACGGCGTCGTCGAACCAGGACACCACGTCGGGATAGGCGAACACCACCTCCTGAGCGACGCCGTCCGGGCTGAGACGCAGTGCAACGCGCACGACCGCAGCCTCGCGGCCAAAGAAACTTGGCGATCGCGCGCCGCCCCTCCCGGTATCGATCCAGGCGCCCGTGCTGCGGTCGCAGCGGATGCTGACAGGATCGATGCTGCCTGAGGGGGCCAAGGACTGAAACGCCGCCGCCTGGGGAAGATCCAATCCGACGACGCCAGCGCAGGCCAACGCCGCGCACGGGCCCGCCCGCCGGCTGACGGCCGCCTGACCCATAAACGCACGGATGCTGATCTTACGGCGCATTGATATTCGATAACAGTCGCCAGCCGGGAGGGCAACAGGGTTATGCGGTTGTTCCGCCGGAACAGCTGGCCTGCGGACGGGGCTGCATGCCTGCAGGCGTACGGGCTGTCTCTGACCGAAGGACGCAGACCCCAGGGACCGGAGAGACGGGGACCGGAGAGCCAGGAACCGGAGAGCCAGGAACCTGAGAGCCAGGAACCTGAGAGACGGGGACCGGAGAGACAGGGACCGGAAAGACAGGGATGGCCGGGCGCGGCACGATGGAACGGCATGATGCCGGCTGCGGGTGACGACTGCGCACGCGTCTCAGGGCCCTGATGCTTGGGGGCAGGTTTCCAAACCGGCCTGGCGGATGCGTCGGCGGATCGGAGGCGTCGGCGCTTTACGGGCGCGCCGCGCGCGTCAAGGCCTGCTTGGCCTCAGCGGCATCGGCAAGGTCGTCCTTGATCGGCTTGGGTGGGCCGAACAGATTGCCCTGCCCATACGCGATGTCGAGGTCGAGAATTTCCACCACGATGCGCTCGTCCTCGATGCGATCTGCAATGAGGTCAATGCCGTGCCGCGCGAACAGGGCTGCGACATCACGGGGTTCGATCTCGCGGGTCACGCCGGAGACCGGACGAACGCCCGACATCACGAGGTCTTCCGCCAGGCGAATGCCGGCGATCTTGAAGAAGCGGACGCCGGCTTTCTGAAGCTCTGGCAGGTCGACGTCGAGGCGTGTTGCCCGGTCGATGGAAAAGCGGAACCCGAGATCCTGCAGGCGGGCCATGTTGCGCGCCTGTTCCGGCGTGCGCGTGTCGAAAGACTCCTGCGACACCTCCAGAATGAGTGCGCCGGCCAGATCCACATTGTCGCGCAGGTAATCGAAGAACTGCGGAAAGAAAGCGCCATCCCCCAGCGCGCGCAGCGACACATTGCAGAAGACGCCGATGCGCCGATCGCGCTGCACGAGCCGGCGCATGATCTGCACGCAGCGCAACATGACGAGATTGTCGATGTCACCGACAAGCCCATAGGTCTCCGCAGTCTTGAGAAAGTCTCCCGGCAGGATCAGCCGGCCGGCCGGATCGCGAATGCGCGAATATCCCTCGTAAAAAACGGTGCGACGCTGCGGCAGCATCACCACCGGCTGGAGGTGGAGTTCGATCTGGTTGCGCTCCAAGGCGCGGCGCAAGACGCCGATGAGCGCGTTGGCGTCCGGGGACGAGGTGGTGACCGCCGGCGCCGTCTGCGATGCCCGACGGTGGCTGTCCGCGCTGCGCATCATGCGCTCAAGCATGTCCTCAAGCACCCGCACCTGGCCGAGGATCTGCTCGTTGCGCCGCACGATCTGGCGGTCCAAAGCCTCCTCGACCGACCGAAACTGCACCATGAGATCAGCCTGTGTCTCCTTCACCCGCTGCATGGCCGCCTTCACGCGCTCAATCTCAGCAAGCAGCATGGCGGCGTTGTTCAGGCGCGCGGTCAACGCATGGATCTGGCCTGCGGTCAGCCCAAGCGCGACGGCGATCGCGGCAGACAACCCAGGGTCGAGACCAGCGGCGCGCACCATCGCCACGCCAGCGACGCCCGCTGCGAGGGCATAGGTGACTGCGATGAGACAGTGCATGAGCACGCGGCGCGTTCCCGGCCGAGGACGACGACGCCTCAGGCTAACGCCTGCAGGGTTACCGGCGCGTTAACCAATCTTGTTGGCCGGCGGCGCGATTTCGCCGGCCCGCTCAACCTCAACCGGGCCGGTCATGTAGACGCGCCCGTCGGCGGCCCAGTCAATGAACAGCTCGCCCCCGTCGAGTTCGAGCACTGCCGCCCGACCCGTCAGGCCGCGCCGGGACGCCGCGACCAGAGCCGCGCACGCACCAGTGCCGCAGGCGCGCGTCAGTCCCGCGCCACGCTCCCACACGCGCAGCCGGATGCGATCAGACCCACGCACCTCGGCGAACCCGACATTGACGCCTTCCGGGAACAACGGGTGATGTTCGATCATCGGGCCGACCGACTCAACGGGCGCAGCGTCGATGTCGGGGACGAAAAACACGACATGCGGATTGCCCATCGACACCGCGCCTGGAGAATGCAGGACCGGCGCGCCGAGCGGCCCGACCTGCAGGTCGATGATGCGGGTGTCCATCCGCTCAGCAAGCGGGATCTGCGCCCATTCCAGCCGCGGCGGGCCCATGTCGAGGGTCACCCGCATCGGGCCGGCGCGCCAGGCGGTGATCAGGCCGGCGTCCGTCTCAAGCACTGCCTGGTCCCGACCGACCTCCTCAAGCCGCAGCCACGCGGCGCAGCGCGCGCCATTGCCGCACGCCGCAACGCCGCCGCCATCCGAGTTCCAGAAGCGGACCCGCAGGTCCGCCCAGGGCCCGGACGGCTGCTCCAGGGCGATCACCTGATCACACCCCGCTCCGCTCCGCCGGTCAGCGATCGCCCGCGCCGCCTCAGCCGTGAGCGACAGGCCGTTCGGGCGATCGCGGGCGTCAATGACCGCAAAATCGTTGCCGCAGCCGTTCATCTTCAAAAAACGCATGCCGGCTAAATGCCCCTCGCACCGTGCGAAGACAAGCACCGCGCATGCACCCCGGCCGACCGCCCCCAGCCTGCACGGGCCGGCTGCGGGCCCAGAGCCCGGACCTGCGGGGCGTGCTCAACCGCCTGGACGCCGATCGCCGCGCCTGAGAGGCGCGCTTAAGAGGCGCGCCCCCCTGGCGCGACGCGCTTCCCACCGCCGCACGGCCGGCTATAAGGGGCCGGGGAGCCGATCATGCCAAAACTCACTGCGATGCGGATTTTGCCGGTTTTCAGCGCCGCTGTTGCGGCTGCCAGTCTTTCCGCATGCGCCTATCTCGGATCCGTGATGACGAAACAACCGACACAGGACGTCGAGGCCGACCCCTACGAATGGCTGGAGACTGTGGAGGGCGACAGAGCGCTCGCCTGGGTGCGCGCGGAAAACGAGCGCTCGCTGGCTGTCCTGAAGGGCGATCCGCGGTTCGCCGCCCTGCAATCGGAAATCCTGTCGATCCTTGAGGACGACCAGCGGATCGCCACCGGATCCCTGCGCGACGGTTTCATCTACAATTTCTGGCAGGATGGCGTGAACGTGCGCGGTGTCTGGCGGCGCAGCCCGGCGGATGCGTATGCGGCCAACGCGCCACGCTGGGAGACGCTCCTGGATGTTGACGCGCTGGCGGCGGCGGAAAACGCGAACTGGGTGTTCAAGGGCGCCAGCTGCGCGCCGAACGGATCAACACGCTGCATGATCGCGCTGTCGAACGGCGGCAAGGACGCCGTGGTGCAGCGCGAGTTCGACATCGCAGCCAGGCGCTTCGTGGACGGCGGCTTCACGCTGCCGGAAGCCAAGTCCTGGGTCGAATGGGAGACTGCGGACACCCTCCTGGTCGGCACGGACTGGGGCGCCGGCAGCCTGACCGAGTCAGGCTATCCGATGATCGCCAGGCGCTGGGCGCGCGGCGCGCCCCTGGCGGACGCGCAGGACGTGCTGCGCGGACAGACAACCGACATCGGTCTGTGGGGCGGCCGGTTTGAGGACGACGGCGGCTATCACGTGCTGATCGCAACCCAGGCCGACACCTTTTTCACGAGCAGCTTCTGGCTGCTGCGCCCGGGCGAAGCGGCGCTCAGGCTGCCATTTCCGAAAAAGTCGACCATTCTCGGCTATCACAAGAATGAAATCGTCCTGCGGCTGCAGGAGGCTTGGAGCATCGCAGGACAGACATTTCCGCAGGGCGCGGTGGTGTCGGCGCCCTACGCGGCGCTCGAGACCGGCGCCGCCTTCACCCCGCGCGTCGTCTATGCGCCGGCGGCCAATGAGACGATCGAACAGATTGCCCAGACGCGGGACGGCCTGCTGATCGCCGTCTATCAGGACGTGCGCGCCAAGCTCGTCAAGGCCGCGTTCGACGGGCGCGCCTGGATGTCGAGCCCGCTGCCGACCCCCGAAAATGGCGCGCTCACCATCGTGACCAGCGAACCCCAGTCCAGCATGGCCTTTGCGCTCTACCAGGACTTTCTCACGCCTTCGACGCTCTACGCCCTCGACACGCGCCAGAACACGACCCGCATGGCGCGCCAGCAACCGGCCCGCTTCGACGCCACCCCCTACACCGTGGATCAGCACTTCGTGACATCAAAGGATGGCGTGCGTGTCCCCTATTTTGTGGTGCGGCGCAAAGACCTGCAGGCGGACGCCAAAGCCCCGACACTGCTCTACGGCTATGGCGGGTTCGAGGTGTCGATGACGCCCAGCTACGCCGCGGTGACCGGCAAAGCCTGGCTCGATCGTGGCGGGGTCTATGTGCTCGCCAATATCCGCGGCGGCGGAGAATACGGCCCCGCCTGGCATGAGGCAGGCCTCAAGACCAACCGCCAGCGCATCTACGATGACTTCATCGCCGTCGCGCAAGACCTGATCGCGCGCCAGATCACCGCGCCACGCCATCTCGGCGTGATGGGGGGGTCGAATGGCGGCCTGCTCATGGGCGCGATGCTCACCCAGCGACCGGAGCTGTTCAACGCCGTCGTCGTGCAGGTGCCGCTGCTCGACATGCTGGGCTTCGCCGACGCGAATATGCTGGCCGGCGCCTCCTGGGTGGCGGAGTATGGCGACCCCCGCCTTCGTCCGGACGGAACGCCGGTCGCCCCGCAGGAACGGGCGTTCCTGGCGTCGATCTCACCCTACCAGAACCTCAGGAAGCGACCGGATTTCCCGGTTCCGTTCTTTGTGACCTCAACCAAGGACGACCGGGTGCATCCGGCCCATGCGCGCAAATACGCCGCCAGGATGCAGGGTCTGGGCATGCCGTTCTATTATTACGAGAACACTGACGGCGGACATGCCGCCTCGGCCAACCTCAAGGAAGCGGCAAAACGCCGGGCGCTGGAGTTTGTCTATCTGCTGCGGCAGTTGAGCGATCCGCCGCAGACCTGACCCGGGCCGCGCCGCACCCGGGCAGCGGCGCCGGAGGCTCCCTGGGGCGCGCAGCGGGCCGTACGCCATCGCCCCGTCCGCAGATGCGCCGGGCGACACGTCTGGCGGACACGCCCTGGGTGCGTGTGACCAACGGGACCTGTGCGCCGGCGAGGATCCTGCGCGCTGTCTACCAGCTCCCGACATTGGCCATGCTGACCCATGGCTCCGCGGGCGGCAGAGCCGGACCCTTCTGCAGCAATTCCACCGAGATGCCGTCCGGCGAACGGACAAACGCCATCCGGCCGTCGCGCGGCGGACGGTTGATGATCACCCCGCCATCCATCAGACGCCGGCAAACGGCGTAAATGTCGTCGACCGCATAGGCCAGATGCCCGAAATTGCGTCCGCCGCCATAGGTTTCGGGGTCCCAGTTATAGGTCAGCTCGACTTCCTTTGAGCCGGTCGCCCGCGCGGTTTCGACATCCTCTGGCGCGGCCAGAAAGATCAGGGTGAAACGGCCAGCCTCATTGTCGAAGCGACGCGTCTCGACCAGACCAAGCTTGTTGCAGAAGAAATCAAGCGACGCCGTCGTGTCGCTGATGCGGATCATGGTGTGCAGATAGCGCATGGAGGCCTCCGGCGAAATTGGCCGTCCAGCTCCCACAGGCCCGCGCTGCCCGTCAACCGCCACATCATCCCTTATCGGTCATGAAACTGTTCAGGTTCAGTGATATGCAGTTCGTGGGTCGGGGAACAGCATGTGGGCTTTCGGCGCGCCGGCGATGGCGGCGCGAAGCGTTGCGATCCTGGGCGCGCCAGCCTGGGCGGTTGGTCTTGCGCGCCGTCTGGAGGATCTCGGCGTGCGCGTTGTCCTCGTGGACTCATCACCACAGCGCACTCTGGCGGCGCGCATGGAACGCGCCTTCGTGCATGTCTGCGAACCTCTGGCCGTCGATCCGCAGGCCCTGACCCTCGCCCTCGCCGTCGACCTTGTGATCACTGCCGGCCCGACCGGCGGTCAGGCGGCGCTGCAAGCGCGCCACTTCGCCCGCGCACTGGGCGCGCGGCGGGTCCGGTGCGCCGAAGCCGCCATAGCCTTCGGTCCCCGGGATCTCCTCGGACCAGCCTGGACCTGTGCGCGGATCAGCGGCGCGTGGGATCTTGGCTGGCGGTTCACGACGATCGACGGCGCCAACCGGAAGGCGCTGCGTGATGCCCTGGCGGAGCGCGCCGCCGTGCTCGGCGCTGTCGAAACCGCCCGGGGATTTCACCCGAATCCGCGCGCCCGGGCAGGCGCCGGCGCGCACCGGACGCCTGGGCGCGCGCTGATCGTCTATCGCCCGTCCGCCGGGCTGCGGCCGTAAGCGTGCAGTTCATGGCCGTGGCGGCGCAGCCAGTCCTTGGCCTTGCGGCTCTCCCCATAGGCCGCCCGCACCAGCGCCCAGAACCGTGGGCTGTGATTCATTTCCTTGAGGTGCGCCACCTCATGGGCCGCGACATAATCGAGCACGAAGGGAGGCGCGAGGATGAGGCGCCATGAGAAGGCCAGGTCGCCCGCCGCGCTGCACGACCCCCACCGGCTCGCTGCGTCCTTGATGCGGATGGCCCCGTGGCGCAGACCCAGTTTGCCAGCATAGCGCTTGACAGCCAGAGTGACGTCGCGCTCCGCCTCCTTCTGCAGCATCCGCCGCACCCGCCCCGGAAACGCATGCCCGTCCGGCGCGGGCACGACCAGAAGCGGCGGCTTGCCGTCCATGATCCGCCACGCGCCGCGGCCTTCCGCATGAACAAGGACGTGGCTTTCTCCGCGCAACAGGACCCGTCCGCCCGGTTCGAATGGGACGAATTTGGGCATCCGATCGAGTGCGGCGACGATCCAGTCGGCCCGATCCGCCGCGAACGCTGCAGCGCGGCCGATGTCGCGGCTGCGCGGCGCCGTGGCGACCGGCTCGCGGGTGCGCGGGTCGATGCGCACAGAAACCCTGGTGGCGCGCGGATTTATCGACAGCCTGACGCGGATCTCGCGACCGTCGGGCAGTTCCAGCAGAAAGGCGTCCGGCTGTTCTCGAATCACCCCTTCATCATACGCGCGAGGGGTGGGGCCCTCTCAAGCGCGCGCACGCGCCAGGGGATGAAAAATCGTCGCGGCGCAGCCAGCGCGGCGCCGGCAGACGCGCCCACACCGGTGCGCAATCCGCCCGGACGGACGGCCTATTCGGCCGCCGCCCGGGTCATTGCGCCGATCTTGGGGGCGAGCTCGCCGGCCGCATAGCGCCTGGCCATCTGGGCGGTTGACAGCGGCCTGATCTGCGAAGCGCGACCGGCCGCCCCGAATTCCTCGAAACGCTGGCGGCAGACCGCGCGCATCGCCTCCATGGCGGGCTTCAGATACTTGCGCGGGTCGAACTCGCCCGGGGACTCGGCCAGCACCTTGCGGATGGCGCCGGTCATCGCCATGCGGTTATCCGTGTCGATGTTGATCTTGCGCACGCCGTGCCTGATGCCCCGCTGGATTTCCTCGACCGGCACGCCCCAGGTCTGGGGCATCCTGCCGCCATATCGGTTGATGATATCCTGCAGGTCCTGCGGCACCGAGGACGAGCCGTGCATCACCAGATGGGTATTCGGCAGGCGTCGGTGGATGTCCTCAATCACGTTCATCGCCAGGATGTCGCCATCGGGTTTGCGCGAGAACTTGTAGGCGCCGTGCGATGTGCCCATGGCGATGGCGAGGGCGTCAACCCCCGTCGCCCTGACGAAGTCCACGGCCTGGTCGGGATCGGTCAGCAGCTGGGAGTGGTCGAGCTTGCCCTCCGCGCCGTGACCATCCTCCTTTTCGCCCATTCCGGTCTCGAGCGAGCCAAGGACGCCGAGTTCGCCTTCCACCGACACCCCGCAGGCGTGCGCCATATCGACCACGCGGCGGGTCACCTCGACATTGTAGGCGTAGTCAGCCGGCGTGGCGGCGTCGGCCTTCAGTGACCCGTCCATCATGACGGACGTGAAGCCGTGCTGGATCGCAGTGGCGCAGGTCGCCGGGCTGTTGCCGTGGTCCTGGTGCATGCAGACCGGGATCTGCGGATAGATCTCCACCAGAGCGTCGATCATGCGTGCGAGCATGATGTCGTTGGCGTAGGAGCGCGCGCCGCGGCTTGCCTGGATGATCACCGGAGCGTCGACTGCCGCCGCCGCCTCCATGATCGCGAGCCCCTGCTCCATGTTGTTGATGTTGTAGGCCGGCACGGCGTAGTCCTGCTCGGCGGCGTGATCGAGCAGTTGTCTCAGCGTGATGCGGGCCATTGGCGCCTCTCTGTCGGATTTTCCAGCGTGGCGACTGTCTAAACGGCGCGCGCCCTGCGTCAACTGCGCACACTCCCTGATGGACGCCAGACTGCATTGCGACGCGCACACTTGCGTGATGACCCGCCCGGCTGCAAGCCAGCCCCGCGCAGGGGGCCCGGCGCCCGCCCTCAGCACGCCGGCACGACAGTGGCGGCCCAGCATCCCCGTCCGGCGCCCCCGCCCAGCAGCGCTGCAGCCGGCAACAGCCCATGCGGCGCGAAAAACCGGGCCCGCGACTGCGCCGGCTGAGGCAGGCGGGCCTTGCGCCGCAGCGCGCGGCCTTCCAAACAGACGCCATGACCCTACCCCATGCCCGCCTGGCGCAGGTGCTCGACCGCTTCGAGGAGATCGAGGCGCGCATGGGCGCCGCGACCGACGCCGCCGAGATCATCAGACTGGCAAAGGAACATGCCGAACTGCGTCCGGTGGCGCAGGCCGTGCGCGCCTTGCTCACGCAAAGGCGCGACCTCGCGGATGCGCGTCAGATGGCCGATGATGAAACCGGCGACCCCGAGCTACGGGCGCTCGCCGACGCCGAGGCGGTCGCCCTGGCCGAGCAGGTCCCTGCGTTGGAGCGTGAGGTGCAGATGCGCCTCCTCCCCAAGGACAAGGATGAGAACGCCTCGGTCGTTCTGGAGGTGCGCGCCGGCGCCGGCGGCGAGGAGGCAGCCCTGTTCGCTGGCGTCCTGTTCAGAATGTACCAGCGCTACGCCGCGATCCATGGCTGGAAGGTGACCGTCGAGAGCCTCTCCGAAAGCGATCTCGGCGGGGTGAAGGAGGTCGTGGCAAGCATTGAAGGCCTGGGCGTGTTCGGTCGTCTGCGCTTTGAGAGCGGCGTCCACCGCGTGCAGCGGGTGCCGGAAACCGAAGCCAGCGGCCGCATCCATACCTCTGCGGCCACGGTCGCGGTCCTGCCGCAGCCCGAGGACGTCGACATCACCATCAACGACGCCGACATCCGCATCGACACCATGCGGGCCTCCGGTGCAGGCGGCCAGCATGTCAACCGCACCGACTCGGCCGTGCGCATCACCCACATTCCCACCGGGATCGTGGTGGTCAGCGCAGAGAAATCCCAGCATCAGAACCGGGCGCAGGCCTGGGCCGTGCTGCGCGCCCGGCTCTATGATCTGCAGCGCGCGCAGCTCGACGCCGCGCGCGCCGCCGAACGTCGTGGCCAGGTCGGATCGGGCGACCGGTCGGAACGCATCCGCACCTACAACTTTCCGCAGGGCCGGGTGACCGACCACCGCATCAATCTGACGCTTTACAATCTGGACCGGCTGATCGCCGGCGACGCCCTCGACGATGTGATCGAGGCGCTCATCGCAGACGACCAGGCGCGCAAGCTTGCCGCCCTGCAGGCACAGGACGCATGAGCCCCGCCGTGGCGAGAGGCGTCGCGACACGTCCCCGGGCGCGTTGGGCGACGGCGCACCCATGCTGCCGTTCGGCGCCGCCATGACCACGCTCCTGGAGGCCTGGGGTCAGGCGCGCACTCGCCTGAAGGCGGCAGGATTGGACACCCCCGTGCTCGACGCGCGCATGCTGCTCGAGAAGGCCGCCGGCGTGGATCGCCACGCCCTTGTCACCGATCCCTATCGGGTTCTGCCGGCAGCGGCCGTCGACGCGCTTGACGCCCTCGTGGCGCGCCGGCTGGCGCGCGAACCCATGAGCCACATCATCGGATCGCGCGGGTTCTGGACCCTGGACCTCGCCGTCACCCCGGACGTCCTGACGCCGCGCCCGGACAGCGAACAGGTTGTCGCCGAGGTCCTCAAACGGGTGGACCGCGACAGCGCAGTGCGGATCCTCGACCTGGGGGTTGGCTCAGGCGCGCTGGTGCTGGCGCTGCTCCAGGAACTGCCGCAGGCGCGCGGCGTCGGGGTGGACTGCAGCCGCGCAGCACTCGACGTTGCGACCCAGAACGCCGCGCGCGCAGGCCTTTCGGGACGCGTCAGCTTCGCCCTCGGCGACTGGGGGGCCGGGCTGGACGCCCGGTTCGACATCATCGTCTCCAATCCGCCCTACATCGCGACCGCCGAGATCGCCGCACTCGAGCCCGAGGTTCGCGATCATGAGCCCCTGCTGGCGCTCGACGGGGGGCCGGACGGACTTTCAGCCTACCGCGCGGTGCTGCCGCACATCGTGCGATTGCTCGACCCGCGCGGACTGGCGGCGCTGGAGATCGGACACCGGCAGGCCAACGCCGTCTCGGCCCTGGCGGAGCTCGCCGGCCTGCAAGTGGAAGCTGTCGCCAGGGATCTTGGGCGGCGCGACCGCGTCGTCGTCGCCCGGCCGCGACGGCGCAGCGTCGGCGGACTTATGGACCGGCTTGCGGACTGACTTGCAAATTTCATTTGGCGCGGCGCGCAACGCACGCTAGGGTCCGCCCCGCGATACCGGAAAGGGGGCACAGAGCCCCAGGCGGTTTCGCAGGGCGCGCGTCTAAGGGGCCCCCGGTCAGCCGGTTCTTCTCATTGACGCGCCGGCGCGGGCATTTGCATCCTACCCCGCCGCAGCGGCCCGTCGCGGGCGTCGCCACCTTAGCCAGCCACCGCCGCAGGTCGAGGTCCCCACAGGACCGGACAGCGGTCAGGAGACCGGCGCCATGGCGACTCGCCCCGGCCAGTCGCCATTGGCTTGTGATGCCGCAGTAAGATCGACGGCAGGATCCCTTTTCATGAAGCGTCAGCGCGGCCGCGGGCGTAAGCCCCCGCATCAACAAGGCAATCGGGCGTTCGAGAGCAACGGACCGGATGTCAAAATTCGCGGCAACGCCGCGCATATCTTCGAAAAATACGTCCAGCTCGCCCGCGACGCCAATTCTTCCGGCGACCGGGTTCTGGCGGAGAACTATCTCCAGCATGCGGAACATTACTTCCGCATCCTGCGCGCCCAGCAACCAAGCTACGGACAGAACCGGACGGAATTCCAACACGGCCAGCCTTTCGACCGCATGAGCTTAGCCTATGCTGGCGAGGATGAGGACGGTGAGGACGCTGGCGAGGAGGGCGAGGAGCACGACGCCGAGACCCAGGCGGACATGTCCGCCGGTCATGCGCCGTCACGCGAGCCTCAGCAGCGCGAACAACAACCGCGCCGCGAAGACTATCGCCGGGACGAGCGTGATTTCCGCAACCGAGACCGAGACAATCGTGAACGCGGACGCGAATTCCGCGGCGAGCGGAGCTACCGTGAAGACCGCGGTCAGCGCGATGATCGCGACTGGCGCAACCGGGATCGCGATTACCGCGGCGCCCGTGATGACAGGCCCAGAGATGACAGGCCCAGAGATGAGAGGCCCAGAGATGAGAGGCCCAGAGATGAGAGGCCCAGGGATGAGCGGCCCAGGGATGAGCGGTCTAGAGAGGACAGGCCCAGAGAGGACAGGCCCAGAGAGGACAGATCAAGGGACGAAAGATCTCGGGACGAACGATCGAGAGATGACCGGGCGCGCGAGGAGCGCGGCTATCGTGAGGACCGCGCAGCTGAACGCTCCGGCGAGCGATATGAGCGCGATCCGCGCGGCGAGATAGCTGACCCGCGCTCGGATCTGCCGCAATTCCTGCGCAATCCTGCGCCGCTGCGTCCGGCCATCATCGACGAGGA
>JBILMQ010000074.1:0-12848 GCA_044375455.1 Caulobacterales bacterium | reverse complement strand
TGAGGCGAGCGTCGCGCAGCGCGCGTACAGCCACTTCCGACTCAATGCGCGCGGCAGGCGCCGCCACCCCTGGCCGGTTGAGATCGGTCCACTCGGTATCCGCATTGCGCTGGACTGCCGCAGGGTGCATGACGGCGCGCACGCCAAACCAGAGGCCGGCGCCGAGCAGGATGGTGATAAGGGCGGCATGAGGGGCCATGCGCGCGCCGAGTGGCTTCACCGGCTGCTTTGTGGAAATCGCCCGCGGCGCTTCAAAGAGCACCGTGGATTCTTGACGGAAGCGCTCCAGAACGGTCGCCTCGTCGAGTTTCAAGACCCGGGCGTAGGTCCGCAGAAACCCTGGTACATAGCCTGCGCCTGGGATCGCTTTGAAGTTCATCACCTCCAGAGCTTGCAGGTAGTCGACGCGAATTCCTGTCGCCTTGAAGACGTCGTCGAGGGACAGACCCATCGCCAACCGGCGTCGCCGCAAAGCCTCCCCCGCCGTCGCAGCCTGCTCGCCAGCGTCGCGCGCCCGGGTGTCTGTCTGGGTGCTTGCCTCACCGGCGCCATCGTCGCCTGGCTCAGGGTCTTTTGACCGCGCGATTGCTGTTGAGGTGTGCATTGGTTCGCCTGACGCGGCATTGGCAGTGCTGTCTTGCGCTGCTTCCTCAGCCCCTGCCGCGCTCGCCGGCGACGTCTGTGCGACCGCTCCGTCGCTGCGATCCGCCTCGTCGACCGTCTCAACGATCCGCGCCATTCTGCTCAATCCACACCCAAAACCGAACCAACTCTTTGTCTGACAGCAAGAGCCATGCCGGCGGAGCGTCAGCACGGCCCCGGGAATCACAACCGCCGGACGCCGATTTCATAACATCACGGCTGATTCTTGGCAGGCTTTTAAGAGGTGGTCGCGCAGCGACGCAGCGTCAGAGTGCAGCAGGGTCTCGAGTTCGCCAGCCATTCGCGCGGCATCCAGTGAGAGAGCCATGCGTTTGACTGGTCCGATGCCGCTTGCCGGCATCGACAACCGGTCAAAGCCCAGCGCGATCAGAGCCGCTGCTTCCAGCGGTCGGCCAGCCGCCTCGCCGCAGACGGACACGGAAATTCCGGCCGCACGGGCGTCTTGTAGAATGCGGGCGAGAAACATGAGCGCCGCGGGACATAGCACGTCATATCTGTCAGCGACACGCGGATTTCCCCTATCGGCTGCGAAGAAGTATTGCATCAGGTCGTTGGTGCCAATCGACATGAAATTGACGCGGCCCTTGAGGGCTGGGATCTGAAACGCCAGGGCGGGCGCCTCCAGCATGACCCCGCAAGACACGCGTGCCGGCGTCGGCTTCCCGCGTTGGCGGGCCCAGGCGAGTTCGCGATCAAGCAGCGCGCGGCAGCCCTCCAGCTCCTCAATCGTGGCAACGAGCGGAAACATGACCCGCAGCGTGCGGCCGGCGGCGGCTGCGATCAGTGCGCGCAGCTGAAACCGCATGAGGGCCGGCCGGTCGAGCCCAACCCGCACCGCGCGCCACCCCAAAGCCGGATTCTCTTCCTGTTCCGAGGACAGATAGGGCACGATCTTGTCTGATCCGATGTCGAGCGTGCGAAACACAACCGGAAGGTCGCCAGCCTGATCCAGGACATCCCTGTAGAGCGCGATCTGCGCGTCCAGTCGCGGCATTTGCGCCGAGATCATGAACTGGAACTCGGTGCGAAACAGGCCTACGCCCTCTGCGCCGGTTTCATGCAGCATCGGCATATCGATCGCCAGACCTGCGTTCAGAAACAAATGGACATTGCGGCCATCCCTGGTGACGCAGGGGATATCGCGCAGGCGCGCCAGCTCGGCGCGTCGCTCGCCGGCCATTGAAATGCGCGCGGCGTAGGCTTCAATCACATCGATCGAGGGGCGCAGATGCGCGACTCCGGTTTCGGCGTCGACAATCACCCGGTCGCCGTTCTCGACCTTGGAAAGCAGGCCATCTATCCGCCCGATCATTGGAATTCCCATCGCGCGCGCCACGATCGTGGCGTGCGACGTCGGGCCGCCTTCTTCGAGCAGGATCGCCCTTGGCTTTGCGCCGCCCAGCTCAAGCACCTCGGAGGGACCAAGATTGCGTCCAACCAGCACGGCGTCCTCGGGCAGGGGGCCCGTCTCCAGCGCGCCGTCGCCATGCGCCAGGAATCTGAGAAGCCGGTTGTCCAGATCCTCCAAATCGTGGAAATGCTCGCGCAGGTACGGGTCCTTCGCCGCAGCGAGCCGGGCGCGGTACTCTGATCGTGTGCGCTCAACCGCAGCTTCCGCCGACAGACCCTGGCGCACGCCCTCTTTCAGATGGCTGGTCCAGGAGCGGTCCTGGGCCAGCATCTGAAAGGCCTCAAGCACTTCCCGGGTTGCGCCATCCGGCGCGGCCTCCCCGGCCAGGATTCGCTCCAGCCACAGACGCAGTGCGCCGAGCGCCTGATCCAGCCGGCGTTCCTCCGCCGCCGGGTCATCGGCCAGCAGACGTCCAGGCGCGACCCGGACTTCGTTGACGACCACCGCGCCGACGGCCAGCCCCTCTGACAGCACCCGCCCGGCGAGCCGATCGGGGCGCGACAGCCGCACTTCGATCTCGGGAAGTGCATTTCGCTCGCTGAAGTCTGCTCCGGCCGCAACCTCAGCAAGGACCATGGCGATGGTCTGCAAGGCTTCGATCTCATCTTCGCCGTAAACCCGTCGCGCGCGGTTCTGAATGACCAGAACGCCAACCGGGCGCCCAGCGCGCAGGATCGGCACGCCGAGGAAAGCGTTGAACGGATCTTCACCGGTTTCAGGGCGGTAGGAGAAGTTCGGGTGATTCTGGGCGTCGGACAGGTTCAGTGGTTCAGCTGTCTCGGCGACCAGGCCCACCAAGCCCTCGCCGGGACGCAGACGGGTCTGATGGACGGCTTCCGGTTTTAGGCCCTCGGTTGCGAACAGTTCGAGATCGCCTGCGCTGCGCAGCAGATAGATAGAGCAGACGTCGGCCACCATGGACGACGCAATGAGGGTAACCACGCGATCAAGCTTTTCCTGCCCGCCCTGGCCGCGCGCCATGAGGTCGCGCAGTTGGCGCAACAGCAGTCTCGGGGCAGCGCTTCCGAGGGCACTCATCGCCGCGCGGTCTCCCACCCCAGCGGCGTCAGGCCGCATCCAAGCCATAGGCCGTATGCAGTGCGCGTACGGCCAATTCGGTATACTGCGCGTCAATCAGCACGGAGATCTTGATCTCTGACGTTGAAATCGCCTCGATGTTGATGCGCTTGTCTGCGAGTGCGGCGAACATAGTTCGTGCGACCCCCACCTGGCTGCGCATGCCGATGCCTATCACCGATACCTTTGCAACATCTCGGCGCACCTGGGCGTTGTCGAAGGCCACGTCGGGTTTCAGGCTTTCCAGCGCTTCGATGGCGCGCGTCGCCTCACGGTCCGGGCAGGTGAACAAAATGTTCTGTCTGTCCGCAGCGCGCGCCTGCGATTGCACGATCATGTCGACATTGACGTTGGCCTCGGCGAGCCGTCCGAAAATCTTCGCCGCGACGCCCGGTTCGTCCGGCACGCCCAGCAGCGAAACCTTCGCTTCATCGCGCGAATAGGCCACGCCTGCCACGATCTGTTTTTCCACAATCTCACCCTCATCGCAGACGATGGTTCCGAAGTTCGGTTCGCCCGGCTCAACAAAACTCGACAACACGCGAACCCGCACGCCCTGGGCCATGGCGATTTCAACGGAGCGGGTCTGCAGCACCTTGGAGCCGAGAGAGGCCATTTCGAGCATCTCTTCGTACGATATCCTATCAAGCCGACGGGCTTTCTGCGTGATCCGTGGATCTGTCGTATAGACGCCGTCCACATCGGTGTAGATGTCACAGCGCTCAGCGCGCAGCGCGGCGGCGACCGCGACGGCGCTGGTGTCCGACCCGCCGCGACCCAGGGTAGAGATCCGCCCATCGCCGTCGACGCCCTGGAATCCCGGAATAATCGCGACCACCCCGCTGTCGACCACGACGCCGAGCGCCGCCCCGTCGATGTCGGTGATGCGCGCCTTGGCGTGCGCCGCGTCCGTCCGGATTGGGATCTGCCACCCCTGCCAAGATCGGGCCGGGATGCCTTGCGCGCGCAAGGCGAGCGCCAGAAGGCCCGTCGTGACCTGTTCCCCGGAGGCGACCACGACGTCATATTCGTCGTCAAATCCGAGGTCTTCGCCAGGCTCGCTCCTGTCGGCCAGCCCACCGCCGGCCGCGCGCGCCAGATCAACCAGCTTGTTCGTTTCACCCGCCATGGCGGAGACCACGACGGCCAGCCCGCGGCCGGCCTCACGCTGAGACGCCACGATCCGCGCGACCCGTTGGATGCGTTCAACATCGCCAACCGACGTACCGCCAAATTTCATCACCAAGCGCGACATTGCTTCGTGTCGATCCGTTAGGCTACCGATCCATATATCGGACGGGCGCGTCTCGGCCAAAGACGCGCCCGCCGCCTCGGTTCCTAGCCGCCCGCGCTGAACGGCGCAAACCCAGGACGCTTCTGCAGTGTCGAAACCGCATTCCCAAACCGCCCGACATGGCGCCAGTGCGGCGCAATCAGTCAGCATCGATCCTGCGGAGGTCGAGAAATTTTCGCGCATGGCCCAGGAATGGTGGGACCCTCGCGGCAAGTTCGCGCCCTTGCATCGGTTCAATCCGACCAGGTTGGCGTTCATTCGCAGGCAGGCCGAGCGCAGGTTTGGTCTGCAAGCGACGGCGCGTCGCCCGCTTGAAGGGCTCAGCGTGCTTGATATCGGCTGCGGAGGCGGACTGTTGTGTGAACCGATGGCGCGGCTCGGTGCGCTGGTGACGGGGGTGGACGCCAGCGAACGCAACGTGAAGACCGCCGTCGCTCACGCCCATGCGCAGGGCCTGACCATCGACTACCGTGTCGGCACGGCGGAAGGCTTGCTTGCAGCCGGCGAGGGGCCTTTCGACATCGTGCTCAACATGGAGGTGGTGGAGCATGTCGCCGATCCCGCCCGTTTTTTGGGCGACACCGCAGCGCTCGTCGCTCCTGGCGGCATGATGATCGTCGCCACCTTGAACCGGACGCCCAAGGCCTACGCGCTGGCCATCATCGGCGCCGAGCATGTGCTGCGCTGGTTGCCCGTCGGCACCCATGATTGGGCCAAATTTCTCCGCCCGGCGGAGATTTCGGCCCCCCTTCGAGCGGCAGGCCTCCAGGTGCTTGATCCTGTTGGCGTCGCCTTTAACCCGCTGACCGGTCAGTGGCGGCTGAGCCGGGACACAGACGTCAATTACATGCTTGTCGGCGAGCGCGCGCACCCCCCGCCGGGGTCAGGCGGCTGACCAGCCGGACCGCCCGACCGCTGGCCAGTCCTGCTGGCGTGTCGGTGCGACCCTCGATTGCGCCCCGGCGCGCGCGGCGCCGGCGCCTGCCCGCGAGACTGCGCATGAGCGCGACGGCAGGGGCGTCGGCCATATGAGGCGCCTGCGGTCGCGGCCCCAGGAACGGCGGTTTGGTTGATCGCCCTGCAGGACGGCGCTCTGTGCTTAATTGACTGATAGTCAAAGTAAAACTGGCTTGCTTGCAGAGCCGCCGCTGTCGCCTGCTGACGGCCATGTCGGAGTTGGAGCGGGTAGCGGGAATCGAACCCGCATCCTCAGCTTGGAAGGCTGCTGCACTACCATTGTGCTATACCCGCCCGCGCCGACACTGACCGGTGGCTGCCCGCCCTGACCGAAATCATGGCAGGCTTGGCCACCCACTCTAGGCCACACACTCTTGGCCATCCACTCCCGCAGGCGTCGATGGTGGTGGGGGTAGGATTCGAACCTACGTACTCCTGAGGAGGGCAGATTTACAGTCTGCTGCCTTTAGCCGCTCGGCCACCCCACCGCACGAACCTCACTTGGCCTCGACGCGAACCGGCTTCCAGGTCTAGAAGCAACGGCCCGTCGCCGGGCAAATGCCCGCGAGGTTTGAGGACGCGCTTATAGTGACAAGGCCACCCCTACGCAACAGCGCCCGACTGAGCGACGGCAGATGGGCTGCGGGGCCAGCCGGGACACGGCGTGCCGACGCGCCTCCCCGCTTGGGTCGGGCTGATCCACTGGACGAGACCCGCCCCCATTGGATCTGGGGACTGCATGCCGCCCGGGCGGCCCTCGCCAACCCTCGGCGCAGGGTCTTGCGTGTTTTTGCCAGCCGCAATGTCAGCCTCGACCTGGATCCTGCCGTGCGGGCGCGTGCGGACTACGAAATGCTCGACCCCGACGCTATTTCCGGTCAACTTCCGCATGGCGCCGTGCACCAGGGGCTGGCGGTCTTTGTGGAGCCGTTGCAGGCAAGCGATCTGTCGCAGAGCTGTGCGCCCGCCGCGGGCATCGTCGCGGTGCTTGACCAGGTGACGGACCCCCACAACGTCGGCGCTGTGTTCCGCTCCGCGGCGGCATTCGAGGCCCGTGCGGTTGTGATGCAGGATCGCAAATCACCTCCGCTGAGCGGTCCTTTGGCGAAGGCTGCAGTCGGCGCGATCGACATTGTGCCGCACGTCAGGGTCGTAAACGTCGCCCGCGCGCTCGAAGCGTTGGCAGGTTGGGGCTATCTGACGGTCGCTTTGGCCGGCGATGCGGACGCCGAGCTTGCTGACGTTGTCGACGGTCGTCCTGTGGCCTTTGCGTTTGGGTCGGAGGGCAAGGGGCTGCGACCGGCGGTGGCGCAGGCTTGCAGCGTCCGCGCGCGCATCGCCATCAGCCCGCAGATGGACAGTCTCAACATCTCCAACGCTGCGGCGATCGCGTTCTATGCGGCGGCGCGGGCGTTTCGCCGCCCTGCGAAGGTTTGAGCGGCATGGTGCTGCACATTGTGAAGCTTGCGGTCGGCGCTGACAGTGTTGCTGACATCGCCGAGTGGCAGAAGCATCAGATGCGCGAGGCGCGCCGATTGAAGCGCCGCGTTGAGCCGGTTTGCGGCACACGGATGTGGCCGAAGCGGGCGGAGGAGGTCTTGCATGGCGGGTCCCTCTATTGGGTGGTCAAGGGCCTGATCCTGGTCCGCCAAAGAATTTTGGCGATCGAAGAGGTTGTCGACGAGCATGGCGCTCGGTGCGGCCTCTATCTTGACCCCGGCCTCACGCTCACGGCCCCGCAGCCGCGCCGGGCGTTCCAAGGCTGGCGCTATCTCGATCCGAAGGATGCGCCTGCCGACGCCGGCAACGGCGCCGCCATCGGGTCTGAGCTGCCGGACGATCTGAAGCGCCGGCTGGTGACGCTCGGGGCCTGGTAAGGCTCGGGAACTTGTAAGGACGGCTCGGCGATCCGGCGTTGATAGGCAATGACACGCTGCCGCCTGCGCGCCGTCGGCGCACGCTGCGATGTCGTGCGTGCGCCAAGGATTTGGGCACGCCCCCCGGGCCGGCTGATTTCCCCGGATTATTTTCCCCGATGACTCCCCCGATGATTCCCCCTCTTGTCGGACGTGGCGCAACGTTCTTCACTGAAACAGGGACGGACCGGGAGCCAAGCGTGTCGTCAGGCGGCAAGAGACAACTGATCGGGGCCGTGCGCCGCGCATTTGCGCCTTGGAATGACCCTGGCGCCACGCCTCTGATCCGCTACGAGGGCGTGACCAAGGCCTTCGGAGACTTCACTGCAGTCAACGACGTCTCGCTCGATATCTTTGAGCGGGAGTTTTTTACGCTTCTGGGCCCCTCCGGCTGCGGCAAGACGACGCTGATGCGCATGCTTGCCGGTTTTGATCCGCCAACAAAAGGCCGGGTAACGCTGGGCGGCAAGGACATTGCGGGACAGCCGCCGCACAGGTTGCCGGTCAACATGATGTTTCAGTCCTATGCGCTGTTTCCTCACATGAATGTGCGCAAGAACGTCGGCTTCGGCCTTGAGATGGAAGGCGTCAAGGGCGCCGAGCTTGCGCGCCGCGTCGACGAGATGCTCGCCCTCGTCAAGCTCGAGAAATTCTCCCATCGAAAGCCTGATCAATTGTCTGGCGGGCAGCGTCAGCGGGTGGCTCTTGCGCGTGCGCTCGCCAAGAAGCCGAAGGTGCTTCTTCTGGATGAGCCGCTTGGGGCCCTCGACAAGAAGCTACGAGAGGAGACTCAATATGAGTTGATGGATCTGCAGGTGAAGCTTGGCATGACCTTTGTCATCGTCACGCATGATCAGGATGAAGCGATGACGATGTCGGATCGCATCGCGATCATGGATACAGGTCGCATCGTTCAAGTCGCCGCACCCGGCGAGCTCTATGAACAGCCGAGCTGCCGCTATGTCGCGGGCTTCCTGGGCGATGTAAACTTGTTGGAATGCGCCGTGGTGCAAGCGGCAGGCGGCCAGGTCGAGCTTGCTGCGAGAAACCCGAGCGTGCGTCTGTGGGTGCAGGATGACAGGTCCTTCGCCCGCGACCAGACAGTGTGGCTCGCGGTGCGCCCCGAAAAAGTCTCCATCGCCCACGCTGAGCCTGGTGCGCCAGGGTCGCCTGGTGCGCTTGGCGCTTCCGGCGCCAACCAGATCACCGGGAAAATCTGGGATGTCGGCTACCTGGGCGACTGGACGACCTACCTTGTTGAAGTCGCCCCCGACACGCTGATGCGTGTCGCCTGCGCCAATCTTTCACGCTTCGTGGAGCGTCCGATCTCGTGGGAGGATCCAGTGATTTTGAGCTTTACGCCGGCAGCTGGCGTCGTGCTGACGCAGTGACGCCCATGCGAACGCCTGCACGCCGACCGATGGATTGGGGCCGCGTCGGGCTCATCGCTGCTCCCTATTTCTGGCTTGTGTTTTTCTTCTTCATTCCCTTTCTCATGGTCGTGAAGCTGTCGCTGTCGGATATGGCGCTGGCGATGCCGCCCTATTCGCCGCAAATCGATTGGAGCAAGGGATGGTCGGGTCTCGGCGCGTTCCTGGCCGGGCTTGACGGAGAAAACTTTGGCCGCCTGACGAAAGATGAGCTCTATCTCGCCGCCTATGCAAACAGCCTCAAAGTGGCGATGGTATCAACTATCCTCTTGGTGTTGGTCGGTTATCCGATCGCATACGGAATGGCGCGTGCGCCGAAGGATTTGCGCTCGACGCTGGTCATGTTCGTCATTCTGCCTTTCTGGACCAGTTTTCTCATCCGGGTCTATGCGTGGATCGGCATCTTGCGGCCGGAGGGATTTCTCAACGGCTTCTTGATATCACTCGGCCTTGTCTCGCCCGATGATCCCTTGCGAATACTCAGTACGCAAACAGCAGTTTATATTGGCATCGTGTATTCCTACCTGCCGTTTATGGTCCTGCCTCTCTACGCCTCGCTGGAAAAGATGGACGAAACCCTGCTTGAGGCCGCAAATGATCTCGGCGCGCCGTCCTGGAAGGCGTTCTGGCTTGTGACGCTGCCGATCTCCCTGCCAGGCGTGATCGCGGGCTCGCTGTTGTGTTTTATCCCTATCATGGGCGAATTCGTCATACCGGATCTGCTCGGCGGCGCCGATACGCTGATGATCGGACGGGTCATCTGGGTGGAATTCTTCAGCAATCGCGATTGGCCCACCGCGTCTGCTGTCGCGGTTATTCTTCTGGTTACCTTGATCATGCCGATCGTGCTCTACCAGCAGACCCAGGCCAGAGAGCTGGAGGCTGGGCGATGAACCGCGGGCCGACCTGGTTCAACACCACGTCCGTGGTGCTGGGATTTGCCTTCCTCTACATTCCAATCATCCTCCTGATCATCTATTCGTTCAATGACAACCGGTTGGTGACCGTGTGGAGCGGGTTCTCGTTCAAATGGTATGCCCGCTTGCTTGAAAACGAACAATTGCTGAAGGCCGCCTGGGTCACGCTGCAGGTCGGTCTGCTGTCGGCCACAGTCGCGACGGTGCTGGGGACTTTGGCCGCGCTGGTGCTGGTGCGGGCCGGGCCTTTCGCCACGCGCTCTTTGTTTTCCGGCATGGTCTACGCGCCGATGGTCATGCCGGAAGTGATCACAGGCCTCAGTCTGCTTTTGCTGTTTGTCGCCATCGGGCTCGACCGAGGATTTTGGACGCTCACCTTGGCGCACATCACCTTCACGATGTGTTTTGTTGCCGTGACGGTGCAGTCGCGTCTCATCGCCTTTGACCGATCGCTTGAAGAAGCCGCCAGAGACCTCGGGTGCCCGCCGGTCAAGACGTTCTTTTTGATCACCTTGCCGATCATCGCGCCGGCGGTCGCCGCTGGGTGGATGCTCGCATTGACGTTGTCGCTCGACGATCTCGTCATTTCATCATTTGCAACAGGACCCGGGGCGACGACGCTGCCGATGCGCATCTACAGCCAGGTGCGACTGGGCGTGACGCCTGAGATCAACGCGATCTGCACCATTCTCATCGCAGGTGTGACCATCGGCGTGCTTGGCGCCTCGGTGGTCAACAAGCACAGCGAGCGCCAACGCAGCCGCGCCGCCAAGCTCGCGGCAGAAAGCTGATAGGACCAGACCTCGTTGCACTCCTGCGCCTGTGAGGGCGGCGCTGCGCCGATCACGCGGTTGCTGGATCGTCCCATCGCCGGATCAGCCAGATGACAACCCCGACGAACACCCGGGTGCTGGCGCAGGCTCTGGTCGCCAGCTCCGGGCATCGGTGCGTCCCTGGACCCCTGCGCCCCACCCCCCTTGTCTGATCCTTCAAGGCTTTGCGTGAGCGCGCCGACTGTCCATTGGCGCTGTCTGGGTCAGGCCTGCCCCCATGGCCGTTGCGGCAAGGGTCGGCGGCAGGCAAGCGCGACGGCCCTGCTAGGTCGGTTTGCGAGGATTGGGGAGCGGTTGTTGCGGCGGTTGGACCAGGCCGGGCGTCGGCTGCATCGTCACTGGGCGAGGCCCGGTGTGCCAGGAAGACGCACCAGGCGATGGCGGTGACTCCAGCCTGCAGAGCTTCCCTGTTGGGTCGCCGCCGGCCGGCCCTGCGCCGCCAAGGGCGACCTGCGGCGCCTTTGTTGCAAACTTGGGCGAAACCCGTCTGTACTGCAAGGCGGGGTGATCAAATCGGGCCATCTTGCTTGACAGAATGGCGCAAAACGCGCGTCTTTCTGCCGGGCAGGGCCCAAACAGCGGGTACGCGACACGCATGACCGGCCAAGTATGCGAAGTATGCAGTGAGGGCCACCTTGTCGTGATTGGCTCGCGCCAGGAATGGGCGTTGGCGGCGGCGCGCGATCCTGTGCGCGGCCGGCTCGTCAGGCTGGTGCGCGAAGACTCAGCCTATGACTTTGAAACCGTTCTGCGCTGCCCTGAATGCGGGTTCGCAAGGGTGAGCCGCATGCCCACGGACGGTGCGCTCCTGCGCTATTACGAGCGGGATCCAACCCACAATCCAACGCGCGACAAGCATGAGCGCCGCATGGCGCGGGCGGCGGCGCGTCTGCGGCGGCTGCGGGGCAAGGCAGCCAAGTCCGGCAGGTTCCTGGACGTCCGGTGCGGGGCAGGCCCGGCCGTCGAAGCCGCGCGCCTTGCCGGGTATGAAGCCTGGGGGATTGATGGTGATCCCTATGTCGTCGCCCGTGCCCGACACGCCCATCCCCAGTGTCGCTTTGAGACCGCATATGTGGAGGACTTTGCGCACACAGGAGAAGTGTTCGATATCGTCTACTGCGCGGACGCCCTGGGGCATGCGCCCAACCCGGTTTCGTTCATTCAGGCTGTGGGCGAGCTGTTGCGGCCAGGAGGCACGGTCTTCATCGCGCTTGCCGATGCGGGTCATAAGTCCACGCCGGACAATCTGCTGGACTGGCGTGAGGTGCGCCCTCCCGAGCAACTCGCATGGTACACACGTGACGCACTGCGCGCTCTTCTGGCCCGACATGGGTTTGATCGCATCCGCTTCGCCATCACATTCAACGCGGGCCTGCGCGTCACTGCCCGGCGCGCTCTGAAATCCTCCAGGTCGGCCCGCAAGCCTGCGCGGTCCGACAACCGTCAACATAAGAGCGCCTTGAAAGTCGCGTCACTCTGAGCAAAAGGCTCTGGCGAAACGGTGCGGCCGACGCAGCATGCACGCGCCGCTGGTTTCAGCGAAGGTGGGGGGCAGGCATGGGCGGCTTTGATCTCGGCAGACATGCAGATCGCACACGGGGCCGAGTGCGCTGGCCGATCATCATTCTTTTCGTCGTGGGCGCCGCCATCTATTGGCTCTCCAACCAGCAGCCGGTGCCATTCACCGGTCGCAATCAGTTCGTCACCGTGCCGGTCGAAGATGAAATCCAGCTCGGACTGTCCAGCTATCAGCAGGTGCTGAGCGAAAGTCAGGTGGTGCGCGGTTCGCCGGAGGCCAGCCTAGTGGAGAGCATCGGCGCGCGCCTCGCGCGCGCCGCCATGCAACTTGAGGACGAGTACGCCGCTCAGGGGATGACGTTCACGCCGCTGGCCCGCCGGTTTGATTGGCGGTTCCATCTCATCGCCTCCGATCAGGTCAACGCGTTCTGCCTGCCAGGCGGCTATGTGGCGATCTACACAGGCATATTGCCGGTCGCGCGCAATGCCGATGGCCTTGCCGCCATTATGGGCCATGAAATCGCTCATGCGCTCGCCCGCCATGGCGCGGAGCGCATGAGCCAGCAACAGATCGCCCAATTCGGTCAAATGGCGGTCGGTCTTGCCGCGGGCGATCTCGATCCCGGCGCCGCTCGGCAGGTTCTGACCATTTATGGCTTGGCGGCGCAGGGCGGCGTCCTGCTGCCGTTCAGCCGCAAACATGAAGAAGAGGCCGACAAGATCGGGCTGGAACTGCTGACGCGCGCATGTTTCGATCCGCGCGAAGCCCCCTTGCTGTGGGAGCGTATGGCTGCGCTGGGCGGGGGCGCAGCGCAGCGTCCGCCTGAGTTAC
>JBILMQ010000073.1:0-12906 GCA_044375455.1 Caulobacterales bacterium | reverse complement strand
CCCGCCCAACAGGATCTGGTAGAACTCACCACCGCGCTTGTCGACGCCAAGAATGCCGATGTGACCGACATGATGATGTCCGCAGGCATTGATACAGCCGGAAATCTTGATCTTCAGCTCACCAATGTTTTCCTGTGCATCAAGATCATCGAATCTTTCCGCGATCGCCTGGGCAAGCGGGATCGAGCGTGCATTGGCGAGATCGCAGTAATCGAGGCCGGGGCACGCGATGATGTCGGATACGAGGCCTTGGTTGGGCGTCGCCAGAGAAGCTTCATCAAGAGCGCCCCATACCGCGGGCAAGTCATCAAGTCGGACATGGGGAAGCACAAGGTTTTGCTCATGGCTGACCCGCGCCTCATCGAAGGAGAATCGCTGCGCCAGATCCGCCACCACGTCCATCTGGTCCGCCGTAGCGTCGCCAGGCGCCATATCGCGCGAAATCGGCTTGAGGCTGACCGTGACGATGGCATAGCCCGGAGCGCGGTGGGGATGTGTATTGGTGCGCACCCACCGTGCGAAGCGCTTGTTGTCCGCCCTCGCCTGCTCCAATTCGGAACTGCGCGCAGACGGTCCCCAGAGCAGCGGTCCTACCAGCGGCGGCGGGGCGAATGGCGGCGGAGCGAAATGGGCGGCGATCCGGTCGATTTCCTCTTTCGGCGGTCCAGAAGTCTCACCCCGCGTCGCCTGAAATTCCGCCTCGACCTCGCGCGCGAAAGCGTCAACGCCAAGCGCGGCGACCAGGATCTTGATGCGCGCCTTGTAAAGGTTGTCACGCCGGCCATGACGATTGTAGACCCGCAGCACCGCTTCGACATAGCTGAACATCTCTTCAGCTGGAAGATCATCGCGCACAAGCGCTGCGATGAAGGGCGAGCGGCCCTGACCGCCGCCGACATAGATCCGCGCCTTCAAACGGCCGTCGGATCCGCTGCACAGATGCAGTCCGATGTCATGGGCCTGAATGGCGGCGCGGTCATGGGCGGCGCCGGTAATAGCGATCTTGAACTTGCGGGGCAGGAACGAAAACTCCGGATGACGCGTGCTCCACTGGCGCAACGCCTCCGCCCACACGCGCGGGTCGGCGACCTCATCCGGGGCCGCGCCCGCCCAGTGATCGGATGTAACATTTCGAATGCAATTCCCAGACGTCTGGATGGCGTGCATGTCGACGTCGGCAAGCTCATCAAGGATGTCAGGCGCATCGGCAAGGCGCGGCCAATTGAACTGGATGTTCTGGCGGGTCGTGAAATGGCCGTAGCCACGGTCATAGACCCGCGCAATGCGGGCGAGCCTGCGCAACTGGCGCGACGACAAGACGCCATAAGGGATGGCGACGCGCAGCATGTAGGCGTGCAGCTGCAGATAGAGGCCATTCATCAAGCGCAGCGGCTTGAACTGCTCCTCGCTCAGCTCTCCCGCGAGACGGCGCGCGACCTGGTCGCGGAACTCCGCAGCGCGGGCGCGCACGAATGCGGCGTCAAACGCATCATACCGGTACATAGTCCGCCCCCAGAAGCCGCACTCCCTCACGCTCCGGCGTGCGGTAGTCGACACGGATGGAGGGTCCGTGCGCGCGCAACGTTTCGCGCGTGCGCACCCGCGCAGCAGGCGTGGCGACCCCGGCAAGCGCGACGAAGTACGGCGCGACCACCATGCGGTCGTCGTCGAGCGCCTGCGCCATCGCGGCCGCGGCTTGCGCTGCGTCAAGCACCAGTGCCTGCTCAATCTCCCTGCTCCAGGCCCCGGCGCCAGCCCAGTAAACCACCGCGCCGTCGCTCAGCCGGTTGGCGGTCAGCACCTGCATCAAGCCTCGCAAAATACACGCATCGCTCCAGCCAAGACACCTAGGACCGGTACGGAAAATCACCAAGGGAGCAAAACTTCCAAGTCGTATCAGTGAAACTGACATACAGAACGCAGGCGCCGGGCAACTCAGTCCGGACTTGACGGGATTTGGCGAGATGGGGCGGGCTTCCTACATCACATCCGACAATCGGGTCTGCGAGCTTGACGGTGTCACACCGTGATCATGCCGCGCGCACGTCTTTGGATCACACTAACACTTCTGGCGGCCGGGGGGGCAGTGTTCATCGCTGGCGCATTCGCTGGGCGCTGGGCGGGCGAGAACGATATCGTCTATCGCGCCAGCCAGATACTCAGCGCGTGGCAGTCCGGCGAGCGGGCTACAGACGCCGGCGCCTGGCGCCTGAAGGAAACGCAACTCGCGCGCCTGGAATATCGCGACATCGCGCTTCCCAATGCGGACGGACGCGGCGGCGGTCTTGAGGAACTCTCCGACGGACGACTGCTTTATGCGGTCGGACATGGCGGCTTCGGCGTGATCGACACCAAAGGCGCAGCACGCGCGCTCGACTTCTCAGTCGACATGAATCTCACCGCACTCCAGCAGCACCCGGTCTTCAAGGCGCGCAACTTCTCCTACTTCTGGGTCCGCGTCACCGACATCAGCCTCACCCCGCTCGGCGCGGGGCGCTACGAACTGCTCGTCGGTCATCACTGGTTTGACGCCGAAAACCAATGCATGGAGCTGTGGTTGAGCCGGGGCGTGATCAACACTCGCCGCCCCAACATCACGCTCGAGCGGCCGTTCGAACAGGTGATGAAGGCCAAACCCTGCATCACCTTCTACGGGCCGGACTATCAGCACGCCTTCGAAGGACATTTTTCCGGCGGGCGGATCGTGCGGCTCACCGCGCACCAGGTTCTGTTTTCAACCGGTGACCACGGTTGGATGGGATTGCGCGGCTATCCTGCGTTGTCGACGGACCCGTCCATGACGCTCGGCAAGATCCTCAAGGTGGACGTGGCGACCGGCGCAGCGCACCCCTACGCCATCGGCATCCGTAACCCGCAAGGCCTGCTGCGCGACCGCGAAGGCCGCGTCTGGGAGACAGAGCACGGACCGCGCGGCGGCGATGAACTGAACCAGATCGTCGAAGGCGGCGACTTTGGCTGGCCCGACAACACCTATGGCACCGACTACGGCCCGCGGCCATGGACGCGAAATCCAGCCCAGGGCCGCCACGCCGGCGGTATCGCGCCCACATTCGCCTGGAACCCCTCGATCGGCGTGTCCAATCTTGTCCAGGCCAGCGACCGGCAATTTCCGCTCTGGGCCGGCGACCTGCTCGTGACCTCGCTCTATGGCGGGTCCATCCACCGGCTGCGGCTGGAAGGATCGCGCGTCGTCTACGACGAGCCGATCCATTTTGAAGGCTATCGCCTGCGCGACATCATCGAACTCTCAGATGGTCGTCTGGCCATCCTGACGGATGAGAGAAAAGTCATTCTCGTGCGCAACGGCGAGGAGAACGGCGGGCCTGCCTTCCTCGACCCGCGCCGCCAGCAAACCAGATCGGAAGACATGACCCAGGAGGAGCGCGCGCGCGCTGTGGCAGGCTATTACGCAGGATCGCAACCCGCGGCGCCGCCCGCTCCTGAAGCGCTCAGTGCAGCACCGATGCGCGGCCTCGCGATATTTCAGGAAAAGTGCGCAAGCTGCCACACCCTGACGGACGCTGCAGGCGCAGGCCCGAGCCTGAAAGGCGTCGTCGGACGCACTGTCGGCGCGACCGCCTTCGCATATTCAGATGCCCTCGCAGGTCGGCGCGAGCGCTGGACGGCGCGCCGGATCACCGCCTTCGCCGCCAATCCGAGCGGCCTGTATCACGGCTCTGTCATGCCGGCGGCGCAGCTCAGCTCCGGCGACCGGCGCAACCTTGAGCAGTTTCTCAGCACCGCCAAATGAGGTGCGGACCCCTCCAGGCGCGCCCCAGACGCGCCGGCGCCCTTTCGCCGCCGGGCAATCAGTCAGCATCGCCTGATCCGGCGCAATTTCCAATTATACCAGCTGGTCTGATTTCGTGGGTGCATCGGATGGCAGGGCGATCGCATTCATGAGGTTCTTCTGGCCGGCGATCCTCGCAAGTCTCATGGCGCCAACCGCGATCGCAGCTGAGCAGCCGGCGACCACGCCCTTTCGCAGCTGCATCAATCTGGGCAACGCGCTCGAGGCGCCGGCAGAAGGTGCGTGGGGCTACACCGTTCGCGCGCGCGATCTCGCAACAATCCGCAGCGGCGGGTTCGATGCGGTGCGCCTGCCCGTTGCGGTCACCAACTATCTCGGACCGGCGCCGGACTACCGGCTCGATCCGCGCCTGCTGCAGCGTGTCGACGAAATCCTTACCTGGGCAGAGCGGGAACGCCTCATCGTGCTGCTGGATCTGCACCACGTTGAGCGCATCCATGACCAGCCGGCGCGCGAAACGCCCCGCGTGGTCGCGATCTGGCGACAACTGGCGGAGCACTACAAAGCCCGACCGGAAAGCCTGTATTTCGAGATCATCAATGAACCGCACGGGCGTCTTGGCGGACAGCTGCTGGTCGATTTCTACGCCGCCGTCTTGCCAACCATCCGCGCCACCAATCCCACCCGCAAAATCGTGGTCAGCGGCGATCGCTGGGGGTCGATCCAGGGGCTCGACGCCCTTACGGGCCTGGATCCGACCAATCTGATTGCAACATTCCACTATTACGATCCGTTTGAGTTCACGCACCAGGGTCTTTGGTGGGGTGCGTTTGCGCCGCCGCTGGGCGCCAAGTGGGGCGGGCGCCAGGCCTACGCCAAGGTCGACGCGGACATGGCGTCGGCCGCCGCGCAGGCGCGCGCACTCGGCATGCCGCTGCTGCTGGGCGAATTCGGCGTGCTGCGAACCGTCAAGACGGCGCAACGCGCGTCCTGGACCGCGGCGGTGCGGCGCTCCGCTGAACGCCACGCCATCGCCTGGTGCTCTTGGGACTTCGCAGGCGCATTTCCCGCCTACGATCTGACCCATGAACGATGGATCGAACCGATCCTGGACGCATTGAAGCGCTGAGCCAGCAAGCTGGCTGCATTGCTGACGCGAGGGAGGGCCCAGTGGCCCAGTTCAGCGCGGACGACCGGCGCCCCGCCGCGGGGAACGCACGCCAGCTGGCGGCTCTTCCTGGTTTGACCACACGCCAGCACGCCCGCGCGGCGCAGCGCGGTCGTCACGCAGATCCCGGCGCACACGCGCGCCGGCCTCAGCCGACCGCTCGGCCTGCGTTTCTCCGTGCGACCGACCGGGGCGGCGCTGCGGGTCCCGCTTAGCATCGTGCGCCCCACTGTCCGGGCGCTGAGCCCCGCCGTCGCGTCGCTCAAACCGGTCATCGCCAAAATTGTCATGACCGGGACGATCCTGGCGGCGCCGGTCATGCGTAGAGCCTGCCTGTGCTGGTCTCCCAGGGGCAGGTTTCTCGGGAGCGGACCGGTCGTGACGAGGCCCGCCATGGCGCGCGCCGTCCCGGCGGGGACTGTCGTGACCCGCGCGGTCCTGCCTGACATGGTCACGCGAGGGCTGGCCATTGGCTGACCGATCCTGCGGCCCGCGGGTCTGTCTTGCACCATCCTGCGAGGCCGGCGGACGCTCCCGGCGGTGCTGCTGATCGCGCCCCTGACCGCCCGGACCTCCCGCAGTGCGCAGAGCGCCGTGACCAGGCCGCGCGCCGCGCGGCGTGCGCGCCGCGCCGCGATCGGAGCGGTCGGGATCAGGCCCGACAGCGTCACCGAGCGGATGGGCTTCAACGAAGACGCGCTGACGGATCAAGCGCTCGATGTCCTTCAGACTGCCACGCTCCTCACGCGCGCAAAACGAAATAGCAACCCCGTCAAGCCCGGCGCGGGCCGTGCGCCCGATGCGGTGCACATACGCCTCAGGCACGTCGGGGAGATCATAATTGACGACATGGGTCACCGCGTCGACATCGATGCCGCGCGCCGCAATGTCGGTCGCCACGAGAAGGCGCACATCGCCGTTCTTAAACGCCTCCAGCGCGCGCGTTCGCTGGCCCTGGCTCTTATTGCCGTGGATCGCCACGGCGTCGATGCCGGCCTCATCAAGCCGGGCGACAACGCGGTCAGCCTGGTGTTTCATGCGCACAAAGACGATGACACGCTCCATCGCAGTGTCCGCCGCCAGATGGGCAAGAAGATCCTGCTTGCGGCCCTGCTCGCAGAAAATCACGCTTTGGCGCACGCGCTGGGCCGTGGAGGCCGTGGGCGTTACGGCAATCTCGACCGGCTCGTGGAGAATTTCGCTGGCAAGACCGCGGATCTCTGCCGGCATGGTGGCGGAGAATAGCGCGCTCTGACGACGCGACGGGATCATCTTCACGATACGGCGGATCGGCACGATGAAGCCAATGTCGAGCATATGGTCGGCTTCATCGAGAACCAGGATTTCACAGTTCTCGAACCGTACTGCACGGTTCTGGACAAGGTCGAGGAGCCGGCCGGGCGTGGCCACGAGCACATCAACGCCGCGTTCGAGGGCGCGGATCTGTTTGCCGATCGGAACCCCGCCGAAAACCACCTGGGCAGAAACGCCGAGCCCGCGCCCGTAAGCGCGGAAGCTGTCGCAGATCTGGGCCGCGAGTTCGCGCGTCGGCGCAAGCACCAGACAGCGTACTGCGCGCGGGCCGGCGAACCTGCGCTCGCCCGCCAGCCGATGCAGAATCGGCAGCGCAAAGGCAGCAGTTTTTCCCGTGCCGGTCTGGGCCAGGCCGAGCAGGTCGCGACCCTCCATCAGCGGGGCGATCGCCTGTGTTTGAATAGGCGTGGGCTGGGCATACCCTTCACCCGCCAGAGCCTTGAGGATGGTCGGGTTGAGGCCGAATTGAGAGAAATCTGTCACAGCAAGTCCTTGCGCCGCGCGACCGTCAAGGGCGCGCGGTGATGGCCCGCCGTCGCGCACACACGACCTCGGGCACGGTGATGCCGAGTGGGACTGACGCTATTTGCAGGGGTCAGATCCTACGATCAGCTGGGTCCGCCGAGCGGGCCGCACGAGGGTGAAGGGAGCTTCAACCGAACGCGATCGCGGGGCGCTGCGCGCGGTGCACCCCTGCGGACAGGAACCGGGCACGAGCGAGCATCCCGGAAATGGGGCGAAACAGCGCCAAGGTCAAGCCTTGGACGCAGTCCCGTCCGCCGGACACGAGGTGCGGCCGCTGTTCCTCCGCGCCATTGCGCCGCAGGCGACGATCTTGGCGCCTGAACAGGGCGCGCCGAAGGTGACGGGCGCCAATGACCGGAGAACCAGCATGCAGTGCCAAGCCGTCACCCGCTTCGCCGAGGCGCTTGAGCCCCTCGACCGGCCAGACCCAGCGCCGCAGGGCACGCAAGTGCTCGTCAAAGTCACCGGATGCGGCGTTTGCCATTCCGATGTGCATATCCGAGACGGCTATTTCGACCTGGGCGGCGGCGCCAGGATGGCGCTGCAGCAGCCTCTTCCCCTGGTCCTCGGTCATGAAATCGAAGGGGTGGTCGCCGCCATCGGGCCGCAGGCCGCGGGCGTGCACATCGGCCAGCGCGTCGCAGTCTACCCCTGGATCGGGTGCGGCCAATGCGCCGCCTGCCGGCGCGAAGAAGAGAATTATTGTCCGCAGCCAGCCAATCTCGGCATCCAGCGCTTTGGCGGATACGCCAGCGTCTGCCTGGTTCCAGACGCCCGCTATCTGATCGGGTGCGACGGCGTGGCGCCCGGCCTGGCGGCCGCCTACATGTGCTCCGGTCTGACCGCTTATGGCGCGCTGAAGAAGGTGGCGGACGCCAAAGCCGACGATCCGGTGCTTATCGTGGGCTATGGCGGACTCGGCATGATGGCGCATGCGCTGGCCAAAGCCTTGATCCCGCAGGCGCCCATCCTGGCTGCGGATATCGCCCCGTCCAAGCGCGCCGCCGCCAAGGCGGCGGGTCTCAGCGTCTACGATCCGAGCGACAAGGCCGATGCCCAGCGCCTCCTCGCCGACACCGCAGGGGTCTACGCGGCTTTGGATTTTGTCGGGTCCGAGGAGTCCTTCAGCTTCGCAAATGCGAGCGTGCGGCGCGGCGGGGCCGTGATCGTCGTAGGGCTTTATGGCGGCGCATTCTCGATGCCGCTGCCAACACTGCCTTTTCGTGCGCTGCGTCTGCAAGGCTCTTACGTCGGGACGCTGGCGGAAGCGCGCGAAGTCATTGCGCTGGCGCGCAGCGGCAAAGTGGCGCCGATCCCGATCCTGCCGCGCCCGCTGAGCCAGGCGGAGACCGCGCTCGCAGATTTGAAGGCAGGCCGCGCTGTCGGCAGGATCGTGCTGCAGCCCGATCCCCGCTGAAGGCGCCTCCATCTTTCAGGATGTCCGACTTGCAGGACGGCGCTGTGAGAAGCCTCGCAGTGCAGCGCTTCACTGCGTTTACCTTTCCAAGGTGGAAACGGCCTTCCGGCGCATTGCGAAATTTTGCTCCGTACTAGGACCTATTATCACGAATGCGACATGAATATCGCGCTTCTTGACTTCTTCGTTCCAATGTCGGCAAATCGCAGCGAGGGCCAGCAGCCCAAAAGTGTGCCCCGAGTGCTGGCTCTTTGCCCCAATGCTGACTGACGCCCCAAATGCGCACTGACGCAAAAGTTTCTCGCAGAATTCGTGGGGTGCATTGCGGGGTATTGCAGGGTATTGCGGAATAATGTGGGGTATTGCGCCGCATCGACGGGCATTTCGGGTTTTCGTCCGCCGTGATCGGTTGTGGTCCGGTGTGACGCGTTGTGCAGTCGGCCTGGATCTCGCACAGACGCGTTTCGCGCGCTCTGCGTGTGCATTTCCGCACCATTCCTTTGTGCGTCATGCTGATGCTCTGTCATTGGACGATTGGGACGCGCATGGAGACGAAACTCGACATCAAAGATCGCGGCAAACTGCTTTGTCGCAGGGAAGCCGCCCGCTATCTGACCGTGCCTGGTCTCGTCATCGCGCCGCAGACGCGCGCGCGCGAATATCACATGGGCGCGGGACCGCTGTGCACTGAGCTGGTCCTCGGATTTCGGACAGCGGGTTGAGCTGGTCTCGCCGTGACAAGAGGACGATACGATGGCGAACACGAGAAAGCGGTATTCGGCAGACTTCAAGGCCAAGGTGGCTTTGGAAGCGCTGAAGGGGGATTTGACCCTTGCGCAGCTGGCGACCAAGCACGGGGTGCATCAGACTATGATCTCGACCTGGCGCAAGCAGGCCGTGGACGGGATGGCGTCGGTGTTTTCGGGCAAGGCCGAAGCTGCCGAGACCAAGCAGGCCGCCGATGTCGAGAAGCTCCACGCCAAGATCGGGCAGCTGGTGGTGGAACGGGATTTTTTAGCGAAAGCCTTCGGTCGAAGAGCCTGGACCAGAGGCGAGCGATGATCGAGACGGCTCATCCGAAGCTGTCGATTGTGCGCCAGTGCGGGTTGGTGGCGATCAGCCGGTCGGGCTTCTATCACCGGCCAGCCGGGGAGAGCACGCTGAACCTCGAGCTGATGCGTCTGATCGACGAGCAGTTCATGGCCACGCCCTGGTATGGATCACGCCAGATGGCCCGCCATCTGCGCCGTGAAGGCCATGTGGCGGGCCGCAAGCGGGTGCGTCGGCTACACAAGGCTACGGGCCGAATTTCCCCCCGCATGCGACCGACTGACTCAGTTTCTGACAGAGTAAGGTCAGGCCGCGACCCTGGGAGTCAGCGGGCACGCAAAGCGCGAGGCGGACCCGCGCCAGGCCGCTCGAGAGCGCTGCGGGGCGCCTCACGGCGCCCTGGCGACGCCCTCGCGCCGGCTGTCGGCCGCGCCGACGAGCACGCCCTCCGGCGACAGCATCACGGCGTGCAGACCAGATCCCTCCCCGCCAGCGCGCCCCTCGCGGAACACATGGCCCATCGCCTTCAGGCCGTCCACCAGCGCGGGATCAATGCGGCGGGTCTCCGCCACAATCGGGCCGCGAGCGATGACATTGGGAAGATCCACCGCATGTTGCGGCGTCATCCGCCAGTCCAACATGGCGATGATCGCTTTCGAAACGTAGGCAATGATGGCGTTGCCGCCCGGCGAGCCCACCGCCAGACGAAATGATCCATTCTCAAAAATGATGGTAGGCGACATGGACGAGCGTGGTTTCTTGCCTGGCGCGACCGCATTGGCGATCGGCTGGCCGGCATCATCCGTCGGGCGGAATGAAAAATCTGTAAGCTGATTGTTCAGGAAGAAACCTGCAGCCATGCGCTGACTGCCGAAGATATATTCCACAGTGGTGGTCATGGAGACCACATCGCCGTCCTTGTCCACGACCACGAAGTGCGTGGTGCCGTTTTCAACCCCGGTCGCATCCTTGCCGCGGCGCACAGCCCCTGGCGGGTTGCCAGCCTCTACCCGCGCCATCGCCCGATCCGGCGAGATCAGCGCAGCGCGGGATTTAAGATACTCCGTGTCCAAGAGCCCGGCGATCGGCACCTGCACAAACCGATCATCGGCGACATACATATCGCGGTCGGCGTATGCCAGACGCTGCGCCTCGATGAAGCGGTGCCAACCCAGCGTCTGGGCCGGACCTGTCGCCGCCATGTCAAGGTTTTCCAGAACGCCGAGGATAGACAGTACGGCGATCCCCCCAGATGAGGGCGGTCCCATGCCGCAGACGAGATAGATCGTTCGGTAGGTGCGACAGATCGGCTCCTGCCTGGTCGCACGATACGCCTTGAGATCGGCGAGCGTCAGAGCGCCGGGCGTGGGCGCGCGCCCCGCCGCCGCAACGATCGCTTCCGCGACCGGGCCCTCATAAAACCCGGACAGCCCGCGCGCGGCGATGCGCTCCAGCGTCTCAGCATAGGCCTGGTTTTTCAGGATCGATCCAACCGGCAAAGGCGCTCCATCCTTTGTCAGATACGCTGCCAGATCCGCACCGAGGGGACCTGCGCCCATCATCATCCGGGTGCTCTCATGTAACCGCGGGGAGATCGCAAATCCCTCGCGGGCAAGCCGTGCGGCCGGACGAAAGCCCGCCCCCCACGCCAGTTTGCCGTGCTCCTTATGGGCCAGCGCCAGCATCGCGATCGCCCCGGGCACGCCGGTCGATCGGCCGGATTTGACCGCATCGAGAAAGGGCATCGGCTTGCCGTCGGGCGTCAGGAACATGTCCGCGCTCGCCCCCATCGGCGCGACTTCACGCCCATCATAGGCCGTCACGTCGCCGGTTGCGGCATCGTAGTGGATCAGGAACGCCCCGCCGCCAATGCCAGAACTCTGCGGTTCGACCAGCCCCAGCGCCGCCTGCACAGCGATCGCCGCATCGACTGCAGAACCGCCTGCGCGCAGGATCTCAAGCCCCGCCTCGACAGCCAGGGGATTGGCGGCGCTGATCATCGCCCCATGGCGCCAATCCGGCGCCGGCCTCGCTTCGATGACGTCAGATCGCGGTGCAGGCTGGGGCGCGGCGGCCAGCGGAACGCACCCGCAAACCGTCGCAAGTGCGCCAAGCGCGAGCGACCAAGTCAGCAACTTCATAATCCGGTTCATCGGCGGGCTCCCCTGTGTGTGTCAGATATGCTGGGTGTGCGTCGGGCGTGCGCTAGATGCGTGGTGGGCGATCCTGCGGGCGGGCAGCACCATAGCGCGCCGCCCGTTCCTGGCGAGCCCCGCTGTAAAGCGCGCTGCACAGGCCGGCGCGAGCTGATACACTGCCCCAGGTTCGACGCGGGAGTGTTCCATGTTCGGCATCGGCAAGCTCATCGGCGCACTTGTCTCAATCATCGCCGTCACGGGCGGCCTTTACTTCGGTTCAGCCTGGGTCGCCGCCGCCAGCACCCTGCAGGCGCTGCAGAACGCCGATGCAGGGGCGCTGGCGCGTCATATCGACTTCGCAGCGGTGCGCGAAAATCTGAAACAGGACATGGTGCGCGCCGCACAGAACCGCGCCGCCCTTGGCGGCCTGGAGGGCCTTGCCGACCTGGCAGGCCTTGGCCTCAGCGCGGGTGCAGCAAGCTTGGCCGACGGCGTGCTGTCGCGCGCGCTCACCCCTGAGACGGTGGCCCAAGCGCTTGCCAGCCAGCGCCCCGCCGACGCCAAAACCTTCGGGTTTCCTGAACTCGTCGGCGGCGCCGCTCTGCGGGGCCGGTTTGAGGGACAGGACCGTTTCAACCTGCCGATCGAGGGCGGCGACGGGACAACCTATCTGATTTTTGCACGGCGCAATCTCATCGGCTGGTCGGTTGTCGATGTAGAGGGCGACTTTCTGCTCCCAGGCGCCTGACAGGGCTTCCATGGCCAGACCAGGACCGCTGAATTGCCTGACTGATGTCGCCGGCCTCACAGTCGGCGTTGCGACAGACCCTGCGGCACACACCGGGGTCACAGTTATTGTCGCCGATGCGCCTGCAGTCTGCGGGGTCGATGTGCGCGGCGGCGGACCAGGCACCCGCGAAACCGACCTGCTCGCCGCAGAAAACATCGTCGAGGGCGTGGACGCCATCGTGCTGGCAGGCGGTTCCGTCTACGGACTCGCCGCCGCCGACGGGGTGGTCGCCGGCCTCGCCGCCCGCGGGCGCGGCTTCGCCTTTGGTCCCGGCGTCGCCATCACAGCGCCAATTGTACCAGCGGCGATCTTGTTCGATCTCGTCAATGGCGGCGACAAGGCATGGGGACTTCATCCGCCCTATCGTGATCTTGGCCTCGCGGCGCTCGCCGCCGCCAGAACTCCTGCAGCCCTCGGCCGGAACGGGGCCGCCTTCGGGGCCCGCGCCGGCGCACGCCCTGGCGGCCAAGGCGCCGCCAGCATCGTCACGCATGACGCCCTGACCGTGGGCGCGCTCGCCTGCGTCAACAGCTATGGCAGCGTCACTGCGCCAGGCGGCGACGCCTATTGGGCGCAACCGCTTGAACAGGCAGGAGAATTCGGGGGCGGCCCGGCCCCACCGACGGATTTCGATCTGGAGGACTGGGGCGCGGCCAAAGCGCACGGCGGGGCCCGGGAAAATACAAGCCTTGCGGTTGTGGCCACGGACGCGATCCTGACCAAAGGCGAAGC